>CAYRZX010000498.1:0-4022 GCA_964428665.1 uncultured Gemmatimonas sp.
TGATGGAGGTTCAACTGGGCCGGGGGATGGCGCCGCAGAAGGACCTGAAGGCGTTTGAGATCTGGGACGCCAACGCCGGGCGGGGGTCAGTGGGCTACTTCGGGTGGAACAGCCTCAGCAAGCGGATGGCGATGTATTATGTGACGGGGGACGAGTTCCACGCGCGGGAGGCGCTGCGGCTGGCCTTTCCGGACGAGCGGGCGAAGCGGGAGATCACGGAGATCGACGGGGAGCTGGTGGAGAACAAGGACGATCCCCTGAGCGGCCCGTATCACTATGGCGCGCATCAGATGATCCTGTTCTGGGACCTGATCGAGGAGAGCCCGGCCTTTTCGGACGAGGAGCGGCTGCGGGTGACGAACGCCTTCTCCAAACAGTTCGCCCATCCGCAGGAGTGGGGCTGGCGAAGGACGCTCTACGAGAATGTCCAGAAAGGGGTCCGGCCCTACGATGAGCCGCCGCCCAGGGTGGGGACCCGGCACGGGAAGTGGTCGGCGGTGGTGCTCTACCTCCTGGGGCGGTATTTTCAGAGGGACTATGGCGATCCCCTCTGGCAGCACTGCCTCGACTGGGCCATGTGGTATTTTTCGCCGCTGCACCGGCACGCGTGGATGGACAGCGAGGACGACATCTACCCCTGGTACTGCACGGGCCTGGAGCCTGTCCTGACCTACATGCTGCTGACCGGGGATCGAAAGCTGCTGGAGAACGGGGTGCTGCGGACGTTCCTGCTCGGGCAGGAGGTCATGCTCTCCGGGCGGGAGCCGGACGGAGCGATCAGCCAGGCGTCCATCGGGTGCCTGCGCAAGGCGGCCTACGTGATGCAGGACGGGCGATGGCTGGAGTATCTGAGGCGCACGGGGATAGACCTGGGTGTCTTCCGCCTGGGGCAGTCGTTCGCGCCGGAGGCGCATCTCCGGCCGGCCCTGCCGACGGACCTGGTGGGGAGATGGAGCTTTCTCCCGATGCCGGAGCCGATGTGGCGGAGCCGGGCCAACGGCCTGCCGCTAAAGGAGTGTTTCCAGTTCGGGAGTTTCCGGAGCGCGCCGGATGCGTCGGGGGACTACGCCCTGATCAAGGGGTGGAACGGGGCGTGGCGCAACCCCTACCACGCGTTTGTGATTCTGGAGCTGCGCATAGACGGGCAGACGGTCCTGGAGGGGTTCCTGAACCAGGTGCTGGCGCGGGCGGACGGGATGGTGGAGCCGAAGGTGGCCATGGAGGGGGCCATGCGGCATCAGGACGTGATCGGGGGGACGGCTGTGGCCGTGGGGGAGGTCCCGGACGCGGCGTTCTGCTCCTGGCGTCGCACGCTGGTCCAGCGCGTCGGGCGCTACGTCCTGTTCGTGGACCGGCTGAAGTTCCGGGGGGACACGGGGGACATGGAGGCGGAGGTCCTGTGGCAGGGGAAGGGGGCGTGGCGGGCGCTGCCGGAGGGGGGCGCGGTCCGGGTGGAGACAGAGAGACCATTTGAGATCCGCCTGTCAGACCCGCTTGAGACGACGGTGGAGGAGGGCCGCGCAAAAATGGTCTGGCGCGGGGCTGTGCGAGACGGCGAAGAAAAGATTTTCTTTTCGCTCCTGGCAGAGGAGAGGGGCGCTCCTCTGACCTGCGCCCGGCTGGCGGAGAATGCCGCGGCGCTGTCGCTGCCGGGGCCGGCTGTGGCCGTGTCCGGTGAGTTCGAGGGGCTCTGCGGGGAGTTCGTCCTGCTGGCGCGGGACCACCTGCACGGGATCGGCCTGACGAGGGCCGGGCTGGGGGCGATGCTCCTGTCCGCGGACGCGCCGGTGGGCGTGGACTGGGACTTTGAAGAGGGCAAGTTGCACGTGGTGACGGTCAGAGACACGAAGGTTGAAGTTGCGCTTGAGGAGGGCGATCCCTCGATACGCCCCTTCGGGGCTACTCGGGATAAGCGGATTGCCGTATCCCCGAGTAGCGGCCAAAGGCCGCGTATCGAGGGGAAGGCGGAAGGGGAGGGGACTCAGGACTCAGGACTCAGGACTCAGGGAGGTGGGGGTGGGCAGGGGACCTTCGTTTTGCCCCCAGGCCGGCACTGCATAGAAGGGGCCAGGCCGGACCCGCAGGCGCTGCAACGGGTGCGAGAGCGCCTGGAGATGCTGCTGGGCCAGGGCCGGGAGAGGCGGCAGGTTGCTCATGGGGCGGGCGCTCCCGCCTGGCCTGCTGTTCCGGGCCTTTCGACGGTCTTTACCGCAGACATCGGCGGCAGGGCGGTGGAGCTCCTCCCCATTTCTTCTAAGGATGGGATCAGAATCTGCGTTGTGGAGGGGGAGCGGGTCCACGCGCTGACGCAGGAAGGCAGGGCGCTGCGGACGCTCAGGGCGGACGGCCTGATCCGGGCCCTGCGCTGGTGGGAGGAGCACGGGCTGCTGCTGGCCGGGTGCGTGGACGACAGGGTCATCGCCTTCGATCTGTCCACCGGCGAGCGGAGGTGGGTCTTCGCCTCGCAGGAGGACCCCGAGGTGTTCCGGGCGGCCAAGCCCTACTGGTTCAGGACCGCGCCGGGGCACGAGGGGGTGCACGGGGTGCACACGGGCGTGTTTCTGGATGGGAAGAGCCAGGCGTTCGTGGGGAGCGCTTGCACGCTGGAGATCATTGATGAAAACGGGGCGCTCGTCAGGCGGATGCCGGTGTTCTGGGGGGCGGGGTCGAGGTTCGCGCTGGTGGACGGGCCGGAGGGGAGCGTCAACCTGCTGGTCGCTCGCCACCCCACGGAGGTGCACACGGTAGCTGTGATCAACAACCGGACGCTGGACCCCAGACCGCGCAGCTTTCACGGCGTGCCGCCCGGCCAGACGTACATCCCGGGCTGGCAGAGCATGAGCCGGAGGCATCTCTTCTACGAGGATGTGGACGGGGATGGCCGGAGAGAGGTGATCAGCGAGGTCAACGGGTCCTGGAACCGTGCCTCGGTCTGGGCGGAGGACGGGACGCCGCTCCACAATGTCAACCTGGGGCCGGGGGAGAGGCACCCGGCGCTGAACGTGCGCGACCTGGACCTGGCCGACTTGGACGGGGATGGGAAGAAGGAGATTCTGGTTGCGACCTCCGGCGGACGGGTGATGGCCCTGGACTGTCAATGTCAAAAGGCGTGGGTCCGGCGGCTTCCCAGCCCGCCCACGGTCCTGACCTGCGTTTGCACGGACGGCAGGCCCTGGGTCGCCGTGGGGTGCGAGGACGGGTCGCTGGTCGCGCTGGACGGGAAGGGGGAGGTCTTCGGGAGGTCCTCCGTGAGGGGGAGGCCGACGTGCATCGGCGTGATGGATGGGGTTGCGGTGGTGGGGACGGACGCAGGAGAGGTGAAGGGATGGACTGTAGAGCGGAGCTGAGGAAACGGCCATGAACGACTCAGAACCATCTGCGCAGGTCCCGCCGGTTTACACGAAGCTGAAGGACCTGCATGTCAGGACGGAGCTGGTGAGGGCAGGGCAGGCGAACGCGGCCATTGTGGCCCCGGCCAGCGGCCTTTACGACGCGCAGGCGTCGCAGATTCAGGAGGCCGTCGAGAGGCGGTCGGGCGTCCGGGTTCCCATCGTGAAGGACGACGCGCCGGAGGCGGCCGTGCCCATCCGGGGGAACCTGATCGTCCTGGGGAACCGGTCTACGAATCGGACGGTAGAGGAGCTCTACAACCGGTATTTCACGCTGCTGGACCTCTGGTATCCGGGGCCGGGGGGGTATGAGGTGCGGTCGCTGCACAATCCGTTTGGCGGGGGACACAACGTGCTCTTTGTCGGGGGGAGCGACGGGGCTGGGGTGGAGCGGGCGACGGATGTTCTGGTAAAGAAGCTGGAGGAATCGGAGTGCGGAAAAGGCACTCTGTCGGTGGGGTGGCTGATGGAGATCGAGTTGGGCCGGGGGATGGAGCCGCAGAAGGACCTGAAGGATTTTCGAATCTGGGATGGGACCGTGACAGGCGGTCACGTCGGCTATTTCGGGTGGAACAGCCTCAGCAAGCGGATGGCGATGTATTACGTGACGGGGGACGAGTTCCACGCGCGGGA
>CAYRZX010000499.1:0-4006 GCA_964428665.1 uncultured Gemmatimonas sp.
TGGACGGCCCGGAGGCGCACCCTGAGAAGTGGCCCACGAAAAAGGCACAGGACGCGCAGCGCGAGCGGCTTTTCGACATCCTCCGGCGCATGATGGGCAAGATACTCCACGAGCGCCCCGAAGTTTGCGCCGAGGCGGTGTAGAGATGCTCAAGCCCTGTGTTCGCATAAGGTCTGTAAACCGCTTGACATCGGGCAGACCCCGGTGTAAATTGGCCGTGTAAACGCATCTCGTTCTGGTGCGTCCCTGACGTCGGGAGGCGAGAAGGATGCACGCCCTCACACATAACAGTCAAAGCTAACGGTGACAGGCCGCATCTGGACAGGTGCGGCTTTTTCGTGGAGTGAACCACAGTCTCTGGCCAAATGCTGAGTGGGACTTCGTTGAGATATCGGGCAGATATTACGGCGGGGGCGCTGAAGGTACCGGAAAGCAGGATCGTTGCCGACCTCTTGATCCGGGGCATTGATGATCAGGCCTGGCGGGATTCCATTCTGGACCGGAATGTCCTCCAGGCGCGCAGCTTGGCCACAGCGGAGCGCCTGGCTCGGTTGATACGAGGCCGCCTGGAGTTAATGAGGCCGGACTTGTGGAGACTGATTCGAGACGGGACCGGCCTTGAGGCCACGCACGCCGTTCTTGTCGCTGCTGTCAAACACAGCGCCCTCCTGGGGGATTTCCTCGATCTCGTGGTCAGGGAGCAATACCGGCTGTTCGCCAAAGCCCTCAACAAGAGGCTTTGGGATGAGTTCCTGGAGGGCTGCCGGAGTCGCGATCCTGAGATGCCCCGCTGGCCGGATTCAACGATTCGGAGACTTCGGTCGTCGGTATTCCAGAGCCTTGCCCAGGCCGGCTACATTGAAAATACCCGTTCGATGAAACTGCAAACGGTCCACATCGCGACGCCGGTCATCCAATACCTGCAGGACCACGACGAGCAATACGTCCTCCGCTGCATCCAGGTGGCCCCATGAGCGATTCCCTGACCGAGCGCCTTAACATGATCCTCCCCAGGATCACCTCGGATGATTTCCTGGCCGGGAGAGGCATCGGCAACGAGATCGCGTTCTACATTTTCGATTACCCACCGGAGGAGGAAATTCGCGTCCGGGAGCACGTTCGTTTCCTCACTGAACATGCCCCCAGACAAAAACCCGGGCTGAGACTGAAGCACGTCAACCTGTTCGATTTTGTGATCGATTATCTGAAAGACCGAAATCTGCTTGAGCAGTCATTCAAGATACAACGGGAAAAAGGCGACGAGGCTCTCCAGAGGGCGCTTCGGGCTCCCTTGCACGAGACCAAGCTCGCCCAGCACTTTGCCAGGGTTGTACAACCCGATCAGCACGACCTGGTGATCGTCTCCGGTGTCGGCAGCGTATGGCCCCTCCTGCGCTCGCATACGCTGCTGAACAACCTGCATCCGGTCATGGGTCAGACCCCCCTGGTCATGTTTTATCCCGGTCGATACGACGGGCAATCCTTGCGGCTGTTCGGCAAACTAAAGGGAAGCAACTATTACCGGGCGTTCAAACTGGTCCCATAGGTGAGGCGCTATGCTGATCAAACACCTGTTTGAAAAAGACATCTCCCGATCCATCAATGGGGTCGTGATGGCCGACCAGTTGGACGAGGCCTCGATCTGGCAGGAGCTGGACGAGTTCGTGGTCACAAAGGAACTCAACCTGTATCTCCGCAAGTTTTTTTCGACCTACCTGGACGCCATGGATCGCCCCAAGGATCCCAATGTGGCGGGCAAGATAGGGGTCTGGGTTTCGGGCTTTTTCGGCTCAGGCAAATCCCACCTCATCAAGGTGTTGTCCTACCTGCTGCAGAACAGGAACCACGCCCACGGGGGACAGACCAGGCATGCCGTGGAGTTCTTTGAAACCAAGATTCAGGATGCCATGCTGCTGGGCGATGTGAAGCGGGCAGTCGCCTCCAATGCCGACGTCATCCTGTTCAACATCGACAGCAAGGCGGACCACCGGGCCGGGCGGGACGCCATCCTCCAGGTCTTTCTCAAGGTTTTGAACGAGATGCAGGGCTACAGCGGGGACCATCCGCACATCGCCCACCTGGAACGGCACCTCAACGGCAGGGGCAAATTGGATCAGTTCCACAAAGCCTTTCGGGAGGCGACAGGAACCGAATGGGTGGCGGAGCGCGACGCCTACGAGTTCCGCAGGGACGAGATCGTGCAGGCCCTCTCCGGGGTGCTGGGCCAGAGCACGAAAGCCGTTGAGAAGTGGATCGACACCGCCGAGAGCACCTTCTCCCTGACCGTGGAGAACTTCTGCAAGTGGGTCCGGGAGTACCTGGATTCCAGGGGGCCGGACCACCGGATTATCTTCCTGGCAGATGAGGTCGGACAGTTCATCGGAAGTGACTCTCATTTAATGCTGAACCTTCAGACGATCACGGAGAACCTGGGGACGATCTGCGGGGGCAGGGCGTGGATCGTGGTGACCTCTCAGGAGGACATCGACAGGGTCCTGGGAGAGATGAAACGGGTCAGGGCCAACGACTTCTCGAAGATCCAGGGACGCTTCAAGACCCGCCTGTCTCTGTCCAGCGCGAACGTGGATGAGGTGATTCAGACCCGGCTGCTGTCCAAACAGGAGACTGCGACAGGCAAACTTCAGGCCCTCTTCGCCGAAAAGGGGGACATCCTCAGGAACCAACTCCGGCTCGATGCCGCGATGACCTTCAAGTCCTACCGGGACGGGGACGATTTCGCCAGGAACTATCCCTTTGCGCCCTATCAGTTCCAGCTTGTCCAAAAAATCTTCGAGGCCATTCGCAAGGCGGGGGCGACGGGTGTGCATCTGGCGCGCGGGGAGCGCTCCATGCTGGACGCCTTCCAGTCCGCCGCCATCCAGATCAAGGATCAGGAAGTTGGCCTCCTGGTCCCCCTCTACCGGTTCTACCCGTCCATCGAGGGTTTCCTGGATACGGCCGTCAAACTCACCATCGATCAGGCGGGGACGAACCCCGGCCTGGAGCCTTTCGACATCCTGCTGCTCCAGGTCCTCTTCCTGGTCCGATACGTGGATGAAATCAAGGGCACGGTGGACAACCTGGTCACGCTCTGTCTGGACCGGATCGACGCGGACCGGCTGGCCCTCCGCCGTCAGATCGAGGAAAGCCTCCAGCGCCTTGAAAAAGAGACCCTGATCAACCGCAACGGCGACATCTATTTCTTTTTGACCAACGAGGAACGAGACATCAGCCGGGAGATCAAGTCCGTTGAGTTGAACAGCGGAGAGGACACGAAACTGCTGGGCGAGCTTATCTTTGAGGATGTGTTGAAGGGCAGGCGAAAGTACCGTTTCCCGGCCAATGACATGGACTTCAGCTTCAACCGGGTCTGCGATATGTTCCCGGTCGGCAACCGGGTGGACGGGGGGCTTGCCGTCTCCGCGATCTCCCCGCTGGCCGATGAGTATGAACTCTACCGGGACAACAGCAAATGCCTCCTGGACAGCGGCAATGAAGGCGGACAGGTCCTGATCCGGCTGGGGGACGACGAGAGCCTGGGTCGGGAGCTTCAAACCTACAAAAGGACCGATAGATACATCGCCAATAAGAGTGACGGAACGCTGCCCGAGTCGGCCAGACGCATCCTCCGGGACTTTGCGGAGGAAAACCGGGGGCGCAGGGAACGTCTGACGACCCTGCTGACGGAGATGATCGTCGAGGCGGACTATTTTGTGGCGGGCCAGGTCTTCAGACCCAGTGCCGCTTCTCCTCCGATGATCGTAGACCAGGCTCTGGAATACCTGGTCAAGAACACCTTCAGCAAGATGCCTTATATCCTCAAAAAGAGGGACAACCCGGAGCAGGAAATACAGGCCGTACTCCGCAGCAATGACGTCGGCCAGCAGACCCTGGCCATTCAGATGCCGGAGAGCAACCCCCAGGCCATAGAGGACATCCGGCAATACATCGACGGGTGCACTCCCGGAAAGAGGGCACTGGATTATGCTGCCAGGGCAAGTGGATA
>CAYRZX010000500.1:0-4004 GCA_964428665.1 uncultured Gemmatimonas sp.
TCAAGCGATAACCCGTGATCATCACAGGGATTTCGCCGGTCGTGATGGGTATCATCCTGTTGGGATGGTACCCATTCGCATTTCCGATAGAAAGGAATAGCGCAAAAACGTAATTTTACTTGCCCTGCCTCAAGAGGCGCAAACCAAGGTCGCCTTCGCGGTAGGACGACCCACCGTTGACGCGATACGCCGACCGCATGATCCGGGCGGAGAAGTAAAAGTTGCCGCCCCGATAGACGTGGACGGAACCGGAATCTGGGCCCGTGGGATCGGTCTGCGCGCCGATCGCATACAACGCGTACCAGTCTTGCACCCACTCAAACACATTCCCGTGCATATCACAGAGACCCCACGGGTTCGGCAGCTTTGTCCCCACCTTGTGGACATAGAACTCATTCAGGGTGTTCTCACCGTACCACGCATAGTCCTTCAGCCTGCTTTCGTCGTCCCCAAACGACCACCGCGTCGTCGTCCCCGCGCGGCCTGCATACTCCCACTCCGCCTCCGTAGGCAGGCGATAGCCCGCCCCTAACTCCGCGTCGTTCAGTTTCTTGAGCAAAGCCTGGGCATCGTCCCAGGATATGAAGACAGCCGGGTTGTCCGGGTGCGCCGGTACGGATACATAATTCTTCTCCACCCACGGCGCAGTCCCCATCACCTTTTGCCACTGCCCCTGCGTCAACTCATACTTGCCCAGGTAGAACCCCTTCTTGATCGTCACCTCACGCTGAGGACCCTCGTTGTCGTACCGCCCCACCTCCGACGAAGGAGACCCCATCGTGAACTTCCCCGGCTCGATCCAGACCATCTCCATCGTTGTGCCACCAGGAAGGTTCACCGTAATCGCCTTGGTGCTTTTTTGTACCGTCTTGCCGAAGTCCGCTGCAAACAGGAAGAAGTCCCCGAAGCTGACCTCCCCGTCCTTATCCAGGTCGAACTTCGCGTTGTCCCCCGTCGCCCTCTGCCCGAACGCCGAGGCGAACAGAAAGAAGTCGTCGAACCCGACCTCTCCGCTGCCGTCAAAGTCCGCGGTCGGGGCGACGGGGCCGATCCCGACATATCCGGTCCCGCTGAGCGAGACCCGGGACGGGCTTCCGGCGGTGTTGTGGGAAACGCTCAGAAAGGCGGACCGGGATCCTGCCGCAGTCGGGGCAAAGGTCACGGTCAGGGCCTGACGCTGGCCCGCTGGAATTGTGGCCACCGACGGAGATACCCGAAAGGCCGTGGAATCCGGCCCCGACAGGGCGATCCCGGTGATGGAAAGGGGTCCGCCCCCCGTGTTGGAGATCGTCAGCGTCAGCTGGGAAGTGGACCCCACGCGGGTGGAATCGAACGCCAGCGACGGGGCGGACAGGCTCAGGGAGGCCGAGCTGACCTCGGCGGCGGTCACCCGTCGGATGCGGTGAGCACCCGTTTCGGCGATGTAGAGGTTTCCCTGCGCATCCACGGCCACGCCAGACGGCGCTGTCAAGCCGGCCAGCACGGCCAGCCCGCCGTCCCCGCCGGAGCCTCCGCCTGTGCCTGCGAAGGTGGTGATGATCCCGTCCGGCCCCACCCGTCGCACCCGGTGATTGGCGTAGTCCGCGATGTAGAGGTTCCCGTTGGCGTCCGCGCACACCGCCCTCGGAGAGCTCAGCGTGGCCTGCGTGGCCGGCCATCCGTCCCCCGAGTAGCCCCCTTCGTCAGTCCCGGTCGGCCCGGAGCCGGCGAAGGTGGTGATGATTCCGTCCGTCCCCACCCGCCGTATCCGGTGATTGCGCCCATCGGCGATATAAATGATTCCTGAACCGTCCACGAACACACCGTAGGGTGTGTTTAAACGGGCCTGTGTCGCCGGTCCGCCGTCCCCCGAAAATCCCCCTTCCGTGGGTCCAGACCCCGCGACCGTCGTGATGATCCTGTCCGTCCCCACCCGTCGGATCCGGTGGTTCCAGGTGTCCGCGATGTAGACGTTCCCCGAAGCGTCCACGGCCACCCCGTTCACGTATCCCGACAACTTGGCTTGCAAGGCCGGACCCCCGTCGCCGGAAGAGCCGACATTCCCGGCGCCCGCGAAGGTGCTGATGATCCCGTCGACGCCCACCCTCTGAATTCCGTAGCGGGGAGGGTCCTTAACGATGATGAGAGGACTGAGATACCCGTCGGCGGTATAGACGACGCCCGAGCCGTCCACCGCTACGCACGACGGCCAGTACAGTCTGGCCTGGGTCGCAGGCCCCCCGTCCCCTGAAAAACCCGCCTCCCCGGTGCCCGCAAAGGTGCTGATGATCCCGTCGGTCCCCACGCGCCGGACCCGGTCGTTCTTTGTGTCGGCGATGTAGACAACCCCTTTGGCGTCTACAGCCACCCCCTGGGGGAAATAGAGCCTGGCCTGTGCCGCCGCCTTTCCATCCCCCCCGAATCCCCCGTAGCCGGCGGAGTCCGGACCCGAGCCCGCGAAGGTCGTGATGGTCGGGCCTTCCTTACCGTAGCCGATGCCGCTCAGGAGGACGGAGGAGGGGCTTCCGGCCGCATTGTGATACAGCCGGAGCACGGCTATCTCGGTCCCGGAGGAGCCCGGCGTGAAGGACACGGTGACCATCTCCCCTCTCCCCGCCGCAACAGCGGCCGTCGTCGGAGATACCTTGAACTGCAGGGAGTCCTTCCCAACCACCGCGATCTCCGTGACCGACAGGCCCTCGCTGCCCCCGTTCAGGATGGTGAACGTAGTCCGGGACGTAGACCCCACGCTGGTGGGACCAAAGGTCATCGACGAGGTGGACAGCTTGATGGAGGGACCGGAAGTCACCCGTCGGATGCGGTGGTTGTTGTAGTCGGCGATGTAGATGTTCCCTTTGGCGTCCACGGCCACGCCGGCCGTGAGAGACAGGCCGGCCTGGACCGCCGGCCCTCTGTCCCCTGAAAAATCGCGGGTTCCCGCGCCCGCAGCCGTTGTGATGAGACCGCCCGACACACGGCGAACACGGTAATTGAACGAGTCGGCGATGTAGATGTTCCCTTTGGCGTCCACGGCCACGCCGGTCGGGGAGTTCAGTTGGGCGAGCACGGCCAGGCCGCCGTCCCCTGAAAAACCCGGACCCCCTCTGCCCGCAAGGGTTATGATGACGCTGTCCGGCCCCACGCGGCGAATCCGATGATTGCTCCACTCGGCGATGTAGACGACCCCTCTGGCGTCTACGGCCATCCCCCTCGGATAGTTCAATCTGGCCTTTTCCGCCGGGCCCCCGTCTCCTGAAAAACCCGGCTCCCCTGTGCCCGCAAAGGTCGCGATGACCCCATCCGGCCCCACGCGGCGAATCCGATGATTGCCGGAGATGTAGACGTTCCCTCTGGCGTCCACGGCCACGCCGGACGGGAAGTTCAACCTGGCCTGGACCGCCGGCCCCCCGTCCCCTGAAAAACCCGCCTCCCCCGTGCCCGCAAAGGTCGCGACGACCCCATCCGGCCCCACGCGGCGAATCCGATGATTCTGCGTGTCGACGATGTAGACGTTCCCTCTAACATCCACGGCCACGCCGGACGGGAAGTTCAACCTGGCCTGGACCGCCGGCCCTCCATCCCCCGAAAAACCCGCCTCCCCCGTGCCCGCAAAGGTCGTGATGACCCCGTCCACACCCACGCGCCGCACGCGATGATTCTGGTAGTCGGCGATGTACAGGACCCCGGCGCTGTCCAGGGCCACGCCGGACGGCAGGTTCAAACTGGCCTTTTCCGCCGGCCCTCCATCCCCTGAAAAACCGCCGGTTCCCGCCCCCGCAAAAGTCGTGATGACCCCCGGGCCCTCCTGGGCGCTCAAACAGCCCGGAGGCCACAGGCAGAGCGCACACGCGATAGCGCCCCATAGACGTTTCATGGCAACTCTCTGAAAAATGATGGGCCTTTTGAAAGGCGATCCACGCCCATCCCCTGCGATTCTTCCCACTCATTTTACCGCTCATTCTGCTTCAACCGCGCCACGAACCGGCTGTAATACCCGATCGCCCTCTGAAACAGGGCCTCGTCCT
>CAYRZX010000501.1:0-3981 GCA_964428665.1 uncultured Gemmatimonas sp.
ATCGAGCAGGTAACGTAGTTTGAATGAACTCTCAACCGTTTCGTGATCTACTGATGTTGGTTGGAAATCCCCCACCATGTTCCCACGGTCGAATTGGACGAATGGGTTGTGATGCCAAATCACACGCATGGGATCATCGTGGTGAATCGTAGGGGCGTTCGTAGGGGCGTTCAATTGAACGCCCCTACGATGACCATGGCGCATGGAACGGACACCCCGACACGGACGACCGACAATCGGTTTTCCGCCATGTCCCCCCATCGTAACGCCTTGGCGGTCATCGTCCGCACATACAAGGCCGCCGTAACGACCCGGTGTCGCCGGGAAGGGTTTGATGATTTTGCGTGGCAACGCAACTATTACGAACACATCATTCGCGATGAGGACGAATTCAACCGCATCCGCCAATATATTGCCGAGAATCCTCTGAAATGGGAGATGGACAGGGAAAATCTGGCGGCCCGGACGGCAGGAATCGGGGAATCGTGGCAGGTGTGACCGAATCCACCGTCGAAGACGCCGCCCTGTCCTGGCTGGAGGGCCTGGGCTACACCCTCCTCCACGGCCCGGACATCGCCCCCGGCGAGCCCTTCTCCGAACGGGACGACTACGCCCAGGTCGTGCTGGAACGTCGCCTGCGGGACGCCCTCGCGGCCCTCAACCCGGCGATCCCGGCAGAGGTCCTGGAGGAGGCGTTCCGCAGGGTCATCCGGCCAGACTCCCCCTCCCTGGTGGGCAACAACCGGGCCTTTCACCGGATGCTCGTGGACGGCGTGGAGGTCGAATATCGCCGCCCGGATGGGTCCATCGCCGGGGACCGGGTGCGCCTCGTGGACTTCGAGGACCCGGAGGCCAACGACTTTTTGGCCGTGAATCAGTTCACGGTCGTGGAGGGACAGATCAACCGGAGGCCGGACATTGTGCTGTTCATCAACGGCCTTCCTCTGACCGTGATCGAACTCAAGAACCCCGCAGACGAGACCGCCACGATCTGGACGGCCTTCAATCAACTCCAGACCTACAAGCAGCAGATCCCCTCCCTGTTCGCCTTCAACGAGGCCCTGGTGGTGTCCGACGGCCTGGAGGCCCGGGTCGGGACCCTGACGGCGGACCGGGAGTGGTTCCTGCCCTGGCGCACCGTCGAGGGGGAGGACCTGGCCCCGGCCGCCATGCCACAACTGGAGGTCCTCCTGAAGGGCATGTTCGAGAAGCGCCGGTTCCTGGACCTCCTGCGGGGCTTCATCGTCTTCGAGGACGACGGCGGAGACGCGCCGGTCAAGAAGATGGCGGGCTACCACCAGTTCCACGCCGTAGGCCGGGCGGTGGAGGCGACCGTGACGGCAGCCAGCCCCCAGGGGGACCGGCGCTGCGGGGTGGTCTGGCACACGCAGGGGGCAGGCAAGAGCCTGACGATGGCCTTCTACGCCGGGCGGGTGGTCCTGCATCCCACGATGGAGAACCCGACGCTGGTGGTGATCACGGACCGCAACGACCTGGACGAGCAACTGTTCGGGACCTTCTCCCGCTGTCACGACCTCCTCCGCCAGACCCCTGTGCAGGCCCGGGACCGGGCAGACCTGCGCCGGTTGCTTCAGGTGGCCTCCGGGGGCGTGGTCTTTACGACCATCCAGAAGTTCTTCCCCGAGGAGAAGGGGGACCGCTATCCCCTGCTGTCCCCCCGGAGGAACATCATCGTCATCGCAGACGAGGCCCACCGCAGCCAGTACGACTTCATCGACGGGTTCGCCCGGCACATGCGCGACGCCCTGCCCCACGCCTCCTTCATCGGATTCACAGGCACGCCCATCGAACTCACGGACAAGAATACCCGCGCGGTCTTCGGGGACTACATCAGCGTCTACGACATCCAGCGGGCCGTGCAGGACGGGGCCACAGTCCCGATCTACTACGAAAGCCGGCTGGCGAAACTCGAACTGGACGAACAGGAGAGGCCACGCCTGGACGAGGAGTTCGAGGAGGCCACCGAGGGGGAGGAGGTCGAGCGCAAGGAGAAACTCAAGACGAAATGGGCGGCGCTGGAGGCCATTGTCGGGGCGGAGAAGCGCGTCGGGCTGATCGCCCAGGACCTGGTGGACCACTTCGAGAGGCGTCTGGAGGCGATGGACGGCAAGGCCCTGGTCGTGTGCATGAGCCGGCGCATCTGCGTGGACCTCCACGACGCCCTGGTGAAGCTGCGCCCGGCCTGGAACGATAAGGACGACCAGCGCGGGGCGCTCAAGATCGTCATGACCGGGTCTGCCTCCGATCCCCTCGAATGGCAGCCTCACATCCGCAACAAGCCCCGCCGGGAGGCCCTGGCCAGACGGTTCAAGGACCCGAATGACCCCCTCAAGATCGTCCTCGTCCGGGACATGTGGCTGACCGGGTTCGACGCCCCCTGCCTGCATACGATGTACGTGGACAAGCCCATGCGAGGGCATGGGCTGATGCAGGCCATTGCCCGCGTGAACCGGGTGTTCCGGGACAAGCCGGGCGGCTTGGTGGTGGATTACCTGGGTCTGGCGGATCACCTGCGCCGAGCCCTGGCGGACTACACCGAAAGCGGAGGCAAGGGACAGACCGCCATCGACCAGGCCGAGGCCGTGGCCGTCATGCTGGAGAAGTACGAGATCTGCTGCAACCTGTTCCACGGCTTCGACTGGTCGGCCTGGACCACCGGGACCCCGGCGCAGCGCCTCTCCCTCCTCCCGGCGGCTCAGGAGTACATCCTGGCCCAGGAGGAGGGCAGGCCCCGACTCCTGAAAGCCGTGACCGAACTCTCCCAGGCGTTCGCCCTTGCCGTGCCCCACGAGGAGGCCCTGCGCATCCGGGACGACGTGGCGTTCTTCCAGGCCGTGCGCGCGGCCCTGTCCAAGACCTCGGCCCTCCGGCAGAGGTCCGAGGACGACCTGGACCACGCCATCCGGCAGATCGTCTCCCGCGCCGTGTCCTCCGATCAGGTCATAGACATCTTCGCCGCGGCAGGCCTGAAGAAACCGGACCTCTCGATCCTGTCCGACGAGTTCCTGGTCGAGGTCCGGGGTCTGCCCCATCGCAACCTGGCCGTCGAACTCCTCCGCCGGCTTCTCAGTGATGAGATCAGGACCCGATCCCGGAAGAACCTGGTCCAGTCCCGGTCCTTCGCCGAGATGCTGGAACGGGCCATCCGGGCGTATCAGAACCGGGCCGTGGAGACCGCCCAGGTCATCCAGGAGTTGATCGACCTGGCCAAAGAGATGCGTGAGGCCGAACGCCGAGGAGAGGACCTGGGCCTGTCCGATGAGGAGATCGCCTTCTACGACGCCCTGGAGACCAACGACAGCGCGGTCAAGGTCCTGGGCGACGACACCCTCAAGGCCATCGCCCGTGAACTGGTCGAGACCGTGCGCCGTAACGTCAGCATCGATTGGACGGTCCGGGAATCCGTCCGGGCAAAGCTTCGGGTGATGGTCAAGCGCATCCTCCGCAAATACGGCTATCCGCCGGACAAGCAGGAGAAGGCCACGCAGACCGCGCTGGAACAGGCGGAATTGCTGTGCCGGGACTGGGTGTCGTAGGGGTAATCGTGGCCCCCATAGCGGCGGCGCGTCCTGGGCTGCCAGGAAAACCATTTGAAAAACTGGTATCACATAGATTCTGACGGCGGGGAACGGGAGGGACAAAGGGGGAATGGAGGGACGATGCCATGAGCAAGGTGCTGGTCACAGGGGGCGCCGGGCAGGTGGGGAGTCGCCTGGCGCGGCAGTTGCTGGCCCGGAACTATGAGGTGAAGGCGGTTGTCCTGCCGGGGGACCCCAACGTCTCGCGGCTGAATGGGCTGGACGTGGAGGTCGTGGAGGCGGACCTTTGAAACTCCCTCTTGACACGCCCACCTCAATTTTCTATATTATTTCCCGTTCAGGATTTCTCGTTTGTTTTCGGGTGAAGCGTGCCGAAGTGGTGGAATTGGTAGACACGCGGCGTTCAGGGCGCCGTGGGGGC
>CAYRZX010000502.1:0-3975 GCA_964428665.1 uncultured Gemmatimonas sp.
AAGATGAAGGTGGGGGTGAAGGGGGACCTGGAGCACGTGCTGGCCGTGGCCGAGGCGGCCGGGGGGGTTCCGCTGCGGCCGGACGACAACCAGGGGCACGACCGGGAGACGGCGCTGCGGCAGTTCCGGGTCCTGAAGGAGAAGGGGGTCCCACTGGAGCTGCTGGAGGACCCCTCGCCGTCGAACTGGGACGACTATCAGATGCTGGCGGAGGCCTTAGACGTGGGGATCTCGGTGCACGCGGGGTGGTCGTCCTTAAAGGACATCGGGGGCCTGATTCGGGCGAACAGGCCGGGCATCCGGTGCGTGAACGTGACCTTCGCGCAGTGGGGCATCCGGCGCACGGCGCAGATCGCGGGGGCGCTGGAGTGCGCGGGGATCGGCTGGACGATGGGGACGAGCCACGAGTCGGGGATCAAGACGGCGGCGGCGCTGCACGCGGGCGTGGCGGTGCGAAACCGGCTCTACCCGGCGGATGTGCTGGGGCCGATGCTGTTCGTGGACGACGTGCTGGCGAGGCCGCTGGACATGGGCGGGGGCTACGGGACGCCGCCGGACGGGCCGGGGCTGGGGATCGAACTGAATGAAGACGTGCTGAAGAAGTACGCGGTTCAGGAGTGAGGTGAAGGGATCGGAGGCGTTTGTCCGATGAAGATCACAGACGTGAAGGTGACGCTGGTCAGGCGGATCATCCTGGTTCGGGTGTACACAGATGAGGGGATCGTGGGGATCGGGGAGTGCAGCGGCATGAACGGGCCGGTGGTCCGGTCGGTGGTGGAGGAGTCCCTCAGGCCGTTGCTGATCGGGGAGAATCCGCTGGAGATCGAGCGGCTCTGGGAGAAGATGTACGTGTCGACCTACAAGATCCGGGGGCAGTCGCAGTCGATCGGGATCAGCGGGGTGGACATCGCGCTGTGGGACATCCTGGGGAAGGCGCTGAATGCGCCGGTCTACCAGCTTTTAGGGGGATGCTACCGGGAGAAGATTCGGATGTACGCCAGCTCCGTGCCGAGGGAGCTGAAGGACGCCGGAAAGTCTGCGGAGATGGCCGCCCGATGCGTGGAGGCGGGGTTCTCGGCGCTGAAGGTGAAGGTGGGGACACGCTGGGGGTTCGACGACCTGCCCGACCTGGCCGCGCAGTCGGTGCGGGCGATCCGGGAGGCGATCGGGCCGGGGGTGGAGCTGATGGTGGACGCCAACAGCGCGTACACGGCGCACACGGCCATCCGGATGGGGAGGAGGTTTGAGGAGTACGACATTTTTCACTTTGAGGAGCCGGTGCCGTTCCACGACCTGGGGGCGATGGCGCAGGTGGCGGCGGCCTTAGATGTGCCGGTGGCGGGCGGGGAGCAGGACCACACCCGCTACCGCTTCCGGGAGATCCTGATGATGGATGCGGCGGATATCCTTCAGTGCGACGTGATCAAGGCGGGGGGGCTGTCGGAGTGCAAGAAGATCGCGGCGATGGCGGACGCGTTCGGGAGGCCGGTGACGCCGCACAACACGAACCAGACGGTGGGGATGGCGGCCACGCTGCACTTTCTGGCCTCCACGCCGAACTGCCGGTATTCGCAGGAGTGCACGATCCTGCCAGGGCAGAGGCACGACCCGGCGCGGGACGAGCTGCTGACGGAGCCGTTCCGTGCCGTGAACGGGTATCTGGAGGTCCCGAAGGGGCCGGGGCTGGGGGTGACGCTGAACGAGGAGGTCCTGAAGCGGTACGGGACGTGAGAAAGGGAGACGATTATGAAAATCACCGACGTCAGGGTGTTGCACGTCGACCGGTACCTGTTCGTGCAGGTGCACACGGACGGGGGGATCGTGGGGTTGGGGGAGTCGGGCACGTGGGGGTATCTGGAGGCGTCCGGGCAGGTGGTGGAGACGTTCAAGAAGTATCTCATCGGGCAGGACCCCCTGCGGATCGAGCACCACTGGCAGTACATGTATCGGTGCACGCACTTCCGGGGGGCGGCGATCATGGGGGCGCTGAGTGCCATCGACATCGCGCTGTGGGACATCGCGGGGAAGCACTTCGGCGTGCCGGTCTATCAACTGCTGGGGGGGAAGTGCCGGGAGAAGGCGCGGGTCTACGGCCACGTGTACGGGAGGACGAAGGAGGAGCTGGTCCGGGGGTGTGTGAATGCGAAGGCGGAGGGCTACACGGCAGTGGGGCATCTGACGCCGTTCCTGGACGAGCCGCGCGGGGTGCCGTACTACAAGACGCACTCCGACAAGATTCACGACGCAGTCGAGACCGTGCGGGCTTACCGCGAGGCCGTGGGCGACGGCGTGGACCTCTGCATCGAGATCCACCGGCGGATGGACCCGGCGGAGGCGATTGTCCTGGCGCGCGGCATCGAGCCTTTCCGGCCCTACTTCCTGGAGGACCCGATCCGGCCGGACAACTTCGACGCGATGGCGGAGGTCGCGCAGAAGATCCACATCCCGATCGCGACGGGGGAGCGCATCCACACCATTTACGAGTTCGAGATGCTGCTGGCGCGGAACGCGGTCCAGTACGTGCGACCGGACGTCTGCATGGTGGGCGGCATCTCCCACGCCAAGAAGATCGCGGCGCTGGCCGAGGCTCATCACGTGGGGGTGGTGCCGCACAACCCGCTCAGCCCGGTGAGCACGGCGGCGTGCGTGCAGCTCGCGGCGTGCATCCCCAACTTCGCGCTCCAGGAGTACCCGAGCGGAGAGCACGAGCCGCCCAAGAGCGAGATGGTGAAGGGCGCGCTGAAGTTAGAGAACGGGTTCCTGATCATCCCGGACGCGCCGGGGATCGGCGTGGAGCTGGCCGAGGGCGCGCAGGAGAAGTTCCCGCCCAGGCCGAGGTCGCTCACGACAAGGCTGCACGCGGATGGATCGGTGGTGGACCAATGAAAATTACCAGTTTTGACCTGGACGCGGTGCACGTGAACCACCGGGGGGACTGGGTCTTCGTCCACGTGAACACGGACGAGGGGGTCCGGGGGATCGGAGAGTTGCTGGCGGGGAGGAACTACGGGGGGCGCGTCGCGGCCCTGCGGGAGCTGGAGGGGAGGCTGAAGGGGCGGGACCCGAGGCGGATCGCGCAGATCGTTCACGAGTTCTCGCAGGAAAGGCCGGGGTGGGACCGGGTCTGCGCCCTGAGCGCTGCCGAGCAGGCGCTCTGGGACATCCTGGGGAAGTCGCTGGGCGCGCCGGCGCACGCGCTGCTGGGGGGGGCGTGCCGGGAGGAGGTCCGGCTCTACGCGAACATCAACCGGGCGACGGTGGACCGGACGCCGGAGGGGTTCGCCCGGAGTGCGGCGGCGGCCGTGGCCGAGGGGTTCGACGCGGTCAAGCTGGCGCCGTTCGACGGGATGCCGATGGGGATGGACAGCGCGAGGGAGGCGGAGGCGGGCATCGCGTGCATGCGGGCCGTGCGGGAGGCGATCGGGCCGGGGGTGGACCTGATGATCGACTGCCACAGCCATCTGACGGTCAAAGGGGCGCTGGAGGTGGCGGACGCGCTGCGGGGGCTGGACCTGTTCTGGTTCGAGCAGCCGACGCCGGAGTCGGACGTGGGGGCGTGCCTGGAGGTGAAGCGGCGGTGCGGCCTCCGGGTCGCCGGGGGGGAGCAGCGGATGCTCCGGCAGGGGTTCCGGGAGGCCCTGGAGCGGGGGATGATGGATGTGATCATGCCGGACGTGACGGTGGTGGGGGGCATCGGGGAGCTGAAGCGGGTCGCGGACATGGCCGGGGCGTACGGGATTCCCACGTCGCCTCACGGGCCGTTCGGGCCGGTGATGATCGCGGCGGGGGTCCAGGCGATGGCGGCGCATCCCGATTTTTTGATCCTGGAGTTCGGGTGGGGGGAGGTCCCCTGGCGGAGCGATCTGATCGCGCCCTCGGAGCGGATCGAGAAGGGGCGAATGGCCGCAGGAGACGCGCCGGGGCTGGGTGTGGAACTGAACATGGAGGTGGTGGAGGCGCACCGGGTGAAGGTGT
>CAYRZX010000503.1:0-3960 GCA_964428665.1 uncultured Gemmatimonas sp.
TCCACCGTCTATGCGGCCACGGACGTGGGCGTCTACAAGAGCACGGACGGCGGGTCGAGCTGGAGAGGGATCAGCTCCGGGCTGCCGAGAAACCGTTTTGCGTTCTCTCTCGCGGTGGACCCCCAGACGCCCACAACGGTCTACGCCGGCACGAATGGGTCGGGGATCTACAAGAGCACAGACGGCGGGGCGACGTGGAAGGAGGCCAATGCGGGGCAGGCGGACGCCGTGGTCTTCTCCATAGCGCCGGATCCCAGGTCGTTCTCCACAGTCTACGCCGGGGAGGCCAGCAGGGGGGTGTTGAGGAGCGCCGACGGGGGGGGGACGTGGGTAGCTTCCAATACCGGGCTTTCAGCGCTGGTGGTGTTTGACGTCGTCCTGGACTCGCAGGGCGGCGTCCTCTATGCCGGGACGAACCTGGGGATCTACAAGAGCGCGGACGCCGGAAAGACCTGGACGGCCAGCCTGGCCAACATCGTTGTCTACGCCATCGCCGTGGATCCCCAGAACCGGTCGCTCCTCTACGTCGGGACGGATCGAGGGGTTTTGACGAGCGATAACGTCGAGGGGCGCTGGGCCTTCTATTCTGACCTGCTCGACCTGAATATCTACGCGGTGGTGGTGGACCCCCAGGCGGCCAATACGATCTACGCCGTGAGCGACCGGGCGGGGATTCTCAAGACCCTGAACGCCGGGGCGGTCTGGCCGCAGGCCAACTCCGGCATCCCCCCCAGCGCCGGCATTCGCACCCTGGTCATGGACCCGAAGACGTCATCGACACTCTACGCCGGGACGACGGCGGGCGTCTTCAAGACGACCACAGGCGGGGGTTCCTGGAATCCGGTCAACAGCGGGCTGACGACCCCTGACGTGGCAGCCCTGGCCGTGGACCCGCAGACGCCCGCGACGGTCTACGCCGGGACGGGCGGGGGCGGGGTCTTCAAGAGCGCGGACGGGGGGGCGACCTGGGGGGCCGTCAACAGGGGCCTGGCGGGGGCCGTCGTCCGGGCCGTGGCCGTGGACTCCGCGCTCTCGTCGAGGGTCTACGCCGGGACGGGTGGGGGCGGGGTCTTCAAGAGCGCGGACAGGGGGGCGACCTGGGGGGCCGTCAACGCCGGGCTGGCCAACCTGAACGTCGACGCCCTGGTCCTGGACGGCGCCACGGTCTATGCCGGGACGGTGGGCAGCGGGGTCTTTGCCCTGACGTCTGCGCCCACGAGGTCGGCGGACTTCGACGGCGACGGGGCGGTGACGTTTGACGACTTCTTCCTGTTCGCGGCGGGGTTCGGGGCGAAGAAGGGGGGGGCCGGATACGACGCCCGGTTCGACCTGGACCAGAATGGGGAGGTCGATTTTTCAGACTTCTTCCTGTTCGCCGAACAGTTCGGGAAAGGGTAAGAAAAAAGACCATCCCACCCTTTTGTATTTATTGTTACTTTAAAGCTGTTACATTTTTTTCTTGACATCGGTTTCCCTATTGTTTATCATATTTTGTCTGAACAAGGGGGGGGATATGTAAAAGTCTCCTTATAACAGGAATCTGCCAGTGGTCTTTAACTCCATAAGTTCAAAGAAAATTGCCGGGTCGGAGGTTATGCGAAGGTCCTTTATCCATCCCTAAATGCGCTCTTTATGAGGGCTCATTACGGGATGTTTTTTATTGAGGGCCCTTCTTAAATTCTGTAGAAAGGAGGTGGGAGCGGGGGCATCGTGAGGGATTTATCCCGCATCGTCGTTCAACGTTTTTTCCGAAGGAGGATGAGTTGATATCGCTAAAGAAAGGGTTGATTTTCACCGCAAGCCTCGTTGCCCTGGTCGTCGCTTCTGAGGCGTGGGCGGCCGGCAAGTGGGCCCTGGGCGGGTTTGTGGATTACAACTCCCCGATGCGTGGGCTGGGCGACCGGTTCAGCGGCGAGAGTAAATTCAGCGGGGTGTTGAGCTACGTTCGGAATGACGCGCTGACCGTGGCGCTGGAGTATAACCGCGCCAGTTTCAAGCACGGGAAGCTGGAGACGACCCCGTTCAAGTGGGCGGTGGACGGGAACTTCTACACCAGCCCGAACACCAGTTCCAACATGAAGCTCAACAGCTACATGATCAACACGGTCATTTATCCCGGCCAGGAGAACCAGTCCCACGGGTACAGGCCCAAGGACTATCGCTGGTATCTGCTGATCGGGGGTGGGTATGTGGACTACAAGCAGGTGAACAAGAACCTCATCTATCCCGGCCAGACAGGAGGCGTCACCAAGACGCTGAATCCCAACATCCTGCTGCAGCCGCAGATCGACAAGCGGGTGGCCCTGAGCGTGAACTTAGGCGCCGGGGTGGAGGCGTTCATCACGGACAGCTGGGCGATAGACGTGCGCGCCCGGTACAACGTCGTCGTCGGGGAGATCCGCTCCATGCTTCAGTGGGACCTGCAGCGCGTCTGGCCGATCCAGACGCTGGACGTCGGCGCGGGGATGAAGTTCTATTTCTGGAGGTGAGGTTCACCCCTCACCCCCTGACCCCCTCTCCCACAAGGGGAGAGGGGGATAGATGGTTCAACCTTCCAACCTATGCCGGGAGCATCAGGAGGAGGTAAAAGTATGAAGCGAAGGCTTCAGTTTATAGGTTTCGTCGCGCTGGCCCTGGCGCTGGTCTGGTCGGGCGCGGCGATGGCGGGGACCACGGGCAAGATCAACGGCGTGGTCAAAGATCAGAAGGGCGCGCCGCTGCCGGGGGCGAGCGTGGTCATCGAGGGGACCAAGCAGGGGGCGATTGCAGACGCCAACGGCTACTACGTGATCATCAACGTGGCGCCGGGGGTTTATAAGATGACGGCGTCGCTGATCGGCTACGACCGGGTGAACAAGTCGGGAGTCAGCGCCGTCGCCGACCAGACGACCACGCTGGACTTTGCGCTCAAGGAGACGGCGGTGCAGATGTCCGAGGTCACGGTGGTGGCCGAGCGCCCGCTGGTGGAGCCGGACAAGACCACGAGCAAGTACGTGGTGACGGCGCAGGAGATCGAGCGCATCGGCATCGTGCGGAGCACGCAGGACCTCTTGCAGTTGCAGCCGGGCGTGTCGGTGGACGGGGACAACCGCCTGCGGGGGAGCAACGTGGACCACACCTTTTATGGCAACGACGTGGCCTACATCGTGGACGGGGTGCGGATAAACTTCAACGACTCCCGCAGCCAGGGGGGCAAGTTCCAGGCGGTCAACCGGGGGGCGATCCAGGAGCTCTCGGTGATCACGGGGGTGATGCCGGCGGAGTATGGGAACACGCAGGCCGGGGTGATCAACATCGTGACGAAGGAGGGGGAGAACAGGTATCACGGGTGGGGGGAGGGGCGCTTTGAGCCGGCGGGCTATAAGCACTGGGGGAAGAACGTCTACGATGCGCCGCAGCACCTGGACAAGGTCCGGTGGAACGACCCGAACTGGACGAACGAGCGGCACCCGGTGACGGGCAAGCTGGTGCATCAGCGGACGGACTACGAGCGCTGGTCGGGCTGGCAGGTGGAGGGGAACGCCTCCGGTCCGATCGGGGAGAAGGCGTCGTTCGTGGTGACGGCCAAGCACGACCGGTATGCCACGCCCTTTCCGGGGCCTGAGAAGTACGGGTTCTACAACGAGCGGAACCAGTTCATCCCGTCGGGTCCCAACAACGTCACGCTGTCGGGGAGTTTCACGCTCAAGCCCTCCGCGAACCTGAAGCTGAAGGTGGGGGGGCTGTTGCAGCGGTGGCGGTACTGGAACTCGGGGAACGAGGACTTCGCGCAGGGGGTGGGGACGGTCAGCATCTTCGGGGTGGTGCGGGGCCTGGGGAACAACGGGAAGGACCTGTTCCTTCCGGCGGAGTGGTCTGCGGCGGGCGAGGCGATCGCCCGCGAGGAGCTGCAGTACGCGGTGTTTACGCACACCCTGTCGCCCAAGACGTTCTACGAGGTGCGCCTCTCCCGCAGCCGGT
>CAYRZX010000504.1:0-3955 GCA_964428665.1 uncultured Gemmatimonas sp.
ATGCTTTAACAGTGACCTATCTTAATGCACAAGAATCGTGAAAAGCTATTTAGTGTTCATAAGCTAACGATGAATGATGAACGATGAATGATGAACGAAAAGCGAAAGCAGGGTTAAGTTTTTACTTCATCGTTCATCGTTCATCGTTCATCGTTGTTCATGGGATGGGCGATAGACACGGAAATCACATCTTTAAGGTGGGGGGCGAGAACCTTTCCGCCATCTCCTGCGACGGGGTGCTGCGCCAGTTCGCGCAGTTCGTGGAGGGACGGCGGCAGGACAACATCGTGCTGGACCTCTCCGGCCTGACCTTCGTCGATCCCTACGGCATGGGGATGCTCTGCCTGATCGCGCGCCACCTGAGCCAGACCTTCTGGGACATCGCGTGCCGGATGCCCGAGGCGGAGGCCGTGCGGAGCTACCTGGCCCGGATGAACGTCCTGAGCGCGCTGAGCGAGTTCACCTCTCTGGAGGGGGGGGCTGTCCCTCCCCGCCACGTGGCGTCGCACGAGGGGCTTCTGGAGGTGACGCCGATCGCGCGGCGGGACGACGTGGAGTCTGTGCTGCGGCTGATCGGCCAGCGCGTGAGCGCCATTCTGGCGGAGGAGCTGAACTACAAGGACCGGGAGATCGCGGGGTTCAAGAACGTGGTGGCGGAGCTGTGTCACAACGTCCTGGACCACAGCTTCGACCGGGGCTATGTGGCGGCGCAGCGGTACATGGACCACCGGCGGGGCAAGAAGTTTGCGATCATCGGGGTGTGCGACCTGGGCATCGGCATCCGGGGGAGCCTGGCCATGCGCTACAACGTGTCGGCGTGGACGCACGCCACGGCCATCGCCAACGCCGTGCGGAAGCAGTTCTCGCGGGACCCGACGCGGGGGCTGGGCCTCTACGTGGTCAACCGCATCTGCCACGATTACGGGGGGGGCCTCCACATCCGGTCGGGGGACGCCCGCGTGTACATCCGGGGGAGGTCCGCCTACCGGAACGAGACCGCGCCGTTCCCCGGCACGCAGATCAGCATCACCCTGTATCAATCCGATGCCGGGCGATGAACTTGTCCACGGCGCGGCACATCTTGTGGAGCGTGGCCACGTCCCGCCGCTCCATCTGGACGCGGCCGAAGACCCGGCGCACGGACCGCATGAAGGAGCCGGGGGCGTTTCGGGAGACGAAGCCGAGCCGGTCCAGGGTCTGCTGGACGTGCCCGTACATCCCCTCCAGCTCCTCGAAGGCGGCCAGGTCGAGTTTTGGCCCGGGCCTCCCCTCGCGGGTGGCCTGGGCGATCTCGTAGACGTAGATCAGGACGGCCTGGGCGAGATTGAGGGACGGGTGCCTGGTGGCCGCCGGGACGCGGGAGACGGCGGAGCAGAGGCGCAGCTCCTCGTTGGAGAGGCCCCGGCTCTCCCTGCCGAAGACCAGGGCCCCGCGCTGGCCGGGGGGGAGGGAGACCAGCCGGCGGGCGACCTCGAAGGGGGGGTAGAGGAGGGGGCGGTCCTCCCGCCGCTTGTGGGTGGTGCCCACGACGAGGGCGGCGTCCGCGAGGGCCTCCTTCAGGGTGGCGCACACGAGGGCGTTTCGCAGGAGGTCCTGCGACCCGTGGGCCATCTTCCGGGCCTCGGCCACGTCGAAGGGGACGGGGTTGACCAGGACGAGGCGGGAGAGGCCCATCGTGTTCATCGCCCGCGCCGCGGACCCGATGTTCCCCGGCTCTTCCGGCTCGACCAGGACGATGGAGATGTGACTGAGGTTTAGTGCGCTCATGGCGGATGCCTGAGTTTAGCAGAAAATGGCCCCCGTGTCAACAACGATCCTTTCCACCGTCGAACCCGTCATCCCCCTGCTGCGGCGCGTGCGGATCGACGAGGCCCGCATCTGCGACCTGGCGCGGTCGCTGGCCGCCTCGGACGTGGCGCTTCCGGCGTGGCGCGGGGCGGTCTTCCCGGAGACGGACGGGGACCGGGCCGCCTCGGTCTTCTGCACGGCCAACGTGATCAACTTCTCGTTCTGGGGGGAGCCCAAGTGGACGGTGGCGTACCGGGGGGCGACCTACGACGGGACATTCGGGCTGTTCGCGGCGCTGCGCCGGGCCGTGGAGGAGGGGTTTCCGGTCACGGACGGGGCCTACCTGCGCGACCTGACCAGGGACGATCTGGCCCATATCCTGCGGGGCAACGCGGTCATCCCGATGTTCGATGAGCGGCTCGCCCTGCTCCGGGAGGCGGGGCGCGCGCTGTGCGAAAAATATGGCGGCTCCTGGCCGGCGCTTCTGAGGGCCTCGGAGGGGGGCGCGATCCGGCTGGCCGAGATGCTGACGACGGAGATGCCGTCCTTCAACGATGTGGCCTGGCTGGACGGGCGCGAGGTCCGGTTCCACAAGCGCGCCCAGCTCCTTCCGGCGATGCTCTGCGGGCGCTTCGGGGGGCAATCTTATGGCGCGTTTCGGGACATCGGGGCGCTGACGGTCTTCGCGGACTACAAGCTGCCGCAGATGCTCCGGCGCTCCGGCGCGCTCGTCTACGACGAGGACCTGGCCCGCCGGGTGGACGCCTGCGTGGAGCTTCCCTCCGCGAGCCGGGAGGAGGTCGAGATCCGCGCGGCCTCGGTCTGGGCCTGCGAGCTGATCCGCCGCGCGTGCGAGGCGTCGGTCCCCGGCGTCACGGCCGCGCAGGTGGACGCCGCGCTCTGGCACGCCGGGCAGCGGAAGTCGTCGGACGACAGGCCCTATCACCGGACGCGGACGATATTCTATTGAAGGCAGGGGGCTGAATCTCCTTGCTTTTTGGGTGCCGTTGACCTATCCTTTGCGAGGATAAACCGTGACGCTCTGGACGGTCCTGCTGATCGCCCTGTCGGGGATGCTGCTGACGGCGCTGCTGGTCTGGGTCGTGCCGGTCCTGGTCGTCCTGGAGGGGGAGATCCGGGGAGAACAACGAAGAGGGACGCTGTCCGCAGGCCTGCTGATGGGGCTGCTGGGCATCCACGCCTCCTTCGATGAGGCCGGCCTCCGGCTGCGCCTGCTGCTGTTCCGCAGGCCGAGCTTTCTGCTGCCGGGCCGGGCCGGTTCGAGGCGAGAGGCGGGAGGCGAGAGGCAGGAGGCAGAAGGCAGGAGGCAGGAGGCGGAAGAGACGCCACGAGCCGGACGCCCGACGCCTGAGGTTCAGGATCAGACTCGGGACTCAGAAACGGGTCGCGAGTCCAGGGTCCAGGGTCCAGGGTCAGGACCTATGACTCAGGACTCAGGACCCTTCGACTCTGCTCAGGGCAGGCTCAGGACTCAGGACTCAGAAAGGCCAGGGCGCGCGGGGGTGATGGAGCGGCTCAGGACCGCGCGGGGATATGTCCGGCGCTTCCGGGGTCCTGCAATGCGGTTTCTGCGGACGCTCCGGGGGGCGTTCCGGCTGCGCCGGGCCACGGGCGACCTCGTCTTCGGGACAGGGGACCCGGCGACCACGGGACAGCTTGCGGGCGTTGTGTACGCGATCCGGCCCCTGCTCGGGGCGAGGGTGCGCGTTGACGTGTCCCCGAACTTTCTAACGCGGACGTTCGAGGCGCAGGGTTCCCTGGCCGTCTCCGTGAGCCTCGCCAGGGTCACGTACGCCGTGGCGAGGCTGGCGGTGGTGGTCGGGGGGATGCTGGGGTGGCAGTATGTGAGGCAGAGGTGGGCCGGGTGGGTGGGCAGGAGGCGGCAGGCGGTTCCCTATTCCGTGTGAGGGTGGCCATGTCGGTCGATGAACTGATCAGGACGCTCCTGGGCGAGTTTCAGCAGATCGTGAAGACGGAGACGGTGGTGGGGGAGCCGGTGATCGTCGGGGAGGTGACGATCATCCCGGTGTCGAAGGTCTCCTTCGGGTTCGGGGCCGGGGGGAGCGGCGGGAAGGGTGAAAAGTCGGGGGGCGGGAGCGGGACGGGGGGCGGGGCCACGCTGGAGCCGCTGGCCTTCCTGGTGGTG
>CAYRZX010000505.1:0-1327 GCA_964428665.1 uncultured Gemmatimonas sp.
TACAAAATATAGCCCCCCATCTTTAGGTCAAGTTATTTGATTCTCATTCCTAAGGGACGAACGGTCGAACTTCGAGGTGCGCACCGTGTCGATCGTGGGCGCCTGGTGGCTGATGTTTATTTTAATGGGAGAAATCTTGCGGATTACTTTCCCGAATATCCGTGAAGTTCAGCTTATGCAGAGGCGCTTGTGAAGGACTTCTCAAGAGAATCTGACGCCAGGATTGTGATTGATGGACAACTCCGGCAGGCGCACTGGGACCCGACTGACAAGTCTATGGTTCTGACGGAAGTCCCTGTGGCTTCCCTGCGAGGAGCAGCGGCCCTGGCAGAAGATAAACACCTCGGAGGCGCTTCCGTGACCGCTGACGGTGACAATGTCCCGACAGGACGCGCCGACTATGTCCTTCTTTCTCAGGATGGACGGCCCCTTGCGGTCATCGAGGCCAAACGTTCTGCCTTCCATCCCTATGCCGCCAAACAGCAGGCGCTTCCTTACGCCAAATGGCTCGGAGCGCCTTTTATCTTTTTGACCAATGGCGAACTGATCTACTTCTGGGACTATACCAACGACGACGCCCGCATCGTCAACGCCTTCTATTCCCGGCGCGACCTGGAGCGGCTGGTGACCATGCGCCAGGAGCGCAGGCCGATGGCGACCATTCCGATCCCGGATTACTATCTTCGTCAAGGGGAGCAGCGGGCGGTTCGTCCCTACCAGAAAGAGGCGATGAAGGCCCTCGATCAGGCCGTTGAACTGGGGAAACGGCGGTTTCTTATCGAGCTCCCCACCGGGACGGGCAAGACCGACCTCACCTGTCTGTATCTGAAGCGATTGATTGAATCGGGGCGCACCGAACGGGTTCTTTTCCTGGTGGATCGGGAGCAACTTGCCAAGCAGGCCCTGGAGGCGATGCAGGACCTCCTTCCTCAGTATGGGAGTTACTGGCTGAAGCCCGGCATGGCGCGCCAGGAACAACAGATCACGGTATGCCTGCTGCAGACCATGATCGGTCGGTATCCGGAGTTCACCAGCGGATACTTCGACGTTGTGGTGGCCGACGAATGTCACCGTTCCATCTACGGGGCGTGGCAGACGGCGCTGACCCACTTCGATGCCTTCCATATCGGCCTTACGGCCACGCCCTCAGTCTACATCGAGCGCAACACCTTCCGCTTTTACCAGTGCAAGGAGGGGGAGCCGGACTTCGCTTTTCCGATTCAACAGGCCTTTCAGGAGGGGTACCTCGTCCCTTATAAGTTTGCCACCGGTATCACGGTGTTGATGGCCGAGGGCGCGGACGTGGATGAGGAGCACTACGACCCGG
>CAYRZX010000505.1:1427-3948 GCA_964428665.1 uncultured Gemmatimonas sp.
GACGGAGAATTTCCAGGCGTGGCTGGTGTCCAGGAACCTCAACCCTGACCAGGCCCAGTACCTGGCGCTGCTCAAGAACCGGGGCATCGTCCGGGGCAAGGTCGAGGTCAACGACCTGTTCCAGCCGCCCCTCTCGATCCTCAACGCCGCCGGGCTGGGGGTTGAACTCTTCGGGGAGCGGGGCCTTAAAGAGATCATCGAGGACATGAACAAGTCTGTCTTTCTGCCGAAGACCGCGTAGGAGCATCGAGTGCATCAGGACATCCGGAGAAAGCTAGACCGCATCACGGACATCCTGTGGGCCGGCGGCGTCACCAACCCGGTCACCTACATCGAGCAGTTGTCCTATCTGATTTATCTCAAACTGCTGGATGAGGAGGAGTCCGGCCGCGAACTTCAGGCCCGTCTCACGGGGGAAACGGAGAGCGGAAACGGGAGGCGGCTGTTCCCCAGGCAGGCCGAACGCTACCGGTGGTCGAAGTGGCGGTTCAGGGGCGGCCAGGATCTGCGGGACTTTGTCCGCGATGAGGTCTTCCCCTACATGTCCTCTCTGGTCAAGGAGGAGCCGCAGATCGCGGAGTACTTCCGGGACGCCGTCCTGGAGATCGTGGACCCGAACGTGCTCAAACAGGTCGTGGACGAGATCGACGGGATCGACTTCCGCAAGCTCGGCACGGATGTCAAGGGCGACATCTTCGAGTACTTCCTGACCCACCTGGGGCAGTCCGCCCTCAACGGACAGTTCCGCACGCCGCGCCAGATTCGGACCATGATGGTCGAGATGGTGGACCCGGACATCGGCGACACGATCTACGACCCGGCCTGCGGCACCGGCGGGTTCCTGATCGACGCGGTGGAGTACATTCTTGCCAAGTACTCAACCGAGCCGACGGAAGTGCCCATTTATGGAGAGGAGTGGCTGGAGCGACGGAATCAGACCGTCGAGGAGGCCAGAGCTGACATCCCGACCTTGCAGACCTACCGGAAGGGGCCGGGGGAGAAGGTCCCCGACTGGGGTCTGCTGGAGCATTCCATCTACGGCATCGACGTGTCGCGGCAGATGATGCGCATTGCCGTGATGAACCTGGTCCTGCACGGCATCCGGAACGCCAGGGTCAGGCGGGCCAACGCGCTGTCGGAGATGGGGGGGCTGACCGAGGACGACCTCAGCCGAAAATACAAGGTCATTCTGTCGAACCCGCCGTTCGCCGGGGTGTTGCCGAAGGAGTCCATCCGCAAGGACCTGCCCACGAACTCGAAGAAGAGCGAGTTGCTCTTTTTGGGCGTGATGATGGAGGCCCTTGCGCCGGGGGGCCGGGGCGCGGTGGTCGTGCCCGAAGGGTTGCTCTTCGGATCGACCACGGCGCACGTGGACCTGCGCCGCAAGCTGATGGAGGACTACGACCTTCTGGCCGTGATCTCGCTGCCTGCGGGCGTGTTCAAGCCCTACGCCGGGGTCAAGACCGGCGTGCTGGTGTTTCGCCGACCTGTGAGCGAAGACGCCAGGCGGGTTCGGAAAGTCTGGTTCTATGAGGTGCGCGCCGACGGCTACGACCCCGACAAGATCACCGGCGGGGGCCGCCCCGAGACGCCGGAGCGCAACGACATCCCCGACCTGCTCCGCCGCTGGAAGGCGTACAAATCATCCGATTTCCAGGAAGCGCCCGGCGTGGAGGCCGGGACGCTGCTGGAGGCGGGGAGCGAGGAGCCCCGATGCTGGTGGGCGACGGCGGAGGTCGTGGCCGGGAACGACTACAACCTGGCCGCCGGGCGTTACAAGCCGCAGGTGGCCGAGAAAGCGTCGGAGGAGGACCCGGCGGAGTTGATCCAGGAGGTGCTCGCCATTGAGCGGGAGATCGTGGATGGGCTGGAGAAGCTGTTGAAAGAGGTGGAATGATAAGAATAATTCCAGAGGGCGCAGAGCACACAGAGGGACGTTGACCGTTGAATTTGAAACACTCGCTCGCGGAATTTAGCCGGGCAAAAAAGGCCCTTCGGGCCGCGCAGGTCCTCTTAGCGAGTAGTCTGTTTGAGGATGCGATTTCCCTCAGCTACTATGCGGTTATGCACGCTGCTAAAGCCGCCCTTCTGGCGCACGATACTGTCGCAGAGTCGCACCGTGCGATGCGTCGATTCTTCAACAAGGTCCTGGTTTGTCCCGGTCTCATTGAGCGAGAATGGTCTTCTATCCTTGCCAGAGTGCAAGATCAAAGCATTGTCGCCGAATACAATGTGCTTGTCTCCTGGGAACAGGAGGATTCGCAGCACCTTATTGAGGACGCCCAGGCGTTTGTGCAGCGGATTCGGGACTACCTTGTGAACGTTGGGATTACCCCATAGAGGAAGAGGAAACCAGGGCATGACTCCTGTGACAGAAACGCCCCTGCAAGATATGAGCGATCTTGAGCGCGTAAACGATAAACTGCGACGCCGCTCCGTCCGGCTGAAAGGGTACGATTACAGCCGGGCAGGCGCCTATTTCGTTACCATTTGCACTTTGAACCGGGAATGTCTGTTCGGA
>CAYRZX010000506.1:0-3921 GCA_964428665.1 uncultured Gemmatimonas sp.
GTGGATGGCCGTCGGGGCCGTTGGCATCGGGTGGGTTTTGAGCATCCCGATGGCGTTGCGCCGGGGGCCGATGACGGCCGCCAGTCTGCTGCTTGGGGCAGTGGGCGTCGCGATTCGGAAGGCGGAAGGCAGAAGGCAGAAGGCAGACCATGATCTTACTGCCTACTGCTTACTGCCTTCTGCCTTCTTTCCTTTTGTGCTCTGCCTCCTCTGGCTGGCCTTTGCCGTGGCCCGGACCGGCCTTCATTTCACGGTGAGCTGGGACGCGATGACGTATCACATGACGAAGGTCGCGCTGATGACCCAGTCCGGGGGCATCCGGCCGTGGGAGACGCCGCTCAATGGGGTGGCGTTCTTTCCGTTCAACGCGACGATCCTCCAGGGCTGGCCGGTGGTCTCGGCGATGGCCCCGAAGATGAGCGCGTGGGCGCAGACGGTCTCGTGGGGGCTGTGCGGTGTGGCGTGCGCTGCGACGGCGAGGCGCTGCTGGCCGGGGCAGGGGTGGGTCGGGACGGCGGCCGTGGCGGGGCTGTTCGCGCCGCTGCTGCTGCTGGAGAGCCTGACGACGCAGAACGACCTGATCTTCGCGTTTTTCTGGGTCTCGACGGCGCTCTGGGTCGTGCGCTACCTGTGGACCGGGTCGGAGGCTGCCCTGCCCCTCGTGGCGGCGTCTGCGGCGCTGCTGGCCGGGACGAAGTCGCACGGGCCGCTCTGGGCGTTTTTCCTGCTGGCCGGGTGGGGCGCGGCGTGGAGGCATCGGGGGCGACCTCGCGGGCACCTGCTTTGCCTGACGGCCCTGTTCGTGGCGCTGCTGCCGCTCTGCGGGGCGTGGGTCTACGTCTGGAACTGGCAGCGGGTGGGGAACCCTCTGGGCGTGAGCCTGGACGCGGCGGACACGCTCAACCGGTTCGCGCCGGGGCTGGACACGCTGCGGGCCGGCCTGGCCGGGCTGGCGGGGCGGCTGTTCCTGGACCCGTTCCGGATGTCCAGGGCGTCGTGGTTCAACCACGACCTGTCGAACTTCGGGTTTCTGACGATGGCGATGGTCCCGGCGTATGTGTGGGGGATGGTCGCGGATGGGGCTGAGGCGCGCCGGGGCCGGAAGGGGCATCGGATTGTCCATCCGTTGCGGGAGGCCGCGACGGCGCGGTTGATCCTCGGTGGAACGCTGCTGGCCGGGACGCTCTGTTTCTTGGGGGTCCATCCGCACTCGGTCCACGCGCTCCGGCTGATGGCCTTCTGGCCGGTCTGCCTGGCAGCGCTGGCTGCGCCGAGGCTGGGGAGGTGGGCGGAGCGCGCGGGACGCGGCGCTCGCGTGGGGCTGGCCGCGCTGGTTCTGGGCGTGGGGGCGGGGCAGGGAGTGGCCTCGGCGGTCTATGACGCGGCGTGTCCTCTCGGGTCTCTTCTGGATCGGCGGCCGGGCCTGCCGCGCCTCCTGCACGCGGACTCCCGGTACCGCCACGGGGGCGCGGAGCTGGCGGACCGGCTGGCCCCGGCGCGGGCGACGGTCGCAGTGGACGCGGACGAGCACGCCTGGGTCTATCCGCTGTTCGGGGAGGGGTTGACGCGGAGGGTCCTGTTCCTCCGCTCTGCGGGGGATCTGGACCGGCTGCCGGAGGGGACGGAGTTCCTGGTGGTGGACCGGAGGCGGCATCCGCGTCTGGAGGTGGTCGAGGCGGCGTTGAAGCGGCCGGATATGCGGCTCGTCCACTCCGGGGACGGGGAGTTCCTGTTCAAGGTGGTGAAGGACGGGGCCGCGTGGGACCTGATCCGGGACTATCCGCTGGTCGAGGGCGACGCGGGATCGCACGGCCATCTCGCCTTCATCCTGTATGGGGCAGGGCTGCGGGACTCGGCCGTCGCGGAGTACCGGAGGGCAATCCGGTTAAGGTCGGACGATGCGGAGGCGCACAGCCGCCTGGGGTTCACCCTCTACAGCCAGGGGCAGACGGATGAGGCGGAGCGGGAATACCGGGAGGCGATCCGGGCCGACTCGGATCACGCGGGGGCGCATAACAACCTGGGGAATCTCCTCCGGGACCGGGGGCAGCTCGAAGGGGCCATTGCGGAGTATCGGGAGGCGATCCGCATCGAGCCGGACCACGCGGACGCGCACAACAACCTGGGCGTGGCGTTCGCGGCGGCGGGCCGCGCGGAGGAGGCGGAGGGGGCGTATCGGGAGGCGATCCGGCTGAGGCCGGACCACGCGGGGGCGCACAACAATCTGGGGAATCTCCTCCGGCAGAGGGGGCGGACCTACGAGGCGGTGAGGGCGTATCGGGAGGCGATCCGCATCAAGCCGGACTACGCCGGGGCGCACTACAACCTGGGACTGGCCCTGGCGGCGGCGGGCCGCGCGGAGGAGGCGGAGGGGGCGTATCGGGAGGCGATCCGGCTGAGGCCGGACCACGCGGGGGCGCGCTACAACCTGGGGATGGCGCTGAAGGCGCGGGGGATGACGAAGGAGGCTGTGGAGGAGCTGCTCGCGTACCTGCGGGCCACGGAGGGCCGGCGTGGGGAGGAGCGCTGGCAGGCGCAGGCCAGGCAGGCGATCCGGGAGATGGAGGGAAAGTAGGGGCGACCGGCCGGTCGCCCCTACGGCTATGACATCCGTTCGAATATCCCCGCGCCGCCCATGCCGCCGCCCACGCACATGGTGACGAGGCCGTAGCGCACGCTCCGGCGGCGCATCTCGTGGAGGAGGGAGGTCGTCAGCCTGGCCCCGGTGCAGCCGAGGGGGTGGCCGAGGGCGATGGCCCCGCCGTTGACGTTGACGAGGTCCGGGGGGAGGTCGAGCTCCTGTGTGACGGCGAGGGCCTGGACGGCGAAGGCCTCGTTGAGTTCGATCAGGCCGATGTCGCCGGGGCGCAGTCCGGCGGCCCTGAGGGCCTTCGGGACGGCGGCGGCAGGGCCGATGCCCATGATCTCCGGGGGGACGCCGGCCACGGCGTAGGCCACGAACCGGGCCGTCGGGGAGAGGCCCATCTCCCGCGCCCGGTCCGAGGACATCAGGACGAGGGCCGAGGCCCCGTCGCTGGTCTGGGAGGCGTTCCCGGCGGTGATGGCGCCGGAGGTGTGGAAGACGGGTTTGAGTTGAGACAGTCTCTCCAGGGAGGTGTCCCTGCGGGGGCCTTCATCGGTCTGGAAGACGGTCTCGCGCGTCTGGACGCGGCCCTCATCGTCCACTTCCGTGGTTTTGACGGTCAGGGGCAGGGTCTCCTCTCTGAACCTGCCTGCGTCGATGGCCGCGATGGCCTTCTGATGGCTGGCGAAGGCGAAGGCGTCCTGGGCCTCGCGGGAGATGTTGTAGCGCCGGGCCAGGTTCTCGCCGGTGAGTCCCATGCTCAGGTAGGCGTCGGGGAGGGCGTCGACGAGGTGAGGGTTAGGGGCGAACTTCTGGCCGCCCAGGGGGACCAGGCTCATGCTCTCGGTTCCGCCGGCGACGGCGACGGAGATGGACCCGCAGAGGATGCGCTGGGCGGCAATGGCGATGGCCTCCAGGCCGGAGGCGCAGAGGCGGTTCACGGTGACGGCCGGGACGGCGCAGGGGAGGCCGGCGCGCTGGCAGGCGATGCGGGCGACGTTCATGCCCTGCTCGGCCTCGGGCATTGCGCAGCCGAGGACGACATCTTCGATTTCGTCGGGCTTCAGGCCGGGGACGCGGCGGATGGCCTCGTGAATGACGGCGGCGGCCAGGTCGTCGGGCCGCGTGTGGCGCAGGGCGCCCCGTCCGGCCTTGCCGACGGCGGTGCGGACGGCGGAGAGGATGACGGCTTCGCGCATGAGGGCCTCGTTTCTTCTGAAGTGTGAAACCCTCCCCACCGTTCCGCTGGCCCCTCCCGCATTGCCACTTTTCTTGCTCGTCCAAGAAAAGTGGCACAAAAGAAGGACGCCCCTCAAACGCCGGGGAGGCTTGGCGCG
>CAYRZX010000507.1:0-3886 GCA_964428665.1 uncultured Gemmatimonas sp.
GTAAAACTGCCAGGCAGACCGGCTCAGGAACGCTCACACCCAAAGCCGAAATCCTGTCTGCTTCAGGCAGTTGCCTGAGCTTGTGGCCTAAACGAAGATCATCCCCCTAAAAATTTCAAGTTGGATTTATGTAGCACTTTCAGTCGTGGCGATAGGCTATTCGCCACCTCCTTAACTCCAGCTCTCCGCGAGGATAAATCGACATAAGATTGTAGCTGCCACGCCTTGACCAATGCGTCAGTCTGGATCGACAGTACCGGCGTGCACTCCGGGCGCTCCGGCTTGCCCTTGCCGGTGGACTTCTTCGCCGTCGTCCGGCCTTTCCTCGTGACCATGTATCAGCCCTCCATCCAGGGTAAGGTGAAGGGCCGGCCAGCGGGATGGCGCTGGTTCGTCCGGCGTCCCGGACTCCGGCCCGTTGCGCGAACCAGAATGAACCCGCCTGAAATATCGGACATCAGCCGGGGAAGTCAAGTCCTCAAGATCACCCTCCATGAGTGTCCGGCCACCAAATAAAAAGCACCAAGCTCAACTCTCAAAGCCTGGCGCTCAAAAACGGTACCGGCGGGGCCGGGACCGCTACTGTTTCAGAATCCGACCGACAAGCTCTCGCATCAGGGACGGATTGGGCGCAAACGGCGTGCTCCAATCGTGAAAGAGCATCCCTTCCATGAGCAGGTCTTTGGCGTCGTCGGACAGGTCCACGTCGGTCTTTTCGTCCAGGAACATAAACAGGAATGAGAAATAGTCATCCGCTTTTTTGGGAGACAGCTTGCCCTTTTCAACCCTGTCCAGGACGGTGGCCGACATCTCGGCAAGGGCGATCTCTACGCCCCTGGATTCCCCCCCGGTCGCCGACTTCAGGACCGGCTTGACGAACTCCTGGACATCTGCCGGGAAAGATTCTAAGAGTGGCTTCATGGTCTTTTCCTCACGTGCTTCTCGTGTTCGTGAATGATGTTGCCGTCGCGATCCTGAACATAATGCCGCACCCGAACGGTGTTCCCCTGAGCGTCTTTGGTGACCTCGATGAAACTCTCTGCCCCATCCCGGCCAGGGGTTCGACGCTTTCGGACCTCAACCGTGCCGCCGTCCGGCGTCCTGACAACATAATCCGGCTTCCACTTGCCCATGTGCCTCCCTCCAAGCCCTGTCTATAAAGATCGGATTCGGGGGGGCCTGAGTCAAGTAGAAATCTCCGATCTAAGAAAAATCTAATGGGGCAGGCCGAAACAGGCCAAAACAGGGCCTATCAACCTGAACGGCCTGCCCCCTGTAATCCCTTGCAGGACGGCCTAATACGAACTATCCTGAACCACTCCAAAAACCCTCAGACGGGCTTACAAGCAGGAGGTCGTTGGTTCGAATCCATCACCGCCCACCAATAAAGACAAGGGGTTACGAGCGAAACTCGTAACCCTTGATTCGTTTGCCGACGGCTCGATGTTTCACCGCGCCGGGGCGCGGATCCCCTGCTCAGAAGGCGATGCCTCATCGCGTCGAACGTCGGCCACGTCCTGCAGGCCCGCTGGACCCTCCTCTGGCCTGCGAACGGTCTCCTCCCTTTCAACGCCTCCTGTCTTCCGCAACGGCTTCCGCATCTGATAGAGCTCCACCTTCCAGCCGAGCGCCTCCCAGAACGCAAGCCCGGACAGGTTCTGCGAGAGCACCTGCACCTCCACCGTGTCCGCCCCCCTGGCGCGCAGCCATTCCACCGCCGCCTCCACCATCCGCCTGCCGACCCCCCGGCGCCTCGACCCGGGGCTGAGGAACACGTGGCTGATGCGCCCGGCGAGGCCGCCCCCCAGGAATTCGGGGATGACGTGCAGCCCGGCGTGCAGAAAGCCGACGAGCCGGTCGCCTTCCATCGCCCCGACCAGACAGCCGAGCCGCCCCAGAGCGCCGCGTATGCCGGCCAGCCACCTCCCGGAGGCGTCGGGAGGAGGGTGGAGGAGGAGCCCCTGGCCCCTCTGGTCGTCGTACATCTGCTGAAAGAGACGCTCCACCTCCGACAGCAGGGGATCGTCGCTCTTGAGGAATGTGACCCGGATCTCAGGCGGCATATCCCACCTTCCCCGCGCCCCGCAGCCTCTGGAGCTGCTCCACGAGCGCGCCCAGAGAGACCAGGCGCGTGAAGTCCAGCGACTCGAAATCGAGGGTCTGCCCCAGCCGCTGTTCGACGCTCATCAACAGGTCGATCAGACTCAGGGAGTCCAGAACCCCCGACGCAAACAGGTCGAGATCGTCGTCCACCGCCTCCCGCGCCAGGCCCAGGGCGCGAAGACGGGGGGCCAGCCCATCCACGACGATGTCCCGCAGTTTCCTTTCACTCCCATTCATGCCAGACCCTCCCTCATACTCAGAAGCGCCTTCCGGTCGACCTTCTGACTGGCGTTGAGCGGCATCTCTTCGAGCCGATGAATCTCCCTGGGGACCATATAGGGCGGCAACCGCCTTCGGCAGCCAGCCAGAATGGCCTCGTCGGGCGCCTGCGCGCCGGTCAGGAACAGAATGACACCCTCGGCCCCGGAGGCCGTGGGCGGCCACCCCAGCGCGACGGCCTGCCGGGCAGAGGCCGTCTCCCGGGCGACAGTTTCGACCTCCTGCAGCTCGACCCGGTGCCCCATGACCTTCACCTGATGGTCCTTCCGGCCCCGGTAGACGAGATTCCCGCGGGCATTTCTCTCCACAAGGTCCCCCGTGCGGTACCAGGGCCCGCAGGGGATCACCCCGGGCAGCGACACGAAGGCCTGAGCGGTCCGGGCCTCATCCCCCCAGTAGCCCGGCGCCACCTGCTCCCCCCCCAGGAGAAGCTCCCCCACGCCGCATCCCTCCACAGGCTCATCCCCATCCCCCACCACCACGGCCCGGGTGGACCCGAACGGCCGGCCGATCGGGACGATGCCGTTCACGCACTCCCCGGCGGAGGAGTCTCCGCCGTACACATACGCCGTACACGCGACGGTGGCCTCCGTGGGTCCATAGAGGTTCACCACGGTCGAGAGCGGCGCGGCCCTGCGCCACGCCTCGGCGAGGCGCAGGGGGAGAGGCTCGCCGCAGAACAGGCTCCACCTTAGGGAAGGGAAGCCCCCGGGGCGGAGCAGGCGGAGCTGCTGGAGAACGGCGGCCGTGGAAGGGGTGGAGAACCAGCAGGTCAACCCGTGTCGCCGGATGAACGCCGATGGAAACGCGGCCTCGCGAGGCGAAGGGACGAAGAGACACGCCCCGAAGCCCCAGCAGACGAACATGTCGTGGACGGAGAGGTCGAAGGTCATCTCGAAGTTCTGGGAGCACCGGTCCTCAGGCCCCAGATCGAGGACCTCGCGGACCCCGCTGAGGTAGGCCATCAGGTTCCGCTGCCGGATCCCCACCCCCTTGGGGACGCCCGTCGAACCCGACGTGAACAGCAGATAGGCCGTGTCCTCCGGCCCCACGTCGGGCAGCGTGAAGCCCCCCCCTCGCGCGGACAGGTCTCCCGCGCAGACCATCCTGTGCTGCGAGCACCGGTCCGCCCAGGGGGGCGGGAGCGGACACCCCGGCAGGACGACCGTCAGCCCCCGCCGGACGCCGCAGACGACCTCCCCGAGCGATTCCACACGGCCCGCGTCCGCGACCACAGCCGACGCCCCGGACAGCCCCAGCATCTGGCGCGTCCGCTCCGGGGGGAACGCCGGGCACAGGGGCACATATCCCCTCCCGGACAGGAGGACCCCGAGCGCCCCCGCATAGGCCCAGACGGAGCGCTTCGCGTAGACGGCGCACAGCGGCCCTTCGCCGACCAGCCGGATCGTCTCGGCCAGCCTCCGGGCGCGATCCAGCAGGTCGCCATAGGTGTGCGTCTGTTCGTCGATGACCAGGGCCGGGCGGTCAGGCTGTCTCTCGGCGA
>CAYRZX010000508.1:0-3837 GCA_964428665.1 uncultured Gemmatimonas sp.
GGTGAATGCCTTTGACTTCCTCCTCGATCCTGGGAAACAGGACCTTCGCCTCGCCGAGACGCGCCCCGGCCCGGACGCCCCCCCAGGCCTTTAGGGCATCGAACCGCTGCTGCCCCGGATCGCCCCCCTGGCCGATCTGCGCCCAGACCTCCCCGGCCTTGTCGGGCGCGATGGGGGCAAGCAGGACCGACAGGTATCGCAGCGTCTCGATCAGGCCGTACAGGACGGCGTCCAGGTCCTTCCGCCTGGCCGGGTCCCTGGCGAGGGCCCACGGGGCGTGGACCTCGATAAACCGGTTGGCCTCCCGCACCAGGCCCCAGGCCGCCTCCGTGGCGTCATTGAGGTCGAGGGATTCGGCGGCCCCTTCCACGCGGGCGAGGGTCTCGGCGGCCTTCGCCCGCAGCGGCGAGATGAGGGGCGCGTCCGGCCTGGCGTCGGGGACCTCCCCCCCGGCGTAGCGGTGCGCCATCACCACCGTCCGGTTGACCAGATTGCCCAGGTCGTTGGCCAGGTCCGCGTTGTGCCGCTCGATGAACCGGGCCATCGAGAAGTTGCCGTCCTCCACGGTCGGGATCTCCCGGAGCAGGTAGTAGCGAAGGCTGTCCGCCCCGTGCCTCTGCGCCACCTCCACGGGGTCCACGACGTTCCCGGAGGACTTGCTCATCCGCTGCCCCGAGGCGTCGTTGACGAACCCGTGCACGAACACGGCGCGCGGGAGGGGCAGCCCGGCGGACAGGAGCATGCCGGGCCAGATGGCCGTGTGGAACCGGATGATGTCCTTCCCGATGCAGTGCAGGTCCGCGGGCCAGTTTTCTCGGAAGAGGTCCGCCTCCTCCGCATAGCCCACGGCCGACAGGTAGTTGGTCAGGGCGTCCCCCCAGACGTAGATCGTCTGCTCCGGGTCGTCCGGGACGGGGATGCCCCACGAAAGGGCCTTCCGGGACCGGGAGAAACTGACGTCCTTCAACCCCTCCCGGATGAGGCTCAGGATCTCGTTCTTCCGGGTCTCGGGGATGATCCTCAGCTCGTCCGACGCGATCCGCCTGCCGATCTCCTCGCTGTAGCGGGAGAGCCTGAAGAAGTAATTCTCCTCATGGATGGACTCCAGCTCAACGGTCGGGTGGAGGGGGCAGCGCCCGTCCGCCACGTCCCGGTCCGTGAGGAACTTCTCGCAGCCGGAGCAGTAAAGCCCTTCGTAATACTGCTTGTAGATGTCCCCGCCCTCCGCCATCCTCCGCCAGAGCTTCCGCACGGCGGGCCAGTGCCGGGCCCGGTCCACGGTGCGGATGTAGTCGTCGTGGCTGATCCGGAGCAGGCGGTTGAGGGACTGATAGGCGGCGGTGTTCGTCTCCACGAGGGCCTCCGGCGAGACGCCGAGGGCCTGGGCCGTCCGGAGGAGCTTCACGCCGTGTTCGTCCGCCCCGGTCACGAAATGGACGTCGTGGCCGGCCAGCCTCCGAAAGCGGGCGATGGCGTCCGCCTGGATGAACTCCAGGGCGTGCCCCATGTGAGGCGGGCCATTCACGTAGGCGATGGCCGTGGTGATGTAGAATTTTTTGCTCATTATTAAGCCGCCCGGCTGTGACGCCGCAGGCGCCGCCACAGGGAGATCAGAATGAGGGACACGTTCGCGTTGCGCCGCGACATGTCCCTGCACCGCTCGACCTCGGCCAGGGCGCGGGAGATCGCCTCCACGCCCACGCCCGCGGCCAGCCGCTCCACGTCCCCCCTCCGGTCCGCGTGCAGGATGCGGTGAGGGGCCCCCTCCCGGACCAGAACGGCGTCCCGCAGCCACGTGACGACCATCTCGAACAGGATTTCAAGGGCCTTCCGGTCCCCCCCCCCGGCGCTCCACCTCTCCACGAACGGAAACAGGGCCGTGTCCGCCCCGAATACCCCGTCGTTCAGAAACTGATACGCCTGGTTTCGGAGGTCTTCCACGTCCTGGCCCATCAGCTCGTACGCCCGCCGAAGGCCCCCCTGGCACAGGCCGGCGATCAGGGTGAGACGGGCCTCCGGGATGCCCGCGGGGTCCCGGCGAAGCGCCCGAAGGACCTCCTCGGAGGAGAGGGGACAGAGGCGGACCTGCTGGCATCTGGAGAGGATCGTCGGCAACAGGGCGTTGGGCCTGGAGGTGACCAGGATCAGGAGGGTGTCGGGCAGCGGCTCTTCAAGGGTTTTGAGGAGGGCGTTGGCCGTCTCCTGGCGCATCCGCTCCGCCTCCATCAGGATGGCGACGCGGCGGCGGCCCTCATACAGGCCGCGCGCCAGGTCGTTCTCCAGGCGACGGACGCGATCGATCAGGATGGTCTCCGAGGGGCCGGCCACGGGATAGCGGTAGGGGTCGTGCGCCAGGCCCGACAGAAACTTCCGCTCTTCCTCCGGGTCCACGTCCTCCGACTCCCTGCGGCTCCGCCTGGCCGGGAAGAGGACGTGAACATCGGGATGGGTCAGGGTCTGAACCCGGTGACACGACGGACAGGCGTCGCAGGCCTCCTCCCCCCTCCGGGCGCAGTTCACGGCCCTGGCCAGGGCCAGCGCAAGGGCCGCCTTGCCCACGCCGTCCGGGCCGGTCAGCAGGAGCGCGTGGGGGAGACGGTCCGCGCGGATGGCCAGGCGCAAAACCTGCTTGGCGCGTTCCTGACCGATGACAGTATCGAAAGACATCAGGCGTCGTCTACCGAAAGGGCCTCTTCGCTCACCCCATCAAAGAAGTGCGCCCGGCTCAGGTCGAACGACAGAAAGACCCTCTCGCCCACCGCCGGCATCCGCTCCCCCGCGACCTTCGACACGAGCTGGGTCTTGCCCGTGGCGGCGTAGATCAGCGCCTCGTTGCCCATCGGCTCCACGACCTCCACCGTGGCCGGGATGGCAGGCCACCCGTTCCCGGCCCGGTCCGGCCCCGAAAAGGACTCCGGCCGGATGCCGAGGATCAGGGGCCTGTCTGCGAGACCGGCCAGAGGCCCCTCATAAGACTCCGGCAGGGGAATCCGCACGACCCCGTCGTGGAAGGCCAGGCCCCGGTCCCGGACCAGACGCCCCTCCAGAAAGTTCATGGCAGGGCTTCCGATGAACCCCGCCACGAACCGGTTGGAGGGGTGATGGTAGAGGTTCATGGGCGCGTCCACCTGCTGGATGCGCCCATCCTTCATGACCGCGATCCGGTCCCCCAGCGTCATCGCCTCCACCTGGTCGTGCGTCACATAGATCATCGTGGCCTCCAGGCGGACGTGGAGCCGCTTGATCTCGACGCGCATCTGCACCCGGAGCTTCGCGTCCAAGTTGGACAGCGGCTCGTCGAACAGAAAGACCTTCGGCTTCCGCACGATGGCCCGCCCCACGGCCACCCGCTGCCGCTCCCCGCCCGACATGGCGCCCGGCCTGCGGCCCAGGAGGGGGACGATGCCCAGGATGTCGGCGGCCTCCTCCACGCGCCGCTCGATCTCCCCCTTCGGCATCTTGCGCAGCTTCAGCCCGAAGGCCATGTTCTCGCGGGCCGTCATGTGCGGATAGAGGGCGTAGTTCTGGAAGACCATGGCGATGTCCCGATCCTTGGGCGGGACGTGACCGACGGCCTGGCCGTCGATGACGATCTCCCCGGACGTGACCTCCTCCAGCCCCGCGATCATCCTCAGGGTGGTCGACTTCCCGCACCCCGACGGGCCGACGAGCACCACGAACTCCCGGTCTGCGACCTCCAGGTGGACGTCCTGAACGGCCTGGACGGCCCTGTCGTAAGTCTTGCAGACGCCTCTGAGCGTTACGCTGGCCATAGAGAATATGTGAGAACTATCGCAACATCGAGGGCGAATGTTTATGAGAGGGTGTCTATCGGAA
>CAYRZX010000509.1:0-3757 GCA_964428665.1 uncultured Gemmatimonas sp.
CCCGCCTCGGCAAAGGCGTTTGAGGTCCGGCAGGGCCAGACCCTGCGCGTCGTGGACATCGCCGGCGGCCAGCCCGGCGACCTGGTGGCCCTCTGCCTCCGCGACCTCGAAGAGGCCTTCAGCCAGGCCCGCACCCGCGTGGAGAACCGCGCCTTCCGGGTGACCCTCGGACACGCCCTCTGGACGGGCGCGGCCTGGCCCCGCGTCATGTTCACCGTCGTCGAAGACACCGGCGGCGGGCACGACCTCCTCTACACCCCCTGCTGCCGCTACGCCCTGGAGCGCCGCTTCAACGTCTCGCGCGACGGCTGCCTGGAGAACCTGACCCGCGCCCTGGAACCCTATCTGATCCGGAAGGTCCCCGACCCCCTGAACCTCTTCTTCAACGTCAGCGCCGACCCGGCCGGCCCTATCCGCATCGAACGGCCCCTGTCCCGCCCCGGAGACCGGATCGCCCTGCGCGCGGAGATGGACTGCCTGGTGGCCGTCTCCACCTGCGCGGCCCCGAAGGACACCCCCAACACAGGCTATGAGGTGGAGGTCCTTGAAAGTTGAACGAGGCTACAGATACAGCATCAGACACTTTGCGCTCCCCCCGGCCTTGATGAACTCCGACAGGGCGATCTCGTGGACCGCATACCCGGCGGCCTCGAGCTGCCGCCGCAGGTCCGCGCAGCCCGCGTTGATCACCACGTGCCCCCCGATGACGGCCGCGTTGCACCCGAACCGCAGCGCATCTTCGGGCGTGACCGCGATCCGGTTCGGGATGTGGGCCTCGATCACCCGGTTGGCGTAGGCGTCGAAGGCGTCGGGATAGTAGATCGCCAGGTCCTCCCGGAGCGGGCAGAAGCAGGTGTCTAAGTGGTAAAAACGCGGGTCCACCAGCTCCAGCGAGAGCGCCTCCTTCTGGAGCATCTCGCTGATCAGCGTGTGGCTCCGGATCTCCGACCGGAAGCGGTAGCCCGCGAACAGACGCTCCCCCAGGATGAACGCGTCCCCCTCCCCCTCAAAGAAGAGAGGCTCCGGCAGCCGGACCACCTCGTAGCCCCGCTCCGCGAACCATTCCTCAAAGTGGGCCGCCTCCCCCGCCCGCTGAGGGTACCGGAAGTTGCTCCGGATGAACTTCCCCCCGCACACCAGCCCCGCATTGGCCGTGAACACCATGTCCGGCAGCCCCTCCACCGGCGCGACCCGCTCGACCTGGACCCGCAGCTCGCCGGTCAGAAACCGGTGGAGCCCGTCCCACTGCCGGCGCACCAGCGCCCGGTCCGCCCCGCGCCGGATGTCCATCCACGGGTTGATCTCATATTCAATGCCATAGTGGTCCGGGGGGCACATCAGGATGCGTCTCACAGGCGTCACCCCCTTCACGGCTCAGGAGTCAGGTTCGCGAGCAGCTCCCTGAAAAACGGCTCCACGTCCGTGACCAGCCCGATGGTCTGGAACGTGCCCCGGTCCACCAGCTTCGTGACGACCGCCGGGTTGATGTCCACGCAGATAGTCTTGACCTTCGCGGGCAGGAGATTTCCGGTGGCGATGGAGTGCAGGGCGCTGGCGATCATGAGGGCCACGGAGACGCCCGAAAGCCGGGCCTGCATGGCCTTCTGCGCCTCCACCGTGTCCGTGATCACCCCCGGAAGCGGGCCGTCGTCGCGGATGGAGCCCGCCAGGACGAAGTCCACGCCGTGGACGACGCACGCCCGCATGATGCCCTGCTTGAGCAGCCCGGCCTCCACGGCCTCCCTGATCCCCCCCGCCTCGCGGACGGCGTTGATGGCGTGGATGTGGTGCTCGTGCCCCTCCCTGGCGGGGATGCCCTCTTCGAGATGGATGCCCAGGGAGGTGCCGAACAGGGCCTGCTCGATGTCGTGCGCGGCCAGGGCGTTGCCGCTGAACAGCAGGTCCACGTAGCCCAGCTCGATCAGCCTGACTAAGAGAGGCCCCGACCCGGTGTGCACCACCGCAGGGCCCGCGACCACCAGGACCTTCTCCCCGGCGGCCCTGGCGGCCCTGAGCTGATTGGCGACCTCCCGGATGATGACGCCCTTGGGCTTTTCCGAGGAGACGCCGGAGGCCATGAACTCGAAGACATTCCTCGCCTCCGAGCGCTGCAGGGGGGTCACCCGGACCCCCTGATGTCCGACCACCACCATGTCCCCTCGTCTCACCCCGAAGAACCGCGCCGATGTGGCCCGCCCGGCCTGGGGGTCGACCACGATCCCCGCGTCCATCTGGCACGGCTCCACCTCCAGCCACCTCCCCTGAACGTGGACGGAGGTCTGACAGTTGGTGGTCACGTAAAACCCACGGGGAAACACGCCGTCTCTAAGGGCAGGCTTTAAGACCACCTCCCCCTCCTCCAGGACCTCCGCGCCGTGCGGCTTGATCCGGTTGAGGATCCGGGCCAGGTCCTCCTGGCTCTGGGCCTCCACCCTGATCCGGGCGGAACTCGGGTCCGTCCGCCTCTTGCCCACCTGGATGTCCAGGATCTCGAAGCCGCCGTTGTAGTTCAGGATCTCATCCAGCACCTTCGGCAGGATGAGGGAATCGACGATGTGGCCCCGAACCTCGACCGTTTCCGTGAACATAGCATCCCGCCTTTCGTGAGGGCCGATGAACGCCGACGGACAAATGTCTGCCTATTAAAAGATAAGGCAAAATCGGCGAACTGTCAGCCCCCTCCTTTTGGGCTTGCGTTCCCCGTTTTTTTTGACGATCTTTGGCGGGTATCGAGATCTGACAAAAAATCGCTGCGGCTCTGGCCCTCACCCCGCCTCGCTAACGCTCGGCTTCCCCTCTCCCGCACGCGGGAGAGGGGTGGACCGCGCAGCGGGCCGGGGTGAGGGCCTGTGCGACAGGCGACATGATTCCATAGCACAAGATTTATGCCTGGAGGTCTCCCTCGTGACCGAAGCCCAGAAAGCCCGTCTGGCCATGCGCGCCGGCGAATGGAGAGGCCCCACCCTCTTCCAGGTCCCCGGCTACGTCCAGGCCAACCTGGTCGTCCTTCCTAAGACCGATGCCTACGACTTCCTCGTCTACTGCCAGCGCAACCCCCGGCCCTGCCCCCTGATCGACGTCACGGACCCCGGCGACCCGGAGCCCCGCCTCTCGGCCCCCGGTGCGGACCTCCGCACCGACCTCCCCCGCTACGCCGTCTACCGGAACGGCGTCCGCTGCGAGGACGCGCACGACATCCGGGACCTCTGGCAGGACGACAGCGTGGGCTTCCTGCTCGGCTCCAGCATGACCTTTGACGACGCCCTGGAGCGGGCCGGCGTGCCTAAGTCGAAAGAGGTCTGGGTCCTGGACACCCACCTCCAGACCGTGCCATCCGGGAAGTTCAGGGGCCCCATGGTCGTGACCATGCGCTGGATGACCCCGGCGCAGGCCGTCATCGCCTGCCAGTTGACCGGGCGGTTTCCGTTCAACCACGGCGCGCCCATCCACCTCGGCGACCCGGCGGCCATCGGCGTGGACCTGAGGCGTCCCCTCTATGGAGAGCCCGTCCAGGAGATCCCGGAGGGCGTCACGCCCGTCTTCTGGGCCTGCGGCGTCACGCCCCAGCGCATCGCCCTGCTCACCAGGCCCGACCTGATGATCACCCACGCGCCGGGGCACGCCTTCGTCACCGACATCAAGGCGGACCAGTTTTGTATACCGTGAGATTTCATAGGAGAACTCTCCATGCCTGACCCATCCAAAGTCCGCGTGGCCATGATCGGCGCCGGCAGCATGGCGAACAACGTCCACTACC
>CAYRZX010000510.1:0-3699 GCA_964428665.1 uncultured Gemmatimonas sp.
CCACGCCAGGGCCTCCACCGCGCCGCTCTCGCAGCCGGCGATCAGGTAGGGGCGCAGGCCCTGCCGGCGGGCGACGGACAGGCGGGAGACGGGCGCGGGCATCTGGTGCGTCCCCAGGGCGCGCCCGTCCAGGGCGATAAGGGCGAGCAGGCCGGAGGAGGTGGCGGCGACGAGTTCGGGCCTCCCGTCGCTGTTGACGTCGGCGGCGACCAGGCCGGTCACGGGGTCGCCCAGGTCGCAGCGCCAGAGGCGCGTCCCGTCCGGGCCCAGGAGGGAGACGTTGCCCCCGTCGTCCCCGGCGGCGACGCGGCGCTCCTCGGGGAGCAGGGCGGCGTGCCGGACGCCGCCGGCCAGGAGGGTCTTCCACCGCGTTGCCCCGGTGCGGGCGTCCAGGGCGTGGACGTGCGCGTCCAGGGACCCGAAGAGGACCTCCTGGACGCCGCAGGCGTCCAGGTCGAGCGCCCCGAGCGCCGTGAAGCCGGGGCCTCCCCTGGCCATCCAGCGGGGCCGTCCGTCGGCCTCCAGCAGGTCGGAGGAGTGGTACTCCGTGCCCACGATCAGCTCCATCCTGCCGTCCCCGTCCACGTCGCAGGGGACGACGGACTGCGCGGCGTGGTAGCGGACCGGGGCCTCCCACAGGAGACGGCCGTCGGGGGCGAAGCAGAAGCAGAGCCAGCCGTCGGTGACGGCGAGGATCTCCACGACGCCGTCGCCGGTGAGGTCGGCGGCTGCGATGGCGTTGACGATCTGGTCGCGCCCGTGCGAGCGGGCGAAGGCGTGCGACCAGCGGGCGGAGCCGGAGGGGTTCAGGAGGCTCAGGGCGCAGTCCATCCCCCCGGCCACCAGCTCGGCCCGTCCGTCTCCGTCGATGTCCACGGGCAGGACGGCCCTGATCTCCCGCTCGAAGCGCTGGCGGCAGACCGGCTCCCCGTCCAGGCCGAGGCAGGCGAGGTCGCCGGAGGCCGTGCCCGCGGCGATCTGGCCGTCTGCCACGCAGAGGGCGCGGACGGGGCCGTCCACGGAGAAGGCCCAGACGCGGTGGAGCGGGGACCGGGACGGACGGACCAGGTTCTGCTTGGGCCGCATCTCCTGACGGAAAATTCTCGGCTTCCGGACGACCTCGGCGAGCGCCTCGAAGGGGGAACGGGGAAATCCGACGCGGTGGACGCCGGGGTCGAGCGCAAAGTTGACCCTGCCGTCCAAGCTGGCCCTGTACTCCAGGCCGTCGATCACCAGACGCGCGCCCCACATGCCCTGCACCTGGAACTCCGTCCGTTTTCTGACGCGCAGGTCGGCCCGGCCCTCGCCGGGGGCGATCAGGACCGAGAAGGGGTTGGAGGCCGAGACCGCGACGCGGCCGAGGCGGACCTCCGTGACGCCGACGCCGACGATCTCCTCCGGGGTCAGGAGGAACGCCTCGCCCGTGAACCGGAAGTCGTCGAACGCCCCGGGGCCGCCGTTGAGCGCGCCGAAGACGAGGGGCTCTCCCCGGTCCAGGACCTGCACGGCCTCCGGCCCGGCGGGGCGGACCTCCACGTCCGGGCGCTCCTCCGCTGCCCCTGCGGACAGGAGGTTGAAGAACCGGACGACCTCTCCGGGGCTGCCGTGAAGCTGGAGGCGCTCCGACAGGATGTGGACGCCGCTCCGGGCGTGCGGGTAGGGGGCCCAGGGGTCGTGGGCGGGGATGCGGCGGGGTTCGCGGGTCAGGGTCTTGGCCGAATCGTCGGCGCTCTGGAGGTGAAAGGCGACGCCGTCCTGCACGACGGTCAGGCCGTCGTTGCGGGGGGCCGGCTCGCCGAGCGCGCGCCAGAGGCAGCGGAGGTCGTAGTCGGCGTCGCGCCTGAGGAGGAGGGCGTCGGCCACCAGGAAGCAGCGGCCTTTCTTCCAGAAAATGGTCCGCGACCAGTCGGCCCCGTTGACGCCGGGGACGGTGGTCCGCGTCACGGCGAACGGCCCGAAGTCCTCGGCCCAGTCGAGGCGCGCGAGGGGGGGCATCTTTCCGGAGGCCCCGTCGCAGGCGACGACGACCGAGGAGTGGTGTTCGGGCCGGCTCCAGATGTAGTCGGCCTCGTCCATGAACATCCTGCCGCGCCAGGTGAGGCGGAGGATGGAGTTGCCGTCCTCGTGGCCGTGGGCGAACGCGGAGAGGCCTTCGAGCAGGAGGTACTCGTCCTGTTCGCCGAACCCGGCGCGGAGGGAGAGCTTGTCGAACGCCTGTTCCGGGGGGACGCCGGGGATGCGCGGGGCGCGACCACCCCGCCCTGCTGGTGTCATCACGTCGCCGACGTCCGAGTCGAGGCTCAGGCTGGACCTCTCTGGAAAGGCGTGCCGCTGCACCCACTCGTAGGCGGGCGGGTCGAGCCTTGCAACGGCGACGCCGCTCAGGTGATCGGGGGGCACGGGCTCGACCCGTCTGTAGTAGGCCGCCACGCCCCTGGGCAGGGGCGAGCCGACCCAGCGCATGGCCCAGGCGTAGCGTCCGTCGTTGTAGTGCCAGGCGGCCTTCGAGAAGGTCTCGACGAGGAGGGGCGGGGGGCTGGACCTGGACCCGCACGTCCCGGTGTCGCCGAAGGCGCAGGGGACGCCTAAGTTGTCCGTGATCAGGATGCCGTAGTCGGCCAGGTCGCGGTAGTGCCCGCCCTCAAAGTATCGGAGGTCCCCGCGCATCAGGTCGTAGGTGACGAGGTGGTTGGGGACGAGCCAGCAGTAGCCGCCGCCGCCCGCGTCGTCGTTGGGCTTGAAGGTCTTCGCCTGGCCCTGGAAGATCAGGTCCGCGATCCGCTCCTGGGGCGCAAAGTCCTCGATGCCGTAGTACTTCCTGAAGTAGCGCGCCCCGGAGAAGAGGCTGAGGGCCGCGAAGGTGGAGTGGTTCTGCCGAATGTCGAGCTCAGGCTCCTGCCGGAAGTAGGGCTGGGCCGCCGTGTGGCGCGTGAGGCCGAGGAGGGCGTTGGTGAATCGGAGGCGGTCGGGGTCGGTGAAGCTGTCGCTCTCCTCGATCAGGTCGTAGACGTAGACCAGGCGGGAGGTCCAGAAGTAGGTGGCGATCATGTGCTCGAAGTTCCACTCGCCGGCGTGTTCCTGCTCCACCAGGTCAAAGTAGTAGAAGAGGACGTCCCGGAAGATGCGGGCGCAGGCGGGGTCGCCGGTCAGGTGGTGGTGGAGGCCGGCGGTGATGGCCCCCTCGATGGCCCCCCGGCCCACGTTGCCCGCGAACGCCTCCCGCGCCCGCTCCACGTGGCGCTCCGGGGGATCGGAGGGGGCCAGGCGCTCGTGGGAGAGGGAGGCGGCGGCGTTCAGGCGGCTGAGCCGGACGCCGTCCCGCGTGAGCGCGTCCCGGAGCCGCTCGACCGCGGCCGCTGCCCCGGCCACGTCGGACGCGCCAAGAAGGAGGGCGTTCCTGCCGTGGCCGAAGGGGTTGTGGATCGTGCGAGCCTCAAAGCCCCCCTCGCCGGGATAGGCGTCGTCGGTGAAGGCCATCCGGTTCCGGTAGAGGGTCAGGACGGCGGGGTTGTTCATCGCGCTGCCGAGGAGGATGCGGTGGCCGCCCGCGAAGGAGGCCTCGTCGGAGGAGCCGTCGGACTGGACGGGCAGGTCGAGGCCTGCCGCCTCCCGGACGACGCGGCGGACGTGGTCGGCCACGGCGCGCCACGCCGGGGCCGCCGGGGCGACGATCTCCGCGCCCTCGCTCAGGTCGGTGAC
>CAYRZX010000511.1:0-3690 GCA_964428665.1 uncultured Gemmatimonas sp.
TGCTCCTCGCCAAGGGCTACGAGGTCCACGGCCTGGTCCGGCGCTCAGCGACGGGCAACACGCGGAACATCGAGCCCCTCCTCGATCGGATCACCCTCCACCGGGGGGACCTTGCCGATGCCACGTCCCTCTATCGGGCCATCCGGACGGTCGCCCCCCGGGAGATCTACAACGAGGCCGACCAAGACCACGTCGGCTGGAGCTTCGAGACCCCGGGGTACTCCTACGAGATCACCGGGGCGGCGGTGGGGCGGCTCCTCGAGATCGTCCGGCAGGTGGACCCGACGATCAAGGTCTTCCAGCCGTGCTCGTCGAACATGTTCGGGAAGGCGGTGGAGACCCCTCAGACCGAGGAGACCCCGTTCCGGCCCCAGAGCCCGTACGCCTGCGCGAAGGTCCTGGCCTACGTCCTGGCCCGACATTACCGGGAGGCCCACGGGATGTTCGTCTGCACCGGCATCTTCTACAACCACGAGTCGCCCCGACGGGCCGAGGAGTACGTGACCCGGAAGGTCACCAAGGCCGTCGCGCGCATCAAGGCCGGCCTCCAGGATGCCCTCTACCTGGGCGACCTCGACGCCCGGGTGGACTGGGGGTACGCCGGGGAGTACATGGAGGCGGCCTGGGGCATCATGCAGCAGCCACGGCCCGACGACTACGTCATCGCCACGGGCGAGGCCCACTCGGTCCGGGAGTGGGTGGAGGCCGCCTTCGGGCTCGCCGGGCTCCGGGCCGAGGACCACGTCCGGGTGGACGAGCGGCTGCTGCGCCCCGCCGCCACGGCCGTGCTCGTGGGGAACGCCTCGAAGGCCCGGAAGGCCTTCGGGTTCGAGCCCAGGGTCCGGTTCCGGGAGCTGGTCCGGATGATGGTGGAGGCCGACATGAAGGCGTTGGGGGGGGAGCGATGATCCACGTCTGCGAACCCTCGCTGACGGAGCTGGAGAAGAAGTACGTGCACGAGGCCCTGGAGAACAACTGGCTCTCCTCCACCTCCCCGCCGGTGCAGCTCTTCGAGGAGGCCTTCGCCCGGAGGTTCGGGGTCAGGCACGCGATCGCCGTGAACTCGGGGGGGTCGGCCCTCTTCCTGGCGCTCTGGGCCCTGGGCATCCGGGCCGGCGACGAGGTCATCGTGCCGGCCTTCACCATGGTCGCGACCGCGGGGGCCGTCACGCAGTGCGGGGCGACCCCGGTGTTCGTGGACGCCGAGCCCGAGACGGGGAACATCGACGTGGCCCGGATCGAGGCCAGGATCACCCCCCGGACGCGGGCGATCGTCCCGGTCCACATCTACGGCCACCCCTGCGACATGGACGCCATCCGGGGGATCGCGCGCGACTACGCCCTGTGGGTCGTCGAGGACGCGGCGGAGGCGCACGGCGCGCTCTACAAGGGGCGGCTCGCGGGGACGCTGGGGGACGCCGGGTGCTTCTCCTTCTACGCCAACAAGCTCATCACCACCGGCGAGGGGGGGATGATCGTCACGCACGACGACAGGCTCGCGCACCGCCTCCGGCGCTGCCGGGCGTACGATTTCGACGAGACGAAGCACTTCTGGCACAAGCACCTGGCGTGGAATCTCCGGATGAGCGCCCTCGAGGCCGCGGTCGGGCGGGCCCAGCTGGAGCGGCTGGACGACCTGGTCGAGGCGCGGCGGCTGAACGCGCGCTACTACCGGGAGCGCCTGGAGGGTCGGGTGGGGGTGCTGACGGAGAGGGCGTACGCCCGGTCGGTGTGGTGGATGTTCGGGATCCTGGTCCGCGACCGGCGGACCCGCGACGGGTTGATGGAGCACCTGGCGGCGGAGGGGATCGAGACCCGCACGTTCTTCCTGCCCATGAACCGGCAGCCCATCTACAAGACGGCGGAGCCGTTCCCGGTGGCCGACGACCTGGGTGCCCGCGGGCTCTACCTGCCGTCCTCGTCCCATCTCACCGACGGGGAGAAGGACACGGTGGTCCGCGCGGTCCTGGCCTACCTCGACAGGTCCGGCTAGCCGGGGACCCGCGGCGGCGGAGGCGAGGGGAGCCGTGGAGCCCGAGGAGTACCGGCGGATGTTCGAGCTGGAGGACGGCTACTGGTGGTTCGCCGCCAAGCGGGCCCTGGTCCGCTCGCTGCTCGAGCGGTACGCCTCGGCCCCCGCCCTGGCCGTGGACGTCGGGTGCGGCACCGGCGGGACCCTCGCAGCCTTCTCCGCCCTGGGGGGGTGCTGGGTGGGGGTGGAGCGCTCGGAGCTCGCCCTGGCGTTCTGCCGGAAGCGCGGCCTCCTCCGTCTCCTCCGCGCCTCCGCGGAGGCGCTCCCCCTCCGGTCCGGCAGCGCCGACCTGCTCCTCTGCCTCGACGTCCTCTACCACCGGGGGGTCCAGGACGACCGGGCCGTGCTGGTCGAGTGCTCTCGCGTCCTCCGGCCCGGGGGGACGGCGATCATCACCGACTCGGCCCTGGACTGGCTCCGGGGGCCCCACGACGAGGCGGTCCACACCCGAAAGCGCTACAGCCTCGGGGAGCTCACGGCCCTGGTCGAGGCGAGCCGGCTCCGGGTCCTGCGGCGGAGCTACGCGAACTCGCTCCTGTTCCTGCCGACGGCGGCCTACCGGCTGGCGCGCCGGGCGTTCCCCGGCGGCCCTTCCCGCTCGGACGTCGTGAGGCTCCCCCGGTCGGTCGAGCGGGCCCTGGCCGCCGTCATGGCCCTCGAGCGGGCGCTCCTCGGATGGGTGGACCTCCCCCTCGGGACCTCGGTGGTCGTGGTGGCGGCGAAGCCGTGACCGTCTCCGTGGTCGTCCCGACGTACAACGAGCGGGAAAACATCTCCCCCCTCATCGCAGAGACCCTGGCCCACCTCCCCCGGGCGGAGCTGATCGTCGTGGACGACGACTCCCCCGACGGGACCTGGCGCGAGGTGCAGGAGGGGTGGGGCGGCGATCCCCGGGTCCGGCTCATCCGGCGAGTGGGGCGGCGGGGGCTCGCCTCGGCCCTCGCCGACGGGGTCGAGGCGGCCAAGGGGGAGGTCGTGGCGTGGCTGGACTCGGACTTCAACATGCCCCCGGCCTTCCTCCCCACCCTCGTCGGGGCCCTGGAGGCCGCCGACGTCGCGGTCGCCTCCCGCTACGTCCCCGGGGGGGAGGACGGCCGCGCCTCCCGCCTGAGGGTCTGGGGCTCCCGGCTCATCAACCTGGTGGCGGCGTGCCTGCTGGGCTTCGGGGTCCGGGACTACACCTCGGGCCTCCTGGCCGTCCGGCGGGAGGTCTTCGGCCGAGTCCTCCTGGACCCCGGCTATCGCCACGGCGACTACTGCATCGACTTCCTCACCCGGGCCCAGCGGGCCGGCTTCCGCATCCGGGAGGTCCCCTTCCGGTGCGGGGAGCGCCGGGCCGGCCAGACCAAGACGGCCCCGGACCTCGGGCGGTTCCTCGCCCTGGGACTGGCCTACCTTGCCACCATCCTCAAGCTCCGGTTCCGTCGGTGAGGCGATCCGGGGTCAGCGGGTGGTCCGCGCCGGGGGAGGACCGATCCCCGCGATGAAGGACCGGGCAGCGAAGGCGCAGCTCGTTCCGGCCCTCCTGATCGGCGTCGGGGCCGCGGTGCGCGGGGTCTTCCTGCTCTTCCCGGCGTTGGACTCCGACCAGGCGATCATCGGGCTCATGGGCCTCCACATCCTGGAGGGGCGGTTCCCGTTCTTCTTCTGGGGGGAGC
>CAYRZX010000512.1:0-3683 GCA_964428665.1 uncultured Gemmatimonas sp.
ACTCAGCACTCAGCACTCAGCACTTTCTTCTGGCACTCAGCACTCAGCACTTTCTTCTGGCACTCAGCACTCAGCACTCGGCACTGAGTCAGGCGTAGATGCTGACCTTCTTCTTGTCTTTGCCGACGCGCTCGAACGTCACCACGCCGTCGATCAGCGCAAACAGGGTGTCGTCCCCGCCGCGCGCCACGTTGTGGCCGGGGTAGATGCGCGTCCCGCGCTGCCGGACCAGGATGCTCCCCGCGGTCACGCGCTCTCCGCCGAAGCGCTTGACGCCCAGGCGCTGCCCGTGGCTGTCGCGCCCGTTGCGGGAGCTGCCGACGCCTTTTTTATGAGCCATGTTCAGACTCCAAGATTGAAGCATTTGGCCGGGGGCAAAGCCCCCGGCCAAATGCTTACATGACGATTTTCTGAATCTCCAGCTCGGTAAAGGGCTGGCGGTGGCCGCGCTTCCGCCGGTAGTTCTTCCGGCGTTTCATCTTGAAGACGGTGACCTTGTCTCCCAGGCCGTGCGAGGCCACGCGCGCCTCCACGGAGGCGCCGGCCACGGTCGGGCTGCCGATGGACGCCTGGCCCTGGTTTGAGACGAGCAGCACGTCGGAGAGTTGAACCTGAGACCCCGGCTCGGCAGAGAGACGGGGCACCTGGACGCGGTCCCCTTCCTGCACCCGAACCTGAAACCCTGCCACCTTGACAACAGCGTACATCGGTCCTCCTCAAAAGATCAGGGTTATTGTCGAAACAAGTTTGGAAAACTAATATAACTCCCCTCTTTTGTCAAGTCTTAACTTCCTCTGTCACGTCGATGTTACGGCTTCGAGAGTGGACGCGGTAGTCGTCGCCGGCGAGCGCCGGGTCGCTCTCCACGTTCAGCCAGACCCTGGTGGCCTTTCGCATGAGCTTGAAGCGCTCTCCCTTGTTCTCCATGAGGTATTCGTAGACGGCCGGGTGCACGCGCACGGTCAGCCGGCGCTCCAGGGACGCTGCCCGCGACCGCCTCAGCCACCGCTCGATGCGGGCCACGATGGTGTCGCGGCCCTGCACCCGGCCCAGCCCCCCGCAGTGGGCGCAGGGCTCGCTGAAGGTGTAGAGGAGGCTTGGCCGCACCCGCTGGCGGGTCATCTGGATCAGGCCGAACTCGCTGAGCTGCGACACGTGCGTCTTGGACCGGTCCCGCCGCAGGGCCGTCTGGAACTCCTCCTCCACCCGTCGGCGGTTCCGGGCGATGGCCATGTCGATGAAGTCCACCACGATGATCCCGCCCAGGTCCCGCAGCCGGATCTGGCGGGCGACCTCCCGCGCGGCCTCGAGGTTGACCCGCAGGGCCTTGTCCTCCTCGTTGTCTCTGCCGACGTTCTTGGCCGAGTTGACGTCGATGACGACCATGGCCTCGGTGTGGTCGATGACGATGTTGCCGCCCCCCTTCAGCCAGACCCTTCTGTCGTAGCACTTTTCGATCTCTTTCTCGACGCCGAAGGCGTCGAAGATGGGCTCCTTCTCCTTGTAGAGGGCCACCCGATCCCGCAGGTGGGGGGAGACCGACTTGAGGTAGGCTACGATCTGCTTGTATTCGTGCTTGGAATCGATCACGACCCTCGTCACGTCGTCGTTGAAGAGGTCTCGGATCAGGCTGGACGTCATCCCCATCTCCTTGTGGACGACCGCCGGGGCCGCCGCTTTCTGGGCCATCTTATGAATCCGTTCCCACAGGCGGACGAGGCCTTTGATGTCCTTCACCAGTTCCTTTTCTCCCCGCCCTCCGGCCACGGTTCGGATGATCATGCCGTGGCCGTTGGGCTTGAACTGCCGCACGAGGTCTTTCAGCCTGCGCTTCTCCTCCCAGTTCGTGATCTTTCTGGAGACGCCGATCTTCTCGCCGTTCGGCACCAGCACGATGAACCGGCCGGCCAGGGAGATCTCCGACGTCACTCTGGGGCCCTTTGTGCTGATCGGCTCTTTGGTGACCTGGACGAGGAGGTCCTGCCCCTTCTGGAGCATGTCCTGGATCGGGATCTGATAGTAACGCCCGCCGCGCCCCTTCGGGGGCGGCCCCGCATCCTCGTCCGCATCGTCGTCGAACATGGACAGAAACTCCGGGGAGTCGACCATGTCCGAGACGTGGAGGAAGGCGCTTTTCTCCTGCCCGATGTCGATGAACGCCGCCTGCATCCCCGGCAGGACGGCGCTGACGACCCCCTTGTAGATGTCGCCGACCATCCGCTCTTTCTCGGGGCGTTCGACCAGGATCTCGACGAGCTTTCCGTCCTCCAGGATGGCGATTCGGGTTTCATTGGAAGCTACGTTGATGATGATCTCTGTCTTCAACTTCCTCTGGCCTCACTCTTAAATGCGTTGATTTTCCTGAGTTATAAAAATGTATCACAAACTTAACAAAATCAAAAAGGGCAAGCAAGCGGTTTTTACAAACCCGGCCTGTGGTGAGAAAAACGATTGATCGTCGCCGAGTTTTTGTGTAAATTATTCATCTTAATACGGAAAGGGCCTGAAAGATGTCCAGCAACCGAGGACTGGAAGATGTCGTCGCGGGCGCCACGGCCCTCTGTCTCATCGACGGGAGACAGGGCCGGTTGATCTATCGGGGCATTGATATCCACGACATGGTCGGCCGCGCCTCGTTTGAGGAGACGGCCTATCTCCTCTGGTTCGGGTCTCTTCCGACCCGCAGTCAACTCGAGGACCTGAACAAGAAGTTCGTGGCTGAGCGCAGGCTCCCCGCCGAGGTCCAGACGCTCCTGAAGGCGATTGCCAGGAAGGCCTCGCCCATGACGGCGCTCAGGACGATGGCCTCGGCCCTGGCCATTTGCGACCCGGAGGCGGAGGACCTGTCCCGCGACGCCAACCTCCGCAAGGCGATCCGGATGACCGCCAAGTTTCCGGCGATCATCGCCGACTTTCACAGGCTCAGGAACCATCAAGACCCCATCCCGTCCGACCCCTCTCTCGGACACGCGGCCAATTTTCTCTACATCCTGACAGGCCGCCTCCCGGACAGGGCCGTGGCCGGGATGTTCGACACCTGTCTCATCCTGCACGCGGATCACGAGTTCAACGCCTCCACCTTTGCGGCGCGGGTGACGGCGGCCACTCTGTCCGACGCCTATTCGGCGGTCACCTCGGCCATCGGCGCGCTCAAGGGGTCCCTTCACGGCGGGGCCAACGAGCAGGTGATCCGGCTCCTTTCGGCCATCGGGACCCCTGACCGGGTGGAGGAATATGTCCAGGGGATGATGTCCCGCAAGGAGAAGGTCCCCGGGTTCGGCCATCGGGTCTACAAGACCGAGGACCCGCGCGCCACGCATCTCCGGCGGTTCTCCCAGGAGCTTGCCCAGAAGACCGGGGACTTCAGGTGGTACGAGATGTCCCGAAGGGTCGAAGAGGCGATGATCGCCTCCGGCATGAAGGTCAAGGGCATCTGCGCGAACGTCGATTTCTACTCGGCCTCCACATACTATTATATGGGCATTCCCACGGACCTGTTCACCCCGGTCTTTGCCCTCAGCCGGGTGGTGGGCTGGACTGCCCATATCCTGGAGCAATACGCTGACAATCGTCTCATTCGCCCGATGGGGGAGTACACCGGCCCGCAGGGGGTCCCGTACGTTCCCATTGAGCAGAGGGGTTGAGGCGCGGGCTCCGCGAGGACGGATGAGGGACGAGGGTGA
>CAYRZX010000513.1:0-3672 GCA_964428665.1 uncultured Gemmatimonas sp.
CCACGTCGGAGGTCTTGGAGGCGACCTCCTTCACCATCTGCGCGCCCATGTTCTCGTAGGGGTCCTCCAACTCGACCTCCTTTGCCACGGTCACGCCGTCCTTCGTCACCGTGGGGGAACCCCACTTCTTGCCCAGCACCACATTCCGTCCGCGGGGGCCGAGCGTCACCTTCACCGCCCTGCTGAGCTTGGTCACACCCGACAGAATTTTTTCGCGCGCGTCCACACTGAATGCCAGTTGCTTGGTTGCCATTTACAGAGACCTCCTTCAAAATGGAATGTCGTTGTCAAGAACATCAAGTTCGTGATCCGTGATTCGTGGTCCGTGGTCCGTTTTTTTACGGTTCACGGTACCCGATTCACGGATCACGTGTTCACTCAATCACCGCCAGGACTTCGTCCTCGCGCATGATGAGGTGCTCCTCGCCGTCGAGGGTGACCTCGGTGCCGGAGTACTTCCCGATCAGGACTCGGTTTCCCTTCTTCACCTCCAGCGGGATGCGCTTCCCGTTGTCATCGAGCTTGCCCGGCCCCACCGCCACGACCTCGGCCTCCTGGGGCTTCTCCTTGGCGGTATCCGGGATGACGATCCCACCCTTCTTGACCTCGTCCTGCTCGATGCGCTTGATAAGAATCCGATCTGCCAGCGGTCTGATCTTCATGACCATATCTCCTTAATGAAACTTCGGTTGTCCTCCTGTGATCCTCTGTGTCCTTCAGAAAGATAAGAATTAATAGCAATTTTGTCAATAGTAAATATAAAAATATTTGTATTAAGTCTAATTCTTTTGGCCCTAGTGGTGGGTTGTTCATACACGCGTCATCACGCTGCCGACAGCCCCCTTATCCGCAGTTTTCGGCGCAGCTTTCCCATGGCCCCGTTCCGGATCTGGCGGATGCGCTCCCGGCTCAACCCCATCTGCGAACCGATCTTCCCCAGCGTCTCAGGCTCCCCTTCCAGCCCGAAGTAGAGTTTGACGATCTTTGCCTCCCGGGAGGTGAGAGAGGCCACGGAATCTGAAACGGCTTCGACCAGACTCTTTTCGGACAACTCCTCTTCGGCGGATGGGCCGTCCGCAGGAATCAGGTTGTAGAGGGCCCCCCCCTCACCCGCGCCGACCGGGCCGTCCAGAGAGACTTCGGACTGAGAGACGCCTAAGGCACGCTCCGCTCGATTGAGGCTGATGCAGGCCTCCCCGGCCATCTCCGTCAGCGTCGGGGCGCGCCCCAGCGTCTGGGAGAGCGCCTGGACGGTCCGATAGATCCTTCCCTGGTCCTCGATCTGGTTGATCGGAAAGTGCACGATGTTGATCTGCTCGGCCAGGGCCTTCAGGATAGCCTGCCGGATCCACCAGACCGCGTAACTGATGAACTTGAAAGCGCGCGTCTCGTCAAACTTCTCCACGGCATGAATCAGGCCGCAGTTCCCTTCGGCGATCAGGTCCGCCAGGGGCAGACCCCGGTTCACATACTGATTGGCAATGGTGACGACAAATCGCAAATTGGAGGAGATCAACTTCTCAGTGGCATGTCCGTCACCCGCCTTCACCCGTTTGAGCAGTTCAGCCTCCTCCTCCCGGCTGATAGGCTTGTACTGCCGGATGTCCCGGAGATAGCTGCGAACCGACAGGTCGTTATGGGCGCTCTTGGAATCACCAAACTTGATCTTCACGATGCCCCACCTTTCACCCAGGTATTCAAGGGCCGCTCTTCGACGGCCTGCCATCTCCGTCCGGCACGTATTCGAGCAGGTCGCCGGGCTGACAGTCGAGGGCACGACAAAGACCTTCTAAGGTGCTCAGGTCGACCCGTTTCACCTTACCGTCAACAATCTTCCCGATATGCGTTTGATGGACGCCAGCAGCTTCAGCAAGTTGTTTGCGGGTCTTTATGCCTCGCTTTGCCATCATCTCATAAACATGGACCTTCATCATAAATGCCTCCGTGTGCCTTTCAGAGAAGATAAGGATTAATTGCATATTTGTCAATAGTAAATCTAAGAAAATTTGTATTAGTTCTAATTTTTTGGCCCTATTAACATAAGGGGCGCAGCCAAAATGAAGAGGGCCTGTTCGCAAACTCGCGGACAGGCCCTCTTGTCTTACTCTCTCCCTCTTTGTCCCCCGCATCCGGTCAGAGCGACTTCAGCCACGCCTCCGGCGTCTGAAGCCCGAACCCCGGCCCCGGCGGCAGCCCCAGCCTGCCGTCCACCGGCATCGGCGTGCCCGGCGTGGTCCGGTAGCAGAGCCGGCCCGACTCGGAGGGGGAGCCCAGGTAGCACTCCTCCAGCGGGACGCCGGGGGCGGAGAACTGGATCAGTTCGATCAGCGGGGTGTTGGGCATGGCCGCGGTCCAGTGCTGGCCGTACAGGTCGTTGGCCCCGGTGTGCAGACACATCTGGATGCCGGCCGCATCGGCCACGTGCGCCAGCTTCATCGCCTCGGTAAACCCTCCGATCCAGTGGATGTCCGCCTGGATCACGTCCGCCAGCCGGTCCTCCACGGCCCGGATGCCGGGCCAGCGCGTGGACCAGTGCTCCCCCGTCGCGAGGGTCTGCCACGGGACCCGCCGCCGCAGCGCCCGCAGCCCCTTCCAGTCGTGGGGCATCAGCACCTCCTCCATCCAGGCCATCCGGTAGGGCTTGAGCGCCTCGCACATCCGCACCGCATAGTCCACGTCGTAGGCCATCCAGCAGTCCAGCATCAGGTCCGCCCCCGGCCCGACCTGCTCCCGCGTCCTGGCGATCAGCTCGATCGTGCCCTCGATCCCCGCCTGCCCGTCGAAGACCCCGTAGGGCCTCGCCAGCTTGAACTTCCGGAACCCCAGCTCCAGCCCCCAGTCCACGTCGTTCCCCGTCAGGTAGACCGGCACGGAGCTGCGGGCCGGCCCCCCTGCGAGCCGGTAGACCGGCTGGTTCAGCGCCTTCCCCCACAGGTCCCACATGGCCAGGTCCAGCGCGGCCACGGCCCGCGCCGTCAGCCCCTCGTTCCCGTAGGACAGCGTCCCCCGCCAGAGCCGGTCGTTGCACAGGTCGATGGCCCCGACCTCCTGTCCGATCAGAATGGGAGCCAGACACTCCCGGATCAGCACGGCCGCCACATCTCCCGTGTCCGTGCTCCCCAGCCCGTAGGTCCCGTCCTCCGCGATGACCTTGACCCAGATCAGCCCGCCCGGCTCCCTTCGGGTGAGCGGGGAGTCGAACTTGCCCATAGGGGTCGCCTGTTTAAAGGTGCGATTCCAGGGCTCGCGGCGAGGGGGGGCGCCCTTTTCCCCCGGCGGAGGGGGCTCCAGCTTACAGACCTCCACGTCGACGATCTTCATGGCGTCCATCTCCTCCCTTTGCGGACATATCCCCCTTGTGCTTCGCCATCATCGGGACACGTGCCGTTTCCGCTTCAAAAAATACTCCGGCACGCCCCCGATGCCGTGCCATCCGCCTGCGCCCCGATCTCCACGCTCCGGATCGGCTCCCTCGCGTTCCCCATGTCTCCTCCTCAGAACGGCTCCCACAGATGCACGTAGGCCGTGTCCCGCCAGCCGTGGCTGAGAATGGCAGGCCGGCCCGGCGTCAGGTCCACGACCTTCACACCGTCGTGGTGCTCGAACCGGTTGTCCAGGGTGTAGCGATACCAGGACCGCCCCTGGGGGTCGGCCTTCTTGTAGGCGTAGAGC
>CAYRZX010000514.1:0-3649 GCA_964428665.1 uncultured Gemmatimonas sp.
TTGACATTCCCGTCCACCGGCGCCCGGTAGGAGATCTGCGTGGCCGGGTTGAACGGGTTGGGATAGTTCTGATCCAGCCCGAACTCCCTGGGCCTCAGGTCCAAAGCCTGGAGATTCTCGATCTTGCTAACCGACCCCGAGGCATCCAAGACCTGCAGGTTGGAGAGCTGGAAGCCCCCCAGGGCATTGCCGATCCGCCGGAAGGTCAAAACGGCCGCGCCCCCGCTGCCGCTGACCCCGGTCCCGTCCGTCACCCTGGCGTTGGCGATCATGACCTGACCCGGCTCTTTGGCAGAGGTCAGGAACAGGGGCGCCCCTCCGCCCAGCAGGTTGTCCGCCCCCTGCTCGGCCCTGACGAACTCATACTGCGCCGGGTCGAAGTTGACCACGAAGCCGTAGCCCTTGATCTGGTTCATCTCGGACAGGGTCACCTGAATTTTGACCTCATCCTTCCCGGCCAGCCCCTCCAGGGACTTGAGCAGGGCCCCCGGCCCGGCTGCCAGAGCGAACGAAGCGCTGGCGAACAGAATCGCCCCCGCAAGAAATAGTGCTTTGCGCGCCATGACCAACCTCCTGATAGATAGTGTATGGTTCTATCATGAATATTCGACTTGATTTTCACAAACTTGAGAGAATGTAAGGTACCCGCTGCAAGATGTCAAGTATAAAGAATAGCCCCCCCTCTCAGGTGGTTTGAGGATAGACAAAGAACTCCCTTATGATCATGCGCAAAAAAGCAGACCAGCGCCGTGACCGGAGTCACAATTTTAACCGTTTTCCGCGCCTAAAGTTTCAATTTTTCTGATCCCTGGCCTCCCGACACAGGGGAAAGGTAATGACCCTCCCCCTTCTCTCTCCGCCTCGGGGAGAGAAGGGGGCCGGGGGGGATAAGAGGGGTTACAAACTCAGGATCAGCACCCACATGGGACGCTCCCCGACCGGGTAGACCGTGAGGGGCTGGAGCCTCCCGCTCCGGGGGTCGATCCGGAAGGCCTCCAGCCGGCCGGACCCCTGCCCTGCGGCGAACAGGAAGTTGCCCGTGGGGTCCAGGTTGAAGGCCCTGGGGGTCGGCTCCGTCTTCTGCTGCCCCAGAGAGGTCAGCGCCCCCGTGCCCCTGTCCACGGCGAAGCAGGCGATGCTGTCGTGCCCCCGGTTGGACACGTAGAGGAACTCCCCCGAAGGGTGGATGTGGATCTTCGCGCAGGTGTTCTTCCCGTCGAACCCCTCCGGGAGCGTCGGGAGCGTCTGGAACGGCGTCAACGCGCCGGACTTCGGATCCAAGTGATAGGCCGTCACGCTGCTCCCGTTCTCGTTGGAGGTGTAGAGGATGTCCTTGCCCGGATGGAAGGTGAAGTGGCGGGGCCCCGCGCCCGCCTCGCCCATCCGCTTTGGGACCGCGTTGGGCGTGAGCGCGCCCGTGCGCTCGTCAAAGACGAACTGAAAGACGGCGTTGGCCGGCATCGTGTGGGGCACGAAAACGAACCGGTTGGACGCATCCACCCGGATGCAGTGGGCGTGTTCAGCCGTGCGGACCTCTGCGACCTGCCTGGCCGCGACCCCGTCCCCGTCGATGGCGTGGACCGTCACCTTGCCGGCCCCGTAATAGGCGGAGAGCAGAAACCGGCCCCGGCGGTCCGTGGCCGCATAACACGTGTCCGCGTCCAGGGAGATGTTCCCGAGGTGTGACAGCCCGCCCGTGTCGGGGTCGATACGGAAGCTCGACATCTCGCGCGTGGACCGGACCCCCACGTACATGAATTTCTGATCGGGGTCCACCGCAAGCGGCCCCGGCCCCCCGCTGAGCCCCACCTCCCGCCGGTCCTGGAGCGCCCCGGTGTAGGGGTCCATCTTGAAGATCAGAATCCTGTTCTCCCCCCCGACCGCAACATAAGCGTAAAAAGCCATCTTGACCTCCGTTGACAGGGGTAGTATATTGAAAGAACCGCTGTTCTTAGAACCTGTACTATCCAACAAGGAGAAAAGCCATGTCAGAGCCCAAGATCGGCGTCGTCCACTACAACTGGCCCAACTTCACCTTTGAGGGCTTCCTCCAGCGCGCATCGGCGATCGGCTACCGCTACACGGAACTCATGATCGGCGACATCTGGGACGGCAAGTCCCCCGACGGCGCGAAGACCGCCGAGGCCACGCGCAAGCTCATGGAGAAGTACGGCATCCAGGCGTCCACGGTGGCCGCGGGCAACGACTTCATCCAGCCCACGAAGGGGGAGCTGGAGGCGCAGATCGAGCGATTCCGCACCGTCTGCCAGATCGTCCCCCACGCCGGAACCCGCCTCCTGCGGTGCGACGGCGGCTGGAACCGGGGCGGCAAGGTCCCCGAGTTCGAGTGGGACCGGATGATCGTGGAGTCCTTCAAGCGCGTGGCCGACTTCCTGGAGAAATACGACGTGCGCGTGGCCCTGGACAACCACGGCCTGTCCACCAACGACGGGGACTGGCAGTTCAGCTTTCTGGAGCGCGTGGGGTCGAAGCGCATCGGCGTGAACGTGGACACCATGAACTACCGGTGGTTCGGCCACCTGCTCCCCAGGATCAACCACTTCTTTGACATCCTCGCCCCCCACGTCTTCCACACCCACATGAAGGACGGCCGGGGCGTCCGGAAGGACTACCAGGGCGCGGCCCTCGGCGAGGGCGAGATCGACCTGAAGCACGCGGTCCAGCGCTTCAAGGCCGCCGGATACGACGGGGCCTGGTGCGCGGAGTATGAGGGGCCGGAGCGCGAGGGCGGCGTCGGCTACGAGAAGTGCTATAAGTGGCTGAAGGAGAATGTGTGAGGTCTAGCTCCACAGCCGGTCGTGCGATCGCGCCTCGTCCCACTCCGGCGTCGGCTCGAAATAGCCCGGCCGCTTCGGGTCGAGGTGCGCCCGGACGACCTCCTCGTTCAGGTCCACCCCCAGGCCCGGCGCTTCGGGGACCCGGATGTAGCCCTTCTGGATGATCGGGCTGGGCAGGCCCGTGACCAGGGCGTTCCACCAGGGCGTGTCCACGGAGTGGTTCTCCAGGACCATAAAGTTCTCCGTGGCCGCGGCGATGTGGACGCTGGCCATCGCCAGGATGGGGGACCCCGCCATGTGCAGGGCCATCGCGACCCCGTGCTCCTGGGCCAGGTCCCCGATCTTCTTCGTCTCCAGGATGCCCCCGGACGTGGCCGGGTCCGGGTGGGCCACCGCGATGGCCCGCCGCTCGAACAGCGGACTGAACCCCTCCTTCAGGTAGATGTCCTCCCCGGTGCAGATCGGCGTCTCGCACGACTCGGACAGCCGGACGTACTGGTCCGTGAACTGCCAGGGGATCATGTCCTCCAGCCAGGCCAGGCTGTGCCGGTCCAGCGCCCGGGCCAGTTTGATGCAGGACTCCACCCCGATGTGCCCGAAGTGGTCCGCCGCTATCGGAATCTCGTAGCCCACCTCCTCCCGCACCGCCGCCACGTAGTCCGCCAGGACCTCCACCCCCTTATCCGTCAGTTGAATCCCCGTGAACGGGTGCATCACCGTGCGGGTCTCCAGCATGCCGGAGGGGGCCGAGACCGTCCCGGAGATGCCCCTGCAGAGCTGGATGCCCACGTCCATCTTCAGGAACGTGAACCCCATCTCCACGCGGGCCTTCAGCCGCCTCCCCATCTCCT
>CAYRZX010000515.1:0-3615 GCA_964428665.1 uncultured Gemmatimonas sp.
CGCTCACCTCCGGCCCGCTGATGGTCTCGCTCGTGAGCGTCAGCACGACCACGTCGCCTCGCGTCGATTCCTGGATCTCCATCTCAGCCTCCCTGATAAAATTGCGCCATCCCAACACGGCGATAAATACCTCCCCGCCTAACGCTCCCATAAGGTCGCGTTCCCAACCCTGTGCTACAAAAAAAATATACCCATCCCAACACCCCTTGCGCGGGGATGAATCCCCGCGCCCTGTAATCCATTCCCCTATTCAACCGACGGCATCCACCCGTCCCGCAGATACCCGGCCTCCTTCGCCACGTCCAGGAACCTCGCCCGGAACGTCTCTGCCGGGACCCGATTCCCGCACGCGTCCCTCGGCGAGACAAACCGCAGGGGCCTCGGCGCGAGGCACGGCAGGAGGTCCACCAGGTCGAACCGCCTGAGCGCCCCCCAGATCACCTCCCGCATCCCGAACCCCCGCGCGTAGTAGCGCGTCTCCGCGACCTCCCGGTACGAATAGAAGGCGTCCTCCACGGTCACGTCCGCCCATCCGTCGTCCAGCGCCCCGGCCAGATAGGCCAGCAGCCCCCCGAACCCGATGCCGTGAATCCCTATCGGACCGCCCCCTGCGTCCGCCCGCCCTCGCAAATAGCCCAACCCGCGCAGCACGTCGAAGACCCGCAGGCCGAGCGTGGACAGGCCCAGCATCAGCGCGTCGCACCCCAGCTTGTACTCCGTGCCGTAGTTGTCCTTTAACCCGCGAGGGTTGACCGGCCGCGCCTCCACGCCCCCGATGCCGCGCGGGTCGAAGGCGAAGACCCGCCGCCCCTCCCGCAGCATCCCCTCCAGGAAGTTCCGCTGCTCCGGGATCGCGTTCGTCCCCTTCTCGAACAGGACCAGGTCCGTGCGCGTCGCCGGCGATGCCGTGCGCGGGTGGATCATCGCCCCCGTCACCACGATGTCCGACGCGCTGAAGAAGAAGACGTGCTCCACCGGATAGCCCTCCACGACCTCCTCCCGGACGATGCGGGGATAAATCGGGGCGCTGCGCGGCTCCTCCGCAATGCCCAGGGCGGTCAGCAGCGTGATCCGCATATCCGCCCGGTGGGCCTCGTAGCCCGCCCCGTGCCTCAGGTGGGGCCGCTTCGGGGCCTCCCGCTCCAGCCTGGCCCGGTTCAGGTCAAAGGCCGTCCGGCTCCCCCGGTAGGCGTCCAGCACCTGGCCTCTGGGCGTGCAGTTCAGCTCCGCCGGCGGCAGCGTCTCCGGCGTCCCCGTCCTGAAACTCCCCGGCTCCCCCATCAGGCGCCTCCGGAACCAGTTCACCGCCGCCTCCCGCAGGAACGGGGAGTAGGAGTGCCGCGTGGGCGCCACGTGGATGTCCACCTTCTCCTCCGCCCCGTACAGCCCGTACACCGCCTTCGCCCGCCGCACGGCCTCCATCGCCCCCTCGACCGGAAAGAAGTCGTAGGCCGCCGCGCCCACCAGCACCGGCCTCGGGGCCATCGCCGTCAGGAAGTCGTCGTGGTCCGGCCCGAAGGCCATACACCCCCGCACGATCTGCTCCGCGTCCTGCGCCTGCCCCGTCTTCATGTAGCTCTCCAGCGTCATCACGAACGTGCAGGGCACGGCCGCGGCGAACCGGGGCTCCGACATCATCAGCAGGCACGACTGCGTCCCCCCGCCCGAGTTCCCGGTCAGCCCGATCCGCGAGGCGTCCACCTCCGGCCTCGTCGTCAGGTAGTCCACCCCCCGGATGCCGTCGTGGATAAAGTGCCTCCCCACGCTCGCCCCGGTGAGCATGTATTGAACCCCGGCGTACGTGTGCTCCACCGTGCATCCCCCCACGATCCTCCTCCCCGTCTCCGGGTCGAAGTACTGGAACCGCTCCCCCTGCCCCGGCGGGTCCATCGCCAGCACCACGAACCCGTTCTCCGCCAGGTCCACGGCCACGGCCTGGTAGACCGGATACGCCTTCCCCTCGTCGCTGTGCCCGCACACGAACAGCACCCCGGGCCGGGGCCTCTCGATCCCCTTCGGGACGTAGAGCGCGGCCGTGACGTAGAACTCCGGCAGGCTCTCGTAGACGACCTTCTCGATGACGTAGCGCCCCCGGTCGACCCGGCCCGTGCAGACCGGGTTGAGCGGCGTCCGCTCCTCCGGCAGGCCGCCCATCGCCTCCAGAAAGGACCCCCGGATGCGCGCCCGCCGCGCCTCGAACGCCGCGACCGTCCTGACCTCCGCCCGCTCGGCCTCCTGTCGGCGGAAGTGCGCCTCGGCCCGCCGTCGCAGGTCGTGGACCACCTGGTCCGAGGCGTCGTGGTAGCCGTTCACGTGCGATGAAAAGGGAAGCATAAAGGACTCCTATTCCTTTAACCTCGTGAACACCTCGTACGCATTGCCCCGCATGATCCGCTCCGCCGTGGCCAGGGCCTCCCGCTCCGTCATCCACCCCTCGTCCACCAGCTCCGTCAGGGCCTGCGCGATCCCCATCCGGGCGATCCTGCTGTGCCCGTAGACCGTTTCGGCCGTGACGTAGTCCCCCCCGAACGTGAACACCTTCGACACCGGGGCCGTGGTCAAAAACTCCTTCAGAAACCGGACCGAGGCCACCGGGCTGATGATCCACGCCCAGCAGAGATCGATGTAGGCGTTCGTGTACTGCTTTCCCAGGGCGATGAACTCGTCCTGGTAGGGGTAGCCGATGTGCATGAGCACGAACTTTGTCTTCGGGAAGTCCCGCAGGATGGGGCAGAGGTCCCCCGCGTTCTGCCGGAGGCGTTCGAGGGGCATGCCGTTGGCCCCGGCGTAGTAGCCCGTGTGGAGCTTGACCGGCAGGCCGTAGTCCGTGGCCTTCTGCACGCAATACCGGAACAGGTGGTCCTGCACCGCCTTCATCTCCCCCTCCGCCAGCTTCTCCCCCTTCGCATAACGCGCGAACAGCGGCGCGGCGTCCTCCTTCGGGACCTTCTCATAGTTCAGCCGCCGGCTGTAGGCGCTCTGGTTCTTGACCGCCACGGCCTTCGCGCCGTAGCGCTCGAAGTACCAGTCGATGATCCGGCGCCACTGGTCGAGCGTCTCCGCCGGGAGCTGCGACTCCCCGGACAGCTTCTTCAGGTCCAGCCCCGTGCTCATGGCCACGAAACTCAGGTCCTGATACAGCAGCGTCGGGTACTCCGTCTCCATGAACAGCGGCCCCTCCAGGGAGTTCACCTGGCACGACGCCACGTTCGACCGCCTGCGGAGGACCTCCTCGTAGAACCCCTTCCGGGCCATCCCCCGCATCTTCTCCGTGACCCGACCGACCGAGGAGGCGTCCACCCTGTCCTCCCCGTAGAGATCGCGGATCGTGTGGAGCACGGCCTGGAAGTAGCCCGTGTTCCGGCACCTCTCGAAGTAAGGCTCAAAGATGCGCCACTTCTCCTTAGGGTCCGCCTCCATCGAGAAGAGCCGGGCATTCTCCTCCGGCGTCATCCCGGCGGAGATCAGGTCGCTCAGGGAGTAGTGGTAGAACAGGTAGGCCCAGTCGTCGCAGGGGAACCGCCCCCCCGGCTGCGGCCCTGCGAGCCGGGTGGACTCCTCGATCAGGTGCTCGTGCGTGTCCACCAGGGGCGTGGACTCGACCTTCTCGCGGAT
>CAYRZX010000516.1:0-3615 GCA_964428665.1 uncultured Gemmatimonas sp.
ATGACTTCTCGCGAACGCATGGCCCTGGCGATGCGACACCGGACGCCGGACCGGGCGCCGGTGATGTGCCAGCTTTCGCTGGGCCACTATTTCCTGCGCGCGGGCCTGCCGGCGCACCGGGTCTGGTTCACGAGCGAGGGGTTCGCGGAGGCCCTGCTCACGCTGCGGGCGCGCTACGGGTTTGACGGGGTGCTGATCAACATTCCGGGGCGGGACCCCGGCTGGATGCGGGAGGTGGAGGGCATCGAGGAGGGGCCGGAGGGGGAGGTCGTGCGCTGGAGGAACGGGGACCGGACGGTCATCCCGCCGGACGACAACCCCGCGCACCGGCCCGCAGACCTGGGGCTGGCGGGGCGGGCGGAGTTCGGCCGGCTGGACCCAGACGACCTGGACGATCTGGATCGGCTCCCGATGTACACGTGGAACGTCTACCACACCCCTTATCTGACCGGCAAGCCCGGACCCGGACCCTTCTCCTCTCCCGAAGATGTCCCTGAGTATTTTTACCGCGCCATTGATCTGGTGAAGGCCGCCGTGGGGGGGACGGTCTCGGTGCACGGGGAGGTCTTCTCGCCGTTCACGCACTACATGGAGCTGTTCGGGTACGAGGCCGGGCTGATGGGGCTGGTGGACGACCCGGGGCGGGCGGAGGCGATTCTGGACCGGCTGACGGGGGCGTGCGTGGCGTGGGGCGTGGCGCAGGCCAGGCGTGGCGTGGACGCGGTGCTGATCTCCTCGGCGTTCGCGGGGGGCGGGTTCGTGTCGCGGGCGAACTACCGGCGGTTCGTGATGCCGTTCGAGCGGCGCGTGGCCGAGGCCGTGCACGCGGAGGGGCTGCCGGTCTACGTGCACACGTGCGGGGCCATCGGGGACCGGCTGGAGCTGATGGCCGAGGCCGGGATGGACGGGATCGACACGCTGGACCCTCCGCCGCTGGGCACGGTGGACCTGGCGGAGGCGAAGGCGCAGGTGGGGGGGCGGGTCTTTTTCAAGGGGAACGTGGACCCGGTGAACACGCTGCTGAACGGGACGCCGGAAGAGGTGATGGCCGACGCCCGGAGGCGGCTGGAGGTCGGGATGCCGGGGGGCGGGTACATCCTGAGCACGGCCTGCTCCGTGGCGCCACGCACGCCGCCGGAGAACATCGAGGCGCTGGTCCGGGCGGCGGAGATGTATGGGAGGTACGGAGGATAGGGTCGGAGGGGAGAGGAGGACCATGACGTCGAGAGAGCGGATTCTGGCGGCGATGCGGCTGGAGACGCCGGACCGGGCGCCGGTCACGCCGTTCGGCCTGGGAAAGCTGGACCCGGAGGCGTCGTTCACCCGGGAGTTCATCCGGAAGACGGACCCGATCCTGACGGCGGGGGGCGCGGGGGACGCCTTTCTGGGGCGCGGGGCGGAGGTGGCCTCGGTCCGGGACGGGGACGTGACGGTGACGACGATCCGCACGCCGAAGGGGGACCTGACCCGGAAGGTGCGGCGCACGGCGATCACGTCGGCCACGGTGAAGTTCCCGTTCGAGACGCTGGACGACGTGGAGCGGTTCCTGTCGATCCCCTACACCCCTCCGGCGGCGGACGCCTCGGCGTTCCACGCGCTGAAGGCGCGGGCCGGGGAGGAGGCGCTCGTGATGGTGGGGATCGCGGACGCGGTCTGCCTGCCGGCGTCCTGGTTCTCCCCGGAGGGGTTCTGCCTGGCCTGGGCGGACGCGCCGGACCTGGTGGCCAGGCTGACGGCCGTGGCCGCGGACCGGACGAACGCCCACGTGGAGGCGCTCTGCAGGGCGGGGGTGGATGCGTTTCGGGTCATCGGCGGGGAGTACGCCTCGGTGCAGCTCGGCCCGAAGGGGTTCGACGCGCTGGTGACGCCGTTCGACACGGAGCTGGTGGCGGTGATGCACCGATATGACGCCATCGCCTACTACCACAACCACGGGCCGGTGACGCAGTTCCTGGGGCGGTTCGCGGGCCTGGGGATCGACGCCCTGGACCCGCTGGAGGCCCCGCCCTGGGGGGACTGCGACCTGGCCGAGGCCAAGCGGCAGATCGGGGACCGGGTCTGCCTGGTGGGCAATCTGGACGACATGGAGGTCGTGGAGAAGCGGACCACAGAGGAGGTCCGGCAAATGGCCCGCGAATGTCTGGAGAAGGCCGGGCCGGGCGGGTTCCTGCTGGGCGGGACGGCGTCGGGGACCTACACGGAGGTTGGGGCCAGGAACTTCGCGGCGCTGGTGGAGGTGGCGGAGGAGTACGGGAAAACCGGGAAGCGGAGAAGCGGAGAAGGCCCTTACCTTTCCCCTACCCCCCGAAACGGAGACGCGGAGACGCGGAGAAACGGAGAGACTCATTTCCCCGGTTCTCCGGTTCTCCGGCTCTCCGGTTCTGCCTCTGACGACTGGGCCTGTCGGCCGTTCGTCAGCGACGAGGTCTGGGAGCGGGTGGCGCGGTCGATGGCGTTTGAGGAGGGGGACCGGGTCCCGATCTGGGACTACATCGACAACCGGGGGATCGTGGACCATTTCGCGCAGTCGGGGGATGACTATGACCGGTCTGTAGTCCGCGTGTACCACGGTCTGGGGATCGACCTGTGCCGGGGCTACGGCCGGTCGTTCGGGGAGGAGGATGAGGGGGAGACGACGGAGGGGGAGGAGGCGGACCGGAGGGTGTCTGGCCTCACGTCGTGGGTGACGCGGTATCCGATCCGGAGTCTGGACGACCTGAAGGTCTACCGGCCCAAGGCCGTGGACGAGGCATGGGTGCGGTCGGCGTGGGTCGCGGAGATGCGTCGGCGACAGGCGCTGTTCGCGCCGCACACGATGTGCGTGCCGGGGCACGGGTGCGGGTTCCACGCGGCTTACGGGCTGATGGGGCAGACGCTGTTCTCCTACGCGATCTATGACGCCCGGAGCGACGTGGACCGGATCGTGGAGGCTCTGAATCACAACGCGGTCTGCCACGCCCGCGCCGCGGCCCAGGCCCGGCTCTGCCCGCTGTTCTTCATCGGGGACGACATCGCCTACAAGGGGAGGCTGATGTTCTCGCCGAAATTTTTGCGGGAGACGTTTCTCCCCTGTCTGAAGCGGATGATGAGGCCGCTGAAGGAGGCGGGGATCAGGGTCATCTATCACTCGGACGGGGACCTGACGGAGATCCTGGACGATCTGGTGGAGGCCGGGATCGACGGGCTGAACCCGATCGAGCCGGCGGCGGGCATGGACATCGGGCGGCTGAAGCGGCGCTACGGGGGGCGGCTGATCCTGGTGGGGAACGTGGACTGCTCGCAGGTGTTGCCGCTGGGGTCCGTGGAGGATGTGCGAAGGGCGGTGCGCGCGTGCGTGCGGGCCGCGTCGCCGGGCGGGGGGCACTTCATCGGGTCGTCGAGCGAGGTCACGCCCAGCACGCCGGTGGAGAATGTCCTGGCGTTCTACGAGGCGTGCCGGGAGTACGGGAGGTATCCGATAAGGGTGTGAGACGGCAGACGGCAGACGGCAGACGGAAAGGCATCAGAGCCGGGAGCGTGAGCGACCGGTGAGGAGCGTGAGGGGATAGAGGGGATATATCATGACGGGACGGAGTATTCTGGACAGCCATCGGTCCCTGGAGGTCCACCGGGCGA
>CAYRZX010000517.1:0-3614 GCA_964428665.1 uncultured Gemmatimonas sp.
GGACATCGCGGACCAGATGACCGAGCGGGATCGGCCCCTGCCCTCGGAGTTGGAGGATGTGGACCCGGAGAGCCGGGTCTACCTGCGGGCGCTGTGCGCGGTCCGGGAGGTCAAAGTTGACGACGTGTCAAAGGCCACGCGGGGCGTCCTGGAGCCTTCTGAACTCCTCGACGCCGGACTGATGATCAAGGGGAGGGCCGGACGCGGACGCACCTACGAGGTCAAGCAACCCGCCGAGCGGCTGACCGAACTGATGGAACGCTTCCGGGATGGGGCAGGGCCTCCCCAGGTCAACCTGTTCGGGGAGGTCGAGCGACCGAAGGAGAAGCGGGGCACGCTCTTCATCGACCGGGTGCATCTGCTCCTGGGCCTGGTCGAGGCGGGGGAGAACGTCGTGCCGTGGCTGGACCGCTTCCGGGGCGACACGCCTCAAATCCGCGCCGCGCTGGAGTACCTGGAGGGCCGGAACAGGGGCCTGGCCCCGGCGTGCCGGAAGGTCCTGGATATGATGGAGATCGGGCCGCTGTTCAAAGGGGGGGTATAATGCCCGGTTATCACCTGATCGAGCAGGGGACGCCCATCCCGGAGGACGAGGGCCGTCCGTCCGAGAAGGTCGGGTTTCTGGACTTCCTGCGCGAATTGAGCGAGGAGGAGCCACATATCCCCCGGCTCTGGAGCGTGACCGTCTTCGGTCTGGAGGAGGTCCTGTTCGCCGCAGGCGGGGAGGCGGACGCCCTTGCATGGGAGATCCACCGTCGGCTTCGGGCTGCGGCATCATCCCTCCAGAACCGGCTCGCGGATGTGTATGTCGTCTTTCGAGGTCAGCTTCAACGCGGGGAGGACCTCTGGTCGGACTACCGGGGCGCTCGCCTCCCCATTGGCCGCATCTTCGGCGCTCCGCCGCCTCAGACCGACCCGGAGGGGCGGCGTTTTTACCTCGCCAGCTTCAACCTGACCCACGGAGGATAGCGAGTCGTGTCCGAGATCGGGGTCAGCAGCTACGTGCGCGTCAAGGGCCGGCCTGACCTGGGCGTCGGCGAGGTGCTGCGGGTCCGGGAGACCGGCCCGGACTTCCAGGCGGACATCGCATTTGAAGGCCCGGACGGCCGCCGCCTGGAGACCCTCCCGCTCAGCCGCCTCGAACCTGCCCCTGACCTGTGGGAGCGCCTGGTCAGAGGCGACTTCGACGACCCCCTCGACTATGTCCTCAAGCAGCTTGCCTTTCAGTTCCCCCTGACCAACTCCGGCGGGGAACTCTCCGCCAGCCGGACGGACCTGCTCCCGCACCAGATTCTGCTGACCTACGACGTGGTGGCCTCGCCCCGAAGGCGGTTCCTGATCGCCGATGAGGTGGGCCTGGGCAAGACCGTCGAGACGGGCATGGTCATCCGGGAGCTGGTGGCCCGGGGCGAGGCCGGGCGCGTCCTGATCGTGACCCCGGCAGGGCTGACGCGCAACTGGCAGCGGGAACTTGCCGAATGCTTCGGGCTCCACTTCGACATCCTGGGCATCGACTTCACGGACGCCAACCCGGGCGTCTGGGAGACCCATCCGAGGGTGATCGCCAGCATCGACCGGCTGAAGCAGCCCCGCCGCAAGGAGCGCCTGACCTCGACCCGCTGGGACCTGGTCGTCTTTGACGAGGCCCACCACCTGAGCCGCACGAGGGCCGGGGGGAAGGTCAACGCCACGCAGAACTACCGCCTGGCGGAGACGCTCCGGGGCCGGACGAGGGACCTGCTGTTCCTGTCCGCGACCCCGCATCAGGGGGACCCCTTCCAGTTCTGGTCTCTCATCCAGCTTCTGGATGACAGCCTGTTCGACTCCCCGGAGGCGATGCTCGACCACCGGGGCCTCCTCAACCGCGCCATGATCCGCCGCATCAAGCGGGAGGTCACGGACGCCGAGGGGCAGCCGATCTTCATGCGCCGGCAGGTCCACAGCCAGGTCTTTGCGATGGCGCACCGGGAGCGGGCCTTCTACGACCGGCTGACCGAATACCTGCGGGAGGGCTATGGGGCGGCAGGTGTTGGGGAGACCAGGACCACCTCCAGCCAGCGGGCCATCGGGTTCGTGATGGCCACCTTCCAGAAGATCATGGCCTCCAGCCCCCGCGCCATCCGGCAGGCCCTGCGCAGGCGCCTGCTCGTGCTCCTGGCCCGGCAGCAGATGGCCCTGGAGGAGCGGGCGGCCCGGAAGGGGGACACGACGGCGGCGGAGAGGATTCAGGCGCTGGAGCAGGAGATGCGGTCCCTGGCCATTCAGGTCCAGGGTATCCCACCGGGTGGGGCGCAGTGGGCCGAGGCCGGGGCGCACGTGGCCCAGCTCAAGCAGCGGCTGGCGTGGAAGGTGGCGGAGGAGGAGACGGCCTGGGCGCTGGACGGGGACGAGGAGGGGGGAGAGGTCATCTACGCGGACACCGAGATCCCCGGCGAGGCGGCCCGCGTCCGGGAGCTGATCCGGCTCGTGCCGGACGGCACGGACCGGAAGTTCGACACGCTGATCCGGGCCATTGAGGAGTTGCGCCGGGACAACCTTAGAGAGAAGTTCATTCTCTTCACCCAGTACCGGGAGACGCTGGAATACCTGCGTGAGGAGCTGGCCAAGGTCTATGGAGCGGAGGCCATGGTGACCGTCAAGGGCGGGCCTCTGGCGGACAAGATCGCGGCGGTCGAGGCGTTCTGGGAGCCGGACGGCGCTCAGTTCCTGATCAGCACCTCCGCCGGGGGAGAGGGCATCAACCTCCAGTGCGCCCGCATCCTGTTCAACTACGACCTGCCCTGGAACCCGATGGCCGTGGAGCAGCGGATCGGGCGCATCCACCGCTACGGCCAGCAGGACACCGCGCAGGTCTACAACCTGGTGGCCGAGGACACGGTCGAGCAGCAGATTTACGCCCTCCTGGAGCATAAACTGCTGGAGATCGCCCGGACGATTGGCAAGGTCGATCCCGTCACCGGCCAGGCCACGGAGGACTTCCGGTCCGAGATCCTCGGCTTCCTGGGGGCCTCGCCCAGCTATCAGGACCTCTACAAGAAGGCCCTGATCGACCGGGACTACACCCGCACGGAGCGGGAGATGGCCGAGGCGATGGAGCGCGCCCGCCGGGCCAGCGAGGCCCTCCGGTCCCTGGCCCAGGACCTCGAAGGGTTCAACCTGGCCCATTACGCTGCCCTTCGAGGGCGGTTTACGCTAAAGGACCTCCGGGACTTCTGCCTGGCCGCCCTGCCCCGGCTGGGCGGGGCGATCCTGCCGGACGGGGAGTTCTACCGGATCGAGGTCCCCTCCAGGCTCCAGGGCTACCCGAAGGTGGAGCGCAGCTACCGCAACGTGACCTTTGACCGGAAACTTGCCATGCGGCGGAGACAGGCCGGGCTCCTGGGGATAGGGCATCCCCTTGTGGATGCCCTGCTGACCGAACTCCAGAAGGATGACGTCCCCGGCGCGGTCACCTGTCTCGGGGCCGGAGGGGGCACAGGATCATCCCTGCGGGTCCACTGTCTGACCCACGTCGTCTATGAGGACGGCAAGACGCGGCGGTATTTGAGGACTGCCAACCTGAAACCTGATGGGGCCTGGGCATCCGTCGAGGATGGCGCAGAGGCGTCTGTCCT
>CAYRZX010000518.1:0-3596 GCA_964428665.1 uncultured Gemmatimonas sp.
CCACGACGCGCAGGGTCTGGCCCTGCCGGACCTCAAACGCCTTTGCCGAGGCGGGCGGGATGATGAGTTTGCGGGATTGCATCGAACTTCAAAATACCGTGTTCCCGGCTGCGACGCAAGGCCAAAGCGCAGGCCGGGTTTTTTCTGGCCTCCGCGAGCGCCGGGGGTTATCTTGTGGACGTATGGGTCGCCGGGTGGCAAAAATTTTACCTGTTGTCGCAGTAGGTGCGACAGGGGGGCTTTATATTTCGGGCGAGGAGGACCCTTCATGGAACGTGCGCTGGCCCGCGCGGAACGGCTCAACTCCGTCGAACGCCTTCTGTACCAGTCCCTTCACGGGATGACGGTCCCCGAGATTGCGGCGAAACTCGGCAGGCACCGGAGCACGGTCTACCGGGACATTGCCTCGCTGTCCGGGATGGAGGTCCCGGTCTGGGAAAAGGACGGGCGGTTCGGCCTGAACCGGGACAAGTACTTGACGACCGTGCGCCTGACCCTGCACGAGGCCCTGGCGCTCTACTTAGCTGCCCGGCTGCTGTCCGCGCACAGCGATAAGCATAACCCGCACGCGGCCTCGGCGATGGACAAGCTGGCCGGCGCGATGCCGGAGGCGGTGGGGTCGCACGTCGCGCAGACGGCGCGGGAGGCGGCCCGGCGGCGGCAGTCCCCGGCCTTCCTGACCGCGCTGGAGACGCTGACGCGGGCGTGGGCGGACCGGAAGCAGGTCTGGCTGCGCTATGAGAACCCCAGGACCGGGGAGGCGAAGGAGCGGACGTTTGATCCCTACTTCATTGCGCCGTCCCCCTACGGCTACGCCTGCTACGTCATCGGACACGACCATCTGGAGGGGGAGGTCCGGACGTTCATGGTCGAGCGGATCGGGGCGATCCGGCTGCTGGACACGGGCTTCGAGATTCGTGGAGGGTTCGATCCCTACGCTTTCCTGGCGGACGCCTGGGGGGTGATGGGGGGGCATCCGCCCAAGGAGGTGAAGCTGCGGTTCGCGCCCCGCGTGGCCTACCGCATCCGGGAGGCGGACTGGCCGAGGGTGACAGGAGTGACGGACAGGCCGGATGGGGGGTGCGTCATGACCCTGCGGGTGAGCCACACGCTGGAAATGGTCCCCTGGATCAGGGGGTGGGGGCCGGACTGCGAGGTGATCGAGCCGGAGGAGTTGAGGAAACAGATCGCGGTGGACATGCAAAAGGCGGCGGAGGTGTACCGGAAGGGGGACGGACGTGGATAAGGGGGCATTGGACAGGCTCCGGGTCGCCTGCTACCGGCTGGACATCCGGGCGGAGACAGGGCTCTGTCTGCCGCCTTACAAGGGCTCGACGTTCCGGGGGGGGTTCGGGGGAATCTTCAAACGGATCGCGTGCGCGATGCCGGGGCAGTGCCGGGAGCGGTGCCGGATCGGGGCCGCGTGTCCCTACGGCTACATCTTCGAGACCTCGCCGCCGCCTGGGGCGCAGCAGTTGCGCAACCTGAGCGACATCCCGAGGCCGTTCGTGCTGGAGCCGCCGGAGACCCGGCAGGAGGCGTTCGGGCCGGGGGAGGGGATGGCGTTAGGGCTGGTGTTGGTGGGCCGGGGGATCGACTATCTCCCTTACTTCATCCTGACCTTCCGGGCGTTGGGCGAGGAGGGGATCGGCAGGGGACGGGGCCGGTTCCGTCTGGAGCGGGTCGCGGCGCAACATCCGCTGACCGGGGCGGAGGCGGAGGTCTACTCCGGCGCGGACGGGATGGTGAGGGCGTGCGACCTGGCCGTGACGGGGGAGGAGCTGACGGAGGCCGGGCAGGGGATCGGGGAGGAGGCGACGGTGGCGTTCCTGACGCCCACGCGCCTGACCGGGGAGGAGCGGTTGCAGGATAAGCCGGAATTTCATCTCCTCTGCCGGGCGGCGCTGCGCCGGATTTCGTCGTTGATGACCTTTCACTGCGGGGCGAATCTGGAGGTCGATTATCGAGCGGAGATCGAGGCGGCGAGGGGCGTGACGCTGGCGGAGGACCGGACGCGCTGGGAGGACCGGGAGCGGTATTCGTCCCGGCAGGGAGAACGGATGAAGCTTGGCGGGATCGTGGGGGAGGCGAGATACCGGGGGGACCTGGGCCGGTTCGGGGCGATGCTGAAGGCCGCGGAGGTCGTCCACGTGGGGAAGAACACGACGTTCGGGCTGGGGAGGATCAGGGTAAAGGCATAACCGCTGAAAATCCGGTCACAAACGGGCCGAACCTTCGTATATTTGGGGCATCAGCGACCTCAACTGACGGGGCGACCCTGGCCTAACGGTCGCCTCGATGACCAGGAACCATGGAGTACTGGAATCGGCTCACGTGGTCGCATCCTCAAGTTCCAGCACCACTTCATTCTTGAGGAAGTGAGAGGCGTAACGCAGCGCAGCTTTTATGTCCTCGGCGGTGAGATGGGGATATGCCGCCAGAATATCCTGATAACTGGCCCCTGAAGCGAATAGTTCAAGGATCACTTCCACGCTGATCCGGGTTCCCCGGATGACGGGCTTTCCGCCCAGGATGCCGGGATTGCTGACAATGCGTTCGGTCATGATCGACCTCCTTCTCCCTGGACTTTACTTTCCAGGACTCGTGAATTCATGGCGGCCTCCTGCGTCCCCTTATCGCGCGATTGGACAACGCCATAAAAATACCACAGTCCGGGCGGCAAAGCAAGCAGGGAATCGTTACGGTTCGCGGGTATTGAGCAGTTCGCGTGGAAAAGAGCCCGCTCCCCGGTTCGCCGGCTCTCCCCTTCTCCGGTTCGGGAGTGGGAGGGGAGAGGGGAAAGTCGGTGAGGGTCGTCGGCGTCCGCCGGGGTGGGCCGGAGGAGGGGGCCGGACAACATGTTTGCTGAGTCGGAAACGAAGGTAAACATGAACTCAAACGAAATCAAAGACAATTTCAGGCAGATCACGGGATTTGAGCCACGTGCTTTCCAGGAGGAAGCGTGGCAGCAAATAACGCTACAGAACCCTCACAGGAATGTCATCATCGCCGCAGGCACAGGCAGCGGGAAGACAGAGGCGGCGTTACTGCCTGCATTGGCAACGGGCAAGCGGTTGATTCTGCTATATCCGACAAAGGCGTTGCTGCAAGACCAATGGGAGCGAGTAGTCAACTTATGGTGTAAAGTAAAAAGCCACACCATAGAAGAGGCGCAAAAGCATATCGCAGTGGACACGGGCGACGAGGATGACTTGTCCTACTACCATGCGGACATCGTCCTCACAAATCTGGATAAGTTCCTTTACCGGATGTTTGGCTACGGGAAAAGACGATTTGGCTACCTATTCCCGTATCGCATTGTGGGTATGGGCGATGACCGCAAACCGCTGTTGATTTTTGACGAGGCACACGCCTACGAGGAAACCACCTTCTCACACTTCTGGTTTGTGCTGAAGAAACTGACTTATGAGCGGCAAGTGCAGACTGTTCTGCTATCGGCAACACTTCCGCCGGACTTCGTTAATGTTTTGCGTGACCCGCAAAGCAAACACTTCCCGCGTCCTGTCAGTGAAGGCGACTTCTTCTGATAATTCCAGAAGATGCCTACAGGGCTGAAAGAGTTCAGGTTGCAGGAA
>CAYRZX010000519.1:0-3559 GCA_964428665.1 uncultured Gemmatimonas sp.
AAGGACACCCCCGCAGACATAAACTTCTCCACCCCGACCCCGAAGTCCACCCCCACCGTCACCCGGCGGTCCACCTCCGGCTCGATCAACCCCCCCACCTGACCGTTCCGCGTCTCGCTGGCCGGCCAGGGATTCCGGTTAAGAGGCGCCTTCGTCTGGAACGGATATGCCAGCCCGCTCACCTCGTTCCGGTAGCCCACAAACCCGCCCCCCACCACGACGTAGGGCGAGGCCCCCTTCCCCTCAAACTGCCTCCCCTTGTCCCCTAACCGGAACAGAAAATTGAACAGCAGGCTCTGAACCGTCATCTCCGATTTGGCGTTGGGACTGTCGTAGGCCTTCTGGTCCACCGACCAGATAAACGTCTTCTTCTCGATCTTGCCGTTGCGGAAGGGCGCGTAGTGATACTCCACCTCCATCGTGTAGTTCTCGTTCGGGGCGTGCAGGATCGTCGCCCCGAACTTGGGGGCCTGCGAATACCACTTGCTCAGGCTCAGCACCGGCACGTCCAGGTTGCCGAACACCCCGAACCCCGTGTGCGTCTTCTCCGCCCCCGGCGCGGCGGAGGCCCAGACCAGCAGCGCAACGGCCAGAACCCCAACAAATTGCATCTTTTTGATCAAACGACCGCCTCCTTCCCGAATGGCCGACTCCTCAATGCCCCCATCTCAACCTCATCTATAAAACAAACCTTTTGGGATATATCTCCCCTTGGACCTCCTTTCCCCTCCCGGTCTGCGCGGTTTGACTATTTAACTATCATGAACACAACAAAGATATGACAATATTACGCCATGTCAAGGATTTTCTGATGTCATGCCAACATCCTTTATTCTTCGCAAGATGTCCGTTGTCGAGACCCCTTCGACGTAAGTCAGCGTCACGACCTGGCCCCCGTAGGATCGCACGAAATCCCCCCCCACCACCTCCTCGACCCGGTAGTCCCCCCCCTTGGCCAGCGCATCCGGACGGATCGCCCTGATCAGCCGCTCCGGCGTATCCTCCTGAAAGACACAGACGTAATCCACGCACGGCAGGGCACAGAGCGCCGCTGCCCGGACCCCGGCCGGGTTGACGGGACGCCCCGGCCCCTTCAGACGCCGCACCGAGGCATCGTCATTCAACCCCACCACCAGAAGGTCCCCCAGCCCTCTGGCCTCTGTGAGGTACACCTCGTGTCCCCGGTGGAGGACGTCGAAACAGCCGTTCGTAAAGACGACCCGCCCCCCCTTTCCCCGGACCTCGGCCACAGCCTCCTGAAGCCCCTCAAAGGATACGACCTGGCCCATAGCCCTCCTGACACAGTCCGCTAATTTTTGAGATGACCGCTGTCAACCCTTTATGGGTACGGTGGACAAAAACAACTTGACGAACATCGGGCATAAAGTTATGTTTGACTAATTCAATAGACTATGTAGTCTTTTAAAACCCCTTACCTCTTCGTTTTAAGGAGTGAATATGTTTGCACCGATACCGGTCCACGGCGGCCTGAGCGAGCCGGTGGACCGGATGATTCCCGAATCAGAGGCGAAAGACTTCCTCAGGTCCGCCGAAGGACTCAAGCGGATAACGATCGGCAATGGCGACCTCTCCATCCTGAACCGGATCGGGGACGGGACCCTGAGTCCGCTGACGGGGTTCATGGATCAGACGGCGTTCAACCGTGTCCTGGAAGAGGAGCATATCCTGCGGGACGGGAAGGCCTCTGCGTGGACGATTCCGCTGTCGTTGCCAGTGTCAGAGCAGGACGCAAAGGCCATAGAGCCGGGTGAGACCGTGGCGCTGGTCACAGAGTCGGGGGCCGTGGCCGGCGCGCTGAAGGTCTCGGACCTGTTCAAGTTTGACAAGACAAAGTATAACGAGCGAGTCTACGGGACACCCCGGACAGATCATCCAGGGGCGCGCATCGTCCTGGAAGACCCGCGCGACTTTTTGCTGGGGGGCGATGTCCGCGTCCTGCCGCAGCCTATGCATCCGGACTACGGGCAATACCTGCTGACGCCGCGACAGACCCGCGCCCTGTTTGCGGAAAAAAAATGGGAGCGCATCCTGGCCTTTCAGACCCGCAACCCCCTCCACCGGGCGCACGAATATGCCCTCGTCGCCGGGATGGAGCGCCTGACGCGGGAGGGCCACTTCACAGGGGTCGTCCTCAACCCGCTCGTGGGCGAGACAAAGTCGGACGACGTGGACGCCAGGACCCGGATGCGCTGCTACCGGGCGCTGGTCGAAAAGCGTCTTCTCGGACAGGGGGATAAGGACGAGGCGCTCTGGAGGTCAAAGGGCTACGACCTCACGGATCAGTTCCTCCTGATCGCCCTGGACATCAAGATGTTCTACGCCGGCCCTAAAGAGGCGATCATGCACGCCATTTATCGCCAGAACCTGGGCTTTACCGACATCGTCATCGGGCGAAGGCACGCCGACGCCCCCTTCGACGACAAGACGCCAATCTGGGGGGACTTCGATGCCCAGGAGAAATTCAAGAACCTCAACGGAGAGCTGCTGATCCAGAGTTGCAACATCGGGTTTGCGGCCTACTATGAGGAGCTGGGGCGGGTGGGGCTGGTCGACGAACACGGTCAAAAGGGGTGGAAGATGGTCTCCATCAGCGGCTCGGCGCTGCGGGAGATGTTCCGAAAGGGAGAAGTGCCCGACGAACGGGTGATCCGGCGGGAGATATCGGAGATTCTGATCGAGAGCTATCGTTCAAGGGGCCGGGTCTAACTGCATCTCCGGGCGCCTCAACCCAAAAGGGTTACGTCTCAGTTGACGTAACCCTTTAGTTTTTGGGGTGAGCGAGGGGACTTGAACCCCCAACCTCCTGAGCCACAGTCAGGAGCTCTAACCAGTTGAGCTACGCCCACCGTACGATCTGACGCTCTCGCGCCAGGCAGGACTTGAACCCGCAACCCATGGATTAGAAATCCATTGCTCTATCCGCTTGAGCTACTGGCGCAAAACAGACTTAACAAACATCCAAAGATAGCAAACCGGGATGGAGGACGCAAGGGAAAAGGTGAAAAGGCCGCTAAGTTCGTGCCTGGTGGCTTACGGTAATTGCAAAGAGCATTGAGCCACAAGGTATATAGCTATCGGGAAACGTCTTCAACTACATCTGGCGTTTTTCAATTGTCGCAGGCCACCAGGAGAGGTTCTTGTGGAAATCATTTGCCAGACGGGGTCTTTTTATTTAAATTTAGACCATAAATCTTAATAATAATCGCCGTTATAAAAGTTCCCTTAATAAGGTCAGTTGCGCCGTGAAACGAGGAAAAACAGGATGTTACGATGTAACGACCGCCGGGGGAGAGACCGTACAGGCATTTGTCCCGGTCCCTTTGCCGCCGGACCCGCCCCTCGTCCTGGACGGCCGTCTCCAGCAGATCCTTGAAAGCGCCGTGCTCTCGCTGGGCCGTCTCGACAGCCTCACGACCCTCCTGCCGGACACCGGCCTGTTCCTCTACACCTACGTCCGCAAGGAGGCCGTGCTCTCCTCGCAGATCGAGGGCACCCAGTCGTCGCTGTCCGACCTCCTCCTCTTCGAGCTGGAGGAAGC
>CAYRZX010000520.1:0-3514 GCA_964428665.1 uncultured Gemmatimonas sp.
TGAGGAGTGCCCTTCTTTGGCCCCACCTTTCTTGGGCAAGCAAGAAAGGTGGGAAGGCCGGTAAGGGGAAACCCGTTCTTCGAAAGAGATCCGTCATGAAACTCGCGCTCGGCTTCAGCCTCAATGACCTGACCGAGGAGAACCTCCGCTACGCCCTCCAGCTCGGCGTGACACACGTGATCCTGCACAGCCCCCGCCTCGGCGACCGGGGCGTGCTGGAGTTCATCGACCTGCTGCGACTGCGGAAGCTCATCGAGTCCCACGGCCTGAAGGTGGCCGGCATCGAGAACCTGCCCGCGGACCACTGGGACAAAATCCTGCACGCCGCCCCTGGCCGCGACGAGCAGATCGAAAAGGTCTGCGAGACCGTCCGGAACATGGGCCGGGCGGGGTTCCCGATCCTGGGCTACTACTTCAGCGTCGCGGGCGTCTGGGGGCACTGGCGGGCCTACGCCAGCGGCGGGGGACGCGGGGGGGCCGGCATCAAGAGCTACGACCACGACCTGGTCAAAGACGCCCCGATCGTGGAGACAGGTCAGGTGAGCGCCGAGGAGATGTGGGCGCGCCTGCTCTACTTTCTGGAGCGGGTCCTCCCGGTCGCGGAGCAAGCCGGCGTGAGGCTGGCCGCCCACCCGGACGACCCCCCGGCGGAGGAGCTGCGCGGCACGGGCCGCATCCTGACGAGCCACGAGGGCCTGAGGCGTCTGATCGAGGCCATCCCCAGCCCCTCCAACGGCCTGGAGTTCTGCCAGGGGACCGTCGCAGAGATGGGGCCGGACCGGGCCGTCGAGGCCATCCGTTACTTCGGGGGACTGAAGAAGATCTTCTACGTCCACTTCCGGAACGTCCGGGGCCGCTTCCCGAAGTTCGACGAGGTCTTCATCGACGAGGGGGACGTGGACATGCTGGCCGCGATGCGGGCCTACAGGGAGGTCGGCTTCGACGGCGTGATGACCCCCGACCACTCCCCCCGCGTGTCCGGCGACACCCCCTTCCGGCGCTGCGGCATGGCCTTCGCGCTGGGCTACATGAAGGCGCTGATGCAGGTCGTGAATAAGCTGCCATAGAGAGTCCCAATGCCAGACAGCATGACCGAGCGCGAACGCCTCATCGAGTCCCTCACCTTCGGCAGACCGGACCACCTCCCCTTCGAGCATTCCTACGGCCTGATGCCGGGGACCCTGGAGCGCTGGCGCGCCGAGGGCCTCCCGCCGGAGGTCACCGTGGAAGGGACCTACGGGGACGAGAAACTCAAGGCCCACTTCGGGTTCACGCCCCGCCGGCCCGGCCTGCCCGTGAACTTCGGCCTCTCCCCCGCCTTCGAGCCGGCCACGCTTGAGGAGACCGACGACCTCCTCGTCACGCGGGACAACCTGGGCGTCGTCCGGAAGCTGAAGAAGGGCGTCACCTCCCTGGCCCTCCCCGTGGACTTCCCCATCCAGAAACCGGAGGACTTCGCGGACTACAAGCGCCGCCTCCAGTTCGACGAGCAACGGTTCGGGGAGGGGTGGCTGGCGCGCTGCGAGGAGATGCGCCGGAACGGCTGGCCCATCAGCGCCGGTTGGATGGGGTTCTACTGGTTCCCCCGCGACCTGATGGGCGACGAGGGCCTCTGCGTGGCCTACTACGAGCGGCCGGAACTCCTCCACGACTTTCTCCGGACCTATGCGGACCTGCTCTACGCCGTCAGCGAGCGGCTGCTGGAGAAGGTCCATGTGGACGTGATGCACATGGGCGAGGACATGTGCTACCGCAACGGCATGATGATCAGCCCATCCACCTACCGGGAGTTCATCCTCCCCCACTACCAGCGGCTCATCCGCCTCTACCGGGACCACGGCACGCGCGTCTTCTCCGTGGACACCGACGGGAACGTGGCGGAGCTCCTCCCCCTCCTGATCGAGGCCGGTGTCAACGTCTGCCTGCCGATGGAGGTGAGGGCCGGGAACGACATCGTGGCGTATCGCAGACAGTACAGACAGCACATGGCCTTCTCGCGTGGCCTCAACAAGCTGGCCCTGATGGATCGCCCCGTCTCGCTCGTGCCGGGGACCGAAGAGAGGGATCTGTCCCCGCGCGAGGCCATAGACCTGGAGCTGGACTATCGTCTGAAACCGATGGTCGAGAGCGGGGGCTACATCGCCGGGCTGGACCACCGCGTCGTGCCGGAGACCTCTCTGGACAGCTTCACCTACTACGTGCGCCGCGTCCGCGAGATGCTGGGGATGGACCTGGACGCGCCGGCGTTCCGATAAGGGGGTTTCATGGCTGAGGCGATGGAGATATCGAGGACCCCGGCCCTCCTGGAACGCCTGTTCAAACTGCGGGAGAACGGGACGACCGTGCGCACGGAGCTGCGCGCCGGCCTGGTCACCTTCCTGACCATGAGCTACATCATCTTCGTCCAGCCCGCGGTCCTGTCGCAGGCGGGCATGGACTTCGGGGCCGTCATGGCGGCCACCTGCATCTCCAGCGCCGTCGCCATTTTCATCATGGGTTTCTTCGCCAACTACCCCATCGCCCTGGCCCCCGGCATGGGCGAGAACTTCTTCTTCGCCTACACCGTCGTGCTGGGCATGGGTGTCTCCTGGCAGGTCGCGCTCGGCGCGGTCTTCCTGTCCGGCATCGCCTTCCTCCTCCTGTCCGCCTTCCGCATCCGCGAGATGGTCATCGAGGCCGTCCCCCCCTCCCTGCAGCACGCCATCGGCGCGGCCATCGGCCTCTTCATCGCCTTCATCGGCCTCCAGCAGGCGGGCCTCATCGTCGGCGCCCCCGGCAGCCTGGTCCAGCTCGGCGACCTCAAACAGCCCCCCGTCCTCCTGGCGCTCGCCGGCCTGGCCCTCACCTCCGTCCTGATGATCCGAAGGGTGAAAGGGGCGATCCTCTACGGGATGCTGACCACCGCGGTCCTCGGCCTCCCCTTCGGCCTGGTCGAGTTTCACGGCCTCGTCAGCTCCCCGCCCTCCATGGCCCCCACCTTTTTTCAGATGGACGTGCGGGGCGCGCTCGGCCTCCCCCTGGTCACCTTCATCTTCCTCTACATGGTCCTGTTCGACACCGTCGGCACCGTCATCGGCGTGAGCGCCCAGGCCGGATTCCTGAAGGACGGAAAAATCCCCCGCGCGGGCCGCGTCCTCATGGCCGATGCCATCGGAACCTCCCTCGGCGCAATCTGCGGGACCTCCACCGTCACCAGCTACATCGAGAGCAACGCCGGCGTCGCCGAAGGGGGCCGCACCGGCCTGGCGAACATGCTCACCGGCCTCCTGTTCCTGCTGGCCCTCTTCTTCATCCCGGTCGTGCAAATGGTCGGGGGCGGCTACCCCGTCACGCCGACCCACTACCTCTATCCCGTCACCGCGCCGGTGATGGTCCTGGTCGGCTTCATGATGGCGAAAAGCCTCCTGAAGGTCGGCTGGGACGACGCCAGCGAGGGCATCCCCGCCTTCCTGACCCTCGTCGGCCTGCCCCTCACCTACAACATCGCCCACGGCCTGGCCTTCGGGTTCGTCTC
>CAYRZX010000521.1:0-3504 GCA_964428665.1 uncultured Gemmatimonas sp.
ACATCCGTGGGAGCAAACTATCGAGAGGCCAGGCGAGCCAGGTCAACGGCAGAATTTGTAAGCAAGATCGAAAGTGGAATGCAGGAGCTTGAGGAGACGGCCTACTGGCTTGAACTCCTGTCGGACGCTGCTATTATCCCCAAGTCGAGATTGGCAGGTTTGCAGACAGAGGCGGACGAGTTGATGGCGATCCTGGTTTTCTCAGCAAAGACTGCTAAGAGACGAAAATGACCGGGTCTTCGTTCATCGTTCATCGTTCTGACTTCATCGTTGGGGAGGGGGTTGGGGAGGCGGCCGGGGCAGAGCGGCTGACGCTCCGGTCGGTCGGTCTGGGCATCGCCGTGGCGATGGCCTCCAATGTCTGGATCGACTATTCCCGCTACGTGGCCCGGTCGTCGTGGGTGGAGTACGGGTTCATCCCGACGGCGCTGATCGGCGTCTTCCTGGTCCTGGTGGCCCTGGTCAATCCGGCGCTCAAGGCCGTCCGGCCCGGCGCGGGGCTGACCCCCACGGAGCTGCTCGTCGCGCTCTGCCTGGGGCTTGCGGGCTGCGTCTACCGTGGCGCGGCGGGGGTCCTGGGCATCGTGGCCAGCCCCTACTACTTCGCCTCGCCGGAGAACCAGTGGGACCGGTACATTCACCCCTACCTCCCGCAGTGGCTGATCCCCCCGGATCGGTCCGGGGCGATGAAGTGGTTCTTCGAGGGCCTGCCGGAGGGGGCGCCCTGGCCGTGGCAGCCCTGGGTCTCCCCCCTGTTCTGGTGGATGCTGCCCATCGCCGCGATGGCCGTGGCCTCCATCTGCCTGAACGTCATCCTGCGCAGGCAGTGGGCGGAGCACGAGCGGCTGAGCTATCCGCTGGTGGGCGTGGCCCTGGAGCTGATCGAGGGGGCCGACGCGGACCGGCTCCGGCCCCCCTTTCTGCGAGGGAGGCTGTTCTGGGCCGGGTTCGCCGTGGCGTTCGGGACGCTCGCCTGGAACGTCATCGCCTACTTCGCGCCCGCCACGCCCACGGTCCCGCTGACGGGGTCTATGTTCGCGTTCGGGAAGGGGTTCCCGCCGGTCTACACGCTCAAGAGCGCGTTTGCGATCGGGTTCGCCTACTTCGCCAACTTAGAGGTCCTGTTCAGCATCTGGTTCTTTTTCGTATTTTACATGGTACAGGTGGGCATCCTGAACCGGCTCGGCGTCAACATCAGCTTCAGGCCGGGGCTCTACCCCCCGTCCCTCTACCCCATCGGCGGGTGGGAGTGCTTCGGGGCGTTCTGCGTCTTCGTGTTGTGGGGACTTTACGTCGCGCGGGGGCACCTGCGGACCGTGGCCCTGGCCGCCTTTGGTCGGAGAGAGGCCGACGACCGGGGGGAGTTGATCCCGTTTCGCGTCGCCTTCTGGGGGGCCGTCCTGGGGTGGCTGTTCGTCGTGGGGTGGCTGGTCAGCGTCGGGCTGCGGCCGTTCCTGGCGTTCTTCGTCACGGGGGTGGGCCTGCTGACCGCCGTGGGGGTCACGCGCATCGTGGTGGAGTCCGGGCTGATGTTCGTGTCCGCGCCGGTGGGGCAGCAGGACTTCACGATGCTCGCCCTGGGGTCCAGCGGGATGACGCCGTCGAGCCTGGTGGCCCTGGGCTTCTCCCGGCTGGTGCCGGACTTTCTGGGGCCGTTCTCGCACGTGGTCCGGTGGGCGGACTTCCTTCGGGGGAACCGGCGCAGGCTCCTGGTCTGGGCGGCGGTGAGCGTTGCCATCGGCGCGGCCACGACGCTCGCGGCCACGTTCTACCTGCCCTACCGGGACGGGGCGTCGAACTTCGGGTGGGAGTTCCGCGCCGGGAGCCACTACACCTTCCTGAGCGTGGTGAGCGAGGCGAAGGACCCGGCCCCGCCCGACTGGCGGCTGCTCCTCTGCTTCGGGGTCGGGGCGGTGACCATGTCCCTTCTGACGTTCATGCGCTACCGGTTCCCCTGGTGGCCGCTCCACCCCATCGGCTACACGGTGGCCAGCACGAACATCATCCGGAACTTCGTCCTGTCGATCTTCATCGGATGGGCGTGCAAATACCTGATCGTGCGGTTCGGGGGGGTGACGTTCTACCGGAAGGCCAGGCCGTTCTTCCTGGGCCTGATCGTGGGGCACGTCGCGGCGGTGGTCTTCTCCTTCCTGATCGACGTGGCCTTCTTCCCCGGCGCAGGGCACCGGATTCACCCCTGGATCGAGCCGTGGCTGGGGTACTGAGGTTGTGACGTTATGAAACCCCTGAAAGAGCGATACGGCGCGTGGGCGCTGATCACCGGCGCCTCGGCGGGCATCGGGGAGGCGTTCGCCCGGCATCTGGCCAGGGCAGGCGTGGACGTGATCCTGGTGGCCCGGCGCAGGGAGAGGCTGGAGGCGCTGGCGGCCCACCTGACGCAGCAACACGGCGTGCAGGCGCTGGTCGCGCCGCTGGACCTGCGGGACCCGGACTTTCTGGAGAGGCTGATCGGAGTCGTGGGGGACCGGGAGGTGGGGATGCTGGTCAACAACGCGGGTTACGGCTCGACCGGGCCCTTTGTGGAGCGGGACCCCGCGTGGGAGGCGGACATGGTCCGGCTCAACTGCTGGGCGCCGGTCGTGCTGACGCACCACTTCGCCCGCCCCATGGTGGCCCGCCGGAGGGGGGCGATCCTCTTCGTGGCGTCTGTGGTGGCGTACCAGCCGACGCCGTTTATGACCACCTACTCCGCGACGAAGGCGTTCAACCTGTTCCTGGGGGAGGGCCTCTGGTATGAACTCAGGAAATATAACGTCGACGCGCTCACCCTCTCCCCCGGCACGACCGACACGGAGTTCCAGCAGGTGGCGCACACGGCGCGGGGGCCGGTCGTCGCCTCACCGGAGCGGGTCGTGGAGACGGCCTTGCGGGCGCTGGGCAGACAGCCCTCCGTGGTGGACGGGGTGATCAACAATCTCCTAACGTTTGCGCACCGCCTCGTGCCGCGCTTTGTCGCGGCGCATCTCGCCGGGGAGATCACCGGCGCTTTTCACGTCAAGGACAGGTAGGGGACAGGGTACTTGTGGACGAAGACCTGAGCGTGTCCTTCAACGGCTGGATGAGTGCCCTGCCTCTGTCCCGGCGGGTAGGGGTCAACGTCGCCTTCAAGTTCATCTCGGAGGTCGGGGGCAAGCTCCTCACCCTGGTCCTGATCGCGGTCCTGGCGCGCGGGCTCGACCAGGTCGGGTTCGGGGTCTATGTCTTCGGGTTCACGGCAGGGCTGATCCTGGCGCAGGTCTGCGACTTCGGGATGCAGGTCTTCGTGGCGCGGGAGGTGGCCGGAAACCGCCCGAATGCCCCCCGCCTCGTCGGGAATCTCCTCCTGGCGCGGGGGTTTTTTGCGCTTGCGGGGGTGGGCTGTCTCATCGTCGCGATTCGGTTCGCCGGGTTTGACCGCACGGGGCAGGTCGCGGTCTGCGTCCTGGCCTCAGGGGTCCTGCTGAACTCCTTTGGGGAGTTCATCTTCTACGTCTTCCGGGGGAG
>CAYRZX010000522.1:0-3503 GCA_964428665.1 uncultured Gemmatimonas sp.
AACCCCTCTTTGCCCATCAGCACTGGCACGTGGACGTGTCCTACATCAACATCTGCGGGACCTTCTACTACCTGTGCTCGGTTCTGGATGGCTACAGCCGTTATGTGGTCCATTGGGAGCTTCGGGACAGGATGACCGAAGCTGATGTGGAGATCATCATCCAGAGAGCCAGGGAGCGATTTCCGGAGGCCAGGCCTCGGGTGATCTCGGATAACGGCCCCCAGTTCATCGCCAGGGACTTCAAGGAGTTTATCCGGGTCTGCGGGATGACCCACGTGAGGACTTCGCCGTTCTATCCGCAGAGCAACGGCAAGATCGAGCGATGGCATCAGTCGCTCAAGAAGGAGTGCATCCGCCCCAGGACGCCGACCTGTCTTGAGGAGGCCCGTCGGGTTGTCGCAGACTTTGTGGACCGCTACAACCACAAGCGGCTTCACAGTGCCATCGGCTACATCACTCCGGCGGATAAGCTTCACGGCAGGGATACGCTCATCTTTCAGGAGCGGAATCGGAAACTCACAGAAGCCCAGCTCCGAAGGGCGCAGACCCCTGCGCAGGAGGAGGTAAGACAGGTCGCCATTTTATAGCTTATCTCGGACTGTGAAAATTCCAATTGACATTGAACCAGTACACTGAGAGCTTGACGATATGCAATGATTGCACCGTCTAAGTCTCCCTTTTCATGAAGGGCAGCCCCACGAGTGTAATAAGTCTCGGCGTCATCATGTTGTTGAGACTTAAGATGCTCCATGTTACATCTCACACAAACAAAAAGCCGCACCTTTCCAGATGCGGCCTATCACCGTGTCTAAGATTGCTATGTGCCCGGGCGTCCATCGTGCCCTCCCGATGCTGGACGTGCAGACCAGCTTGAATTGCGAGAAATGTACACCGAGAGAAAGCGGGAGTCAAGGGGAAAAAGACCCCGGAAATTTCGGCAAATTCTGCATGGATGCTCAGGAGTCCCATGCCCACTATGCCGGGGCCTGTTCGCCGGGGCCACCCCGTAGGGGGGGACTCGCGTACCTCGCTCCTGTCGCTCCTGCAAGGGCTGGCCCTCTGCGCGTCTGTCGCTGGCCGCCCGGACGTGGCAGTAGGACGGAGAGACAGTGAAGACGACAAAGGCTGTAGAAGGGCCGGAAACGGCCCAGGAGCAAGGGTAGATCGGAGGGCGTGTTGGTTTTGGTGGACCGGAGGCCGGAGGCACAGCAGTGCAAGGCAGGGACGGCAGGCCGGGGCAGAAATGGCGATGCCCCGGCAGGCGCGAGGCCGACCGGGGCAATGGAGACGGAGGAGGGATGGGAGCTAATGCTTGAAAAGGATCGTCAGCATGGTAGCTATCCACGTCCCTAATACCGTCCACATCACTTGACGGCTGTCCTTTGAAATCTCCTGCCGGATGCCATTGACGGCGCTTTCGACATTGGACAGCCGCTTGTCCATTTGGCGAAGTTCTCCCTTTACTTCAGCCATATCAACCTTGAGGCCCGTCACGTCCTGGCGAAGCGCCCGAATTTCGGTATCTACACCCCCGACCGTCGTTGCACCATGTTCGTCTGCCATGTCAAATCCTCACTGTCGGACCTGGACGGTCAACCCCCGGCCATAGGATACAGAGACGGGGAAGCAATGTCAAGCAGATTTCCGCCCCTTCTTCGCCTTAGCCGCTCGCGCGCGCCCGGCCTTCTGATAGCCCTCGCCTGGTTGCCAGGCGTTGAACTTCTCATTCACAGAGACGATAAAGGCCCGGCCTATACGTTGAGCGTCTATCTCGTTTCGTCTAACTGCCCACCAAACCGCTTGGCGCGTACAGCCCTTTCGTTCCGCCGCTTCTGTAACGCTGATAAGTTCCATAGTGTAAACCTCCTATTCCACAATATAACGTTTTACGTATGTAAAATCAATTATAAATTTTAGAAGGCAAAAATATTGAATATTATCCAAAATAATGCTTGACAATAGTTGAAAGATTTTATATATTACCCACGTAACAAGTAACGACGTTTTTTGACAGCAGCAGCGACCGGCGCAGCAACCCGACCGGAGGGCCGGGGCAGGTTCAGACAGCGCAACAGAGGCCCGTCAGCGGCAACGGGAGGGCCGTCAACGGGACATATCACAGGTAGCACCACCGCCAGGCCAGGGACGGCGGCGGCGCAACGGGAGGGCCGGAGGTTCAGGGACGAACCCCGGCCCCCTTCGACTTCGCTCAGGGCGCCGCCCCGAGCCTGCCGAAGGGCAAGCTTTCACATTCACGATGGAGGGCTGTCTATGGCAGTCAGAAAGGATGAGAAGTCCGGCAAGTGGCTCGTGGATATCTGGATCGGGTTGCACCGCGTTCGGAAGTTAATGCCGGACAAGCGGACGGCGGAGCTTTACGAGAAGAAGAAGAAGGTAGAGGAGGCCCAGGAGAAACACCTTGACATCAAGCCGATCAAGCCCGTCACCTTCGAGGCGTTCAGCGTGGACTATCTGAAGTATGTGGAGACGAACCTGAGCGCCGGGCGATACCGGGGCGTGGAAAGCACCGTCCGCGCAACCCTCGTGCCCTTCTTCGGCCCCCACTACCTGAAAGACATCACCCTGAAGGTGGTGGAGGACTTCAAGGCGGAGCAGGCCCGGACACACAAGGCGTCCACGATCAACGAATACCTGAACATCCTGCGAGCGATGTTCGGGCTGGCCGTCAAGTGGGGCAACGTCAGGGAAAACCCCATAAAGGGGATCAAGTTGCTCAGGCTGGACGCCACAGAACCCCCGGCCCTGTCCGTCGAGGAGTCCAACCGCTTGCTCGACGCCTGCCGGGAGGACCGGGACCTTTACACCTTCACGGCCATCGGCCTGTACACCGGCCTTCGGATCGGCGAGGCCCTCAATCTCACCTGGGCCGACGTGGACCTTCGACGCGGTTTGGTGAAGGTTCGACCGAAGGCAGAGGCCGAGGGCGTGAGGGCGTGGAGGGTCAAGACCGGGGACCTCCGGGACATCCCCGTCAACGACTTTCTGGCCGGCGTGCTGGCCCGGCATCCCCGGCACATTGCCAGCCCCTACGTCCTGCATCACCCGGACGGACGCCCTACATCGGTAACGTCATGCGGGAGAAGATCGAGAGGGCCGGAAAGAGGGCCGGGCTGTCCGTCCACGTTCACCCCCACCTGTTACGCCATACGTTCGGGACGGCGCTGGCAACCAATGGGGTTGACGTGGTGGCGATTCAACGGCTGATGGGACACCGGGACGTGAAGATGACCATGCGGTATCTCCATGCGGCCCCGGATCGGATGAGGGGAGCGGTCGAAACGCTGGCATTTGGGAGGCCGATTGCACAGAATTTGGACAGTCGGACAGTTGGCAAAGACGTATCGGGGTGAAGATAAGAAAGTTGTGTGAAACACGGTTTTTTGTGACCGAAGTCACTGCCCGCGCGCAAAGAATAGATTATATAGAGAAAATCCACATAGTCTCAGAATTTTATGCTTGACGTAAGGCACAGGATTTCTGAC
>CAYRZX010000523.1:0-3498 GCA_964428665.1 uncultured Gemmatimonas sp.
GGTCCCCCTCCAGCCATCTGAGGTAGCCGATCAGATAGTGCGCCTCGACGCTCTTGAAGTTCGTCCGGCTGACCGCCGTGAGATAGTCCAGCGCCCGTCGCCGGTCCCCCTTGAGGAGCGCCACCTCGCCTAACTTGAGGACCGGCCCCGACTCCTCCTTGTTGATCTCCAGCGCCCGCTGAAACTCTCGCTCCGCCGCGTCCAGATCGAACGGAGCGCCCGGAGCGCCGCAGGAGAAGACCGCCCCCAGCTGCGCGTGCGCCCGCGCGCTCATCGGGTTGACCTCGGCCAGTCGCCGCCAGGCCGTCACGGCCTCCCCGTAGCGCCCGGCCTCGAACAGCGCATTCCCCAGATCATACAGCGCGTCCTCGTGCCGGGGGTCGATCTCCAGGGCCTCCCGGTAGGCCGAGGCCGCCTCCGCCCACGCCCCCCGCTGCTTCAGGTCCGTGGCCCGGCCGTAGACCTCCCAGAAGCGGCGGACCTCCGCCTTCCGGCCTTCGGAAAGCGCAGTCCCCTCCTCAACGCGCTCTGCCTTTCGGCCTGCCTTCCAGGCCGTGACCGCCGCGAAAAGCGACACGAGAGTCACGCTGAGAATGAGGACAGGGCGGTTCATTTGGACACGTGAGAAGAGATCGGCTCCTTCACCACGACCGTCTGATTCACCGCCAGATCGGTCAACCGCTGCGTGGCCCCGCCCGGCCAGGTGACCTCCAGCGCGGTGACCCGCTCCGCCTGCCCCAGCCCGAACAACTCCTCCCCCACGGCGTTCTGCGAGCAGTAGGACGCCCCCGCGCCCACCTCCCGGAGGTAGCCTTTCTCCCCGATCACCACGCGCACCTTCGCCCCGATGCCGTTCCGGTTGGAAAGACGGACCTCACCCTCCCCCCACAAAGGGGAAAGTCCCTTTTTACCCCCTCCCTCTCCGCCTGCGGAGAGGGAGGGGGTTATGGGGGTGGGTGAGGTTGCCCCTCCCACCAGCCTCACCTTCAACCAGCGGTTCCGGTCTCCCCCCCCTGTGGTGAGCCCCGTCGAACCATCGTTGCGCAGGAGCATCCCCGCCCCGCCGTTGACCACGACGAAGGCGTCCGGGTCGCCGTCGTTGTCGTAGTCCCCCACGGCCAGGCCCCGGCCCACGACCTCGCGCTGGAAGACCTCTCCACTGACCGCGCCCACCTCAAAGAACCCCTCCTGCGGCCCCCTGTTCCAGAAGAGGAGCCCCCTCATCGGGACAAGGAGGGAGGGGTCGTCCTCCCGCTGAAAGGTGCTCCCGTCCACCACGAAGAGGTCCGGGCGTCCGTCATTGTCATAGTCCGCAAAGGCCGCCCCCCAGCCGACGTAGTCCAGGGCGACCTGCCCCAGCCCGAACCGGTCGGCCACATCCACGAAACGCATCCCCTTCCCCGCCTGGCCGGTCTGGGCGAACTCGGCCTTCAGATTGTTGTAGAGGGCGTTCTCCTGGGCGATCCAGTGCGTGATGAAGATGTCCAGGTCCTCATCCCCATCCCAGTCCCCCACGGCCAGGCCCATCGCGCCCCGGTAGTCGGCCACGTGCGCGCTGTGGCTGACGTCCTCGAACGTCCCGTCCCCCCGGTTTCGGAACATCGCGTTGTCCGACACGTCGTTCGCCACGTAGAGGTCGGGCCACCCGTCCCCGTCGAAGTCCCCCCACGAGGCGGACAGACTCCGTCCGGCCATATTCTCCACGCCCGCAGACCTCGCCACCTCCGTGAAAGTCCCATCCCCGTCGTTCCGGTAGAGCAGGTTGCGCTCCGGCCGGTACGTGGAGGGATTCAGGGAGGCGGGGACGAGGGAGGCGTACTGCTGCGTCTTCGCCCGGATGTTCGCCGGGTCGTAGCGGTACTGCACGTAGCCGCAGACATAGAGGTCCAGAAACCCGTCCCGGTTGTAGTCCCCCCACGCGGCCCCGGTCCAGAACCCCTTCGTCCCGGCCACGCCCGCCGCCTTCGACACGTCCGTGAACGTCCCATCCCCGTTGTTGCGATACAGGACATTCTCCCCGTAGTTCGTCACGAACAGGTCCGGGCGTCCGTCGTTGTCGTAGTCCCCCCACGCCGCGCCCATGCCGCACCCCCGGTGGCCCACCCCGGCCTTCGCGGTCACGTCCGCGAACGTCCACCCCGCCGTCGATTCACCGGATCGACCCACCCCGCTATCCCCGTTGTTGCGATACAGCGCGTTGTGCGCCGGAGAGGCCGCGACCTCCTGCGGCGTCATCGTCAGCGGCCCGGCCTCATTCACGACGTAGAGGTCCAGCCAGCCGTCGCCGTCATAGTCTCCCCACGCGGCCCCGGACCCCATATCCTCCGGGAGTTGCATCGATCGCGCCCCGTGGAAATGCCTGAAATCGACCCCCGCCTCTTTCGACACGTCCACAAACGTCACGCGGGGGTAGTCCGGCGGGACGGGGCGGGACAGCGTCTCCGTCAGCCCCGCCATCCGCTCCCCCGGCACGTACTTTTCCGGCGGGCGCTTTAACAGAACCGTCCCCGCGGCCACCAGCGCCAGAGAGGCGCAGACCGTCGCCGTGCGGGCGATGAGCCGCTTGCGTCGCGTCCAGCCCTTAGCCACCGCTCACCTGGATCGTCTTGGCATCCTGCGAAATCGTCGTCACGGGCGTCGTCAGGCCCGACTTCTCCCCCATGAGGAAGTTCAGGAGGAACTGGTCGATCTTCCGGTACTGGAGCTTCGCCTGTACGTGGAGCCTCCCGGCCCCATCCTGAGGGGCTTTGAACTGGAACCTCTCCTCCGACGGCCTCGCCCGCCCGTCCGCCCGGTAGGACGCCGGGCAGGGGAAGGAGTACTCGGCCACGTCCGAGAAGCCGGGGAACAGCGACCGCCGGAAGCGCACCCCCACCATTTCCCAGAGGTTGTGCCGGTCGATAAGATTCCCGTACTGGTCCACCGGCTCCGCCTTGAAGATGAACGACCCCGGCTCGATGAAGTGCCGGTCGTCCAGCGTCCCCGATTTGTAGACCACGTTCCCCCCGCCGTCCTTCACAATCAGCTCCACCCACGACTGGATGATGTCCAGCGGCCCGGTCGGGAAGTCGTGCCCCACCTTGTTGCTCGTGATCACGACCTTGAGGTCCACCGGCGCCCCCGGCGCGACCCGCTCCGGCGCGACCAGCTCGATCGGCACGGCCCGCCCCTGCGTCCACTTGTGGGCGATCTCCGGGACCTCGACCTCCCCCCTCAGCCACTTTTCCGTCAGGGCCGCGTGCTCCGCCCCTCCGGGGAGCTTCTGCGCGACCGGGATGAACTGGTTGGCCCCTAAGAAGCGGTGACTCCGGTGCCTTCCATCCCCTGTGGAGCGGTTGTAATCCAGCGCGTCCCCGCTGGCCGGCTCCGTGGAGTTCTCCACGAGGGGCATGTGGCACTCCCGGCACTCAATCGTCTTGCGGGCGTCCCCCGGATGGTTCCACCGGCTCTTGCGCCAGTTGTCGTACTGGTTCTGGAGCTGCACCCAGCCGACCTTGT
>CAYRZX010000524.1:0-3490 GCA_964428665.1 uncultured Gemmatimonas sp.
AGGGCCGCTCGGCGGTGGAGCGCCGATTCACGGGAGCGACCCGTTGACGGCCCTTCAACTGTCCAAAAACTGTACTAACAGGCGTCCCAAAGCCTGCGAAACTCTCCCAAACTCTCCTAACCTAAATCTCGGCACAACGCCCCGAAAAATCAAGGGGGTATCGCCGAAAACCGCGTCAGCATTGGGCTTCAGCGATACCCCTGGTAGCTTTGCAGGGGAAAATGCAAGCGTTTTTTTTCTTCGCGGGGATTTCACGCCCTGCAGGGTCAGGTCTCTCCTCCGGGTCAGGGCCTCCTGGCCTCGGCGTAGGTGGTCTGCGCCTCCGGGATCTCTTCGAGGTGTTGCACCCTAAATCGAGCGTTTTTAAGGGCCTGTCTGACCTCCCCCGGCGCTGCCGCGGAGACGTGCCCGCTCGCCAGGTTCGCGCCGGACGACCAGCTCAGGAGGAGCGCCCCGCCCGGCCTGAGGACCCTGTGAAACTCCCGCAGGGCCGGGCCGGGGGAGAGGAGGTGCTCCATCACCTCGAAGCAACAGAGCGCGTCAAAGACCCCCCTGCGAAAGGGGAGCCTCTCCGCGTCGCTCCGCAGAAAGTCCCCGAGGGGGAGGCCCCTTTTTCTGTCCACTGCCCTCGCAAACCTCAGGATGTTCCAGCCGATGTCCACCCCCGCGACCCGGCAGCCGTCCCCCACGGCGCTGCGCACCCTGCGCATCAGTTCACCAGCGCCGCAGCCTGCGTCGAGGACCCGGATGCGAGCGCCTGCGCAACGCCTGATCTGCTGGACTGTCCTGGAGAACAGGAGCCCCGCCGTCAACCCGTAGAAATGGATCAGGTGCCGTCTCACCAGGTAGGCGTCGGACTCGTAACGCCGCCAGATCGCCCGGATGAGGCGGTCAGGGTGAGACTTCGCCTCCCGGAGGGTGAGGGCGCCCGGCGCCTCCCGGCCAAAGGACTGATGGAAGAGACGATGGACCTCCTCGGGGGGCCTCTTCAGATAGTCGGACAGCTCTCGATAGTGCATCTTGACGGTGGCTAGCCACGCCGACGGCGAGACGCCCCGGAGCTTGGCCCCCTCAAACAGCAGGGCGCCGCCCTGGTCCGCGTAAAAGGCGTTGAGAAAGGGGAGGTCCCGCCGGGCCATGGCGATCACGCCGAGGCGCTCCCCGAGGCGCAGCAGGCCCCGGGCGCGCCTCTCGCCGATCCCCAGGTCCTTTGCGACCCGGCCGACGGTGCGCTGTCCGTCGCACAACTCCACCAGACGGGCGATCTCTCGATCTCCCTCATCACAGATCAACCACGGGCTGGCGATGGGATATTGAAGCGCTGTCTTCATGCCGGGCATGATACTCAGGGGAATCGGGCCGGTCAAGGAGTTTTTGATTGATTCCGGCCCGGCATTTCGCTAAATTGTTCCTGTGGAAGAGACTCTGTCTGACGCTTGAGAGGGGATCAGATGTCCGGGATATTGGAGAAAAATGCGCTGATCGACGGCCGGTACCGGGTCGAGCGGTTCATCGGCGCCGGAGGGATGGGCGCGGTCTACCGGGTCCGGGACCTCCGGAAGGACGGCCAGGTCGTCGCGCTCAAGATGCTGACCCCTTCGGCCTCCGACGGTCAGGCCATCCAGCGCTTCCGGCGGGAGTTCTACACCCTCTCCCGGCTCTCCCACCCCAACCTGGTGGCCGTGTTTGAGAGCGGCGCGCACGGGCGGTCCCCCTACTTCACGATGGAGCACCTGTCCGGATGGACGCTGGAGAGGGCCCTCGCCTCCCCCCGATCCGCCCTGTGCGCTGCGCTGCGCCACGAAATTCCCACGCTGATGACCTTCCTCGCCCAGGTCTGCTCCGCCCTGAGCTACATCCACGCCCTGGGGGTCGTGCACCGCGACCTGAAGCCGAGCAACCTGATGCTCTCGCGGGCCGGAGGCGACCTGCGCGTCAAGCTCATGGACATGGGCCTGGCCGCCTGGGGGGAGGAGATCGACCTGACGAAGGAGCGGGGGCTGACGGGCACGGTCTACTACGTGTCCCCGGAACAGGTGCGGGGCACGGGCATCGACCAGCGGTCGGACCTCTACTCCCTGGGCGTGGTCCTGTATGAACTCCTGACCGGGCGTCTGCCCTTCGACGGGGAGGGCCTCGCCGCGGTGGCCCTCAAACATATCCGGGAGACGCCCGTCCCCCTTCGCCAGTATCAACCGGACACCCCGACGGTCCTCCAGCAGGTCGTCCTGACGCTCTTAGAGAAGGAGCCGGTCAGCCGGTATCCGTCCGCCGAGGAACTGCTCTCCGCCCTGTCTCCGCTCGAAGGCCCCGGCCCGGCGCCGGAGATTCGCTCTCTCAAGGCCACCCCCCCCCTGCTGCGCCCCCGGTTCGTGGGGCGCGCGGAGGAGCTGGCCGTGCTGCGGCGTCTCCTGTCCGATGCCTCGGAGGGGCGCGGCCGGCTGGTCGTCCTGAGCGGGGAGGCGGGCATCGGCAAGACGGCCCTGCTGGACGAGGTCCGGGCGCAGGCCCGGCTGTCGGGCTTCCACGTCCTGAGCGGGGCCGGGCGCGGGCCGTCGCAGGCGCCCCTCCATCCGCTCGTCGAGGCCCTGCGCGGGTGGCTGCAACGGATAGAAAATCCGATGCGCGGCCCGAGGGCCGTGCGGTCCCTCTCCCCGGAGGTCCGCTCCCAGGTGGCCCGGCTCCTCCCTGAACTGGCCCCCAGGGCGGACGCCTCCCGCGCCTCCGGCGGGGCGTCGGAGCTGTTCTCCGGCGAGGAGGGGCAGAGGCTCCTGAACGCCCTGGTCCGGCTGTTCAGCGAGCAGGCCCGCCGCCGGCGCGTGGCCCTGTTCCTGGAGGACCTGCAGGAGGCGGACGAGCAGACCCTGGCGTTCCTGACGCAACTCACCGAGTCCCTCGACGACCTCCCGATGCTGACCTGCGTGAGCCTCCGGACGGGCGAGGCGGAGGAGGTGTCCGCATCCCTGCTGCTGAGGGATGCGGAGCGCCGGAGGGTCGTCCACCTCAGCCTGCCGCGCCTGACCCACGCCGAGGTCGTTCAACTCGTGGCCTCGATGCTGGGAGGATATGAGGTCCCGGAGCCGGTGGGGCGGTGGCTGTTCGAGCGCACGGAGGGCAACCCCCTGTTCGCCGCCGAAATGGTCAAGGCCCTGGTGGAGGGCGGGGCGATGTTCGTGGACGGGGAGGCCCTGGCCTACATGGAGGAGCAGAAGGTCGGGGTCCCCGGCACGGTGCAGCAGGTCATCCGGCGGCGGTTGACGGGCCTGGAGGCCGGGACAGCGGAGGTCCTGTCCTACGGCGCGGTGATCGGACGGTCGTTCGAGTTCGACCTCCTGATGGCCGCGAGCCGGGGGGAGGAGATGGCCCTGATCGACGCCCTGGAGCGCCTGCGCCGGGCGCAGGTGGTGCAGGAGGAGGAGGCCAAGGCGGCCTACCGCTTCACCCACCCCATGCTGCAGGAGGTGGTCTACGAGGACATCCCCCGCGAGCG
>CAYRZX010000525.1:0-3469 GCA_964428665.1 uncultured Gemmatimonas sp.
GGCTGCTCGAAGACCTGGGCACGGAGCCGAAGGTGATCTATCTCCGGGAGGGGGTCTGAGAGGCAAGGAAGAAGCGAAAGGGCGAATGGGAGAGTGGGAGAATGGGTGACGAGACACACGTGTACACCGGGGCTGAGAGGACTTCGCCTGCCGCAGAGGATGCGACCCTGTTCGCCCCCGTTCAGCAGACCGGGCCGCTGTTTTTCCGGGTCGCGCTCGCGCTCATGGCCGTCGTGGCCTGGGCGGCGTTCGCCTACGGCTGGCAGCTCTGGCACGGGCTGGGGGTCACGGGCCTCAACCGGCCGGTCTACTGGGGGATCTACATCACGAATTTCGTGTTCTTCATCGGGGTGTCGCACGCCGGGACGCTCATCTCCGCCATCCTGCGCATCTGCCAGGCGGAGTGGCGGCGGGCGATCACCCGGATGGCCGAGGTCATCACCGTCCTGGTGCTGTTCTTCGGCGTCGGCAACGTCCTGATCGACATGGGCCGGCCGGATCGGATGCTCAACGTCATCAGGCACCCCCATTTCCGCTCCCCCCTGCTGTGGGACGCCTGCAGCATCACGGCCTACCTGACGGCCAGCACGATCTACCTGTATCTCCCCCTGATCCCGGACATCGCCCTTCTGCGGGACCGGGTGGGCGGCTGGCGGGGGAGGCTCTACGTATGGCTGGCGCTCGGCTGGACGGGGAGCGAGGCGCAGCAGCGGCGGCTGAAGCGGGCGATCGGCGTCATGGCCGTGCTCGTGATCCCCATCGCGGTGTCGGTGCACACCGTGGTCTCGTGGGTGTTCGCGATGACGGTGCAGCCGATGTGGCACTCGACGATCTTCGGGCCTTACTTCGTCGTGGGGGCGATCTTCTCCGGGATCGGGGCGATCATCACGGCGATGGCGATCATCCGGAGGGTGTATCGCCTCGAAGATTACCTGAAGCCGGTGCACTTCAACAACCTGGGCATCCTGCTGCTGGTGATGGCGCTGCTCTGGTTCTATTTCACGTTCGCGGAGTACCTGACGACCTGGTACGGGCGGGAGCCGGTGGAGATGGGGGTGTTCTGGGCGAAGGTCGCCGGGCCCTACGCCCCGTTCTTCTGGGCGATGTTTCTGTTCTGTTTCGTCATCCCCTTCGGCGTGCTGTGCCGGCGCCGGACGCGGACGGTCGCCGGGACGGTCGTGGCCTCGGTCTCGGTGAACGTCGGGATGTGGCTGGAGCGGTTCACGATCGTGGTGCCGACGCTCGTCAACCCCAGGCTGGCCGCGGTGCGCGGGGTCTACACCCCGACCTGGGTGGAGTGGTCGATCATGGCGGGGTGCTTTGCGGCCTTTATCCTGCTGTATATGGGGTTCACGAAGCTGTTCCCGATCGTCTCGATATGGGAGGTCCGGGAGGGGCAGGAGGAGGGGATCCCGGAGACCCTCGAACGCATCCAGACCTACCTCCCCGGAAAGGCGGTGAACGCCGAATGATCCTGCGATTGGTGTGTGGGCTTAGCCTTCTATCGTTGATCGCGGCGACGGCGCTCCCGCTCCCGGCCCAGGAGGAGGGCCCGCTGCCGGAGAGTCCGATGGAGGGGGCCCGCCTGTTCCACCAGAAGGGGTGCGTGCAATGCCACGCCGTGGGGGGGCAGGGAGGGTCCATCGGCCCGGACCTGAGCCGGATCTACCTCAAGGGGAGTCTGCTGGACGTCGCGGGCACGATGTGGAACCACGCCCCCCGGATGGTCGAGAAGATGCAGGAGCGAAGGGTCACGCCCGCCCTGTTCACCAGCCGGGAGATGACCAATCTGATCGCCTTCCTGAGCGCCTATCAATACTATCTGAGCGAGGTCGGGAGGCCCGGCGACCCGGCGGTCGGGAGGCGGCTGTTCGCCGAGAAGGGGTGCGCCCGGTGTCACGCCCTGGGGGATGAGCGGTGGGAGAAGCCCGGCCCCACCCTCAAATACTACAAGGGCGACGCCCCGATCCGCATCGCGCAGGCGATGTGGAACCACGGGCCGGAGATGGTGAAGGCCATGCGGCAGAACGGCGTGACGCTGGTGAAGTTCCAGGGGGACGAGATGATCGACCTGATGGCTTACGTCCGGACGACCGGGAGCGGGGGGCCGCAGGAGCGCAGCTACGTCCAGCCGGGGAGCCCGAACCGGGGAAATCGCCTGTTCCGGCAGAAGGGGTGCATCCGATGCCACGCGGTGCGCGGCGTGGGCGGCCGCGACGGGCCCGACCTGGGACAGCACAGCGGGGAGTTCGTGCGCAGCGTGTCCCACCTGGCCGGGCTGCTGTGGAACCACGGCCCGGAGATGTGGAACACGATGCAGTTGAAGGGGGTGCCTCTGCCGGTGCTCTCGAAGGAGGACATGGCCGACCTGATCGCCTATCTCTATTTTGTCAACTACTTCGACCGGCCGGGGGATCGGGTGAAAGGGGAGCGCCTCTTCGCGGCAAAGCAGTGCGCGCAGTGCCACGCGATCCGGGGGAAGGGGGGGACCGTCGGGCCCGACCTGGCGACGGCGCCGGGCCTCGATTCGCCCATCACCATGATCGCCGAGCTGTGGAATCACGCCCCGTACATGGACCGGGCGATGCGGGAGAAACACCTCACCTGGCCCCGCTTCCAGCCGGGCGAAATGGCGGACATCCTCGAATATCTGTTGAGCGCGCGAGGCCCCTGGCAGGGCAGCCAACCCTGACGAAGCAGGAGGGAGGGCCTGGAGGCCGAAGGGCATCCCATCCTCTCATGATCGACCTCAATCGAATTCTAAAGCTCAACATCCGGAGCAAGCTGACGGTCGCCTTCGTGGGGATCGCCATGCTTCCGCTGTTGATCGTCGGTCTCTACGCCATCCGGATGCACACCCGCTCCCTCCAGGACAGTCAGATCTTACACCTGGGGCACGACGTGCTGACGATCCGGGAGCGGACGGAGACGTTTCTGAATGGGGTGGAGGGGGACGTCCGCTTCCTGAGCCGGTCGCCCGCGCTCCTGGCCCTGGTGGAGGGCGAGGGGGATGAGATGCGGCGCCAGAGCGTCGCGGACCACGTCGCGGCCTTTGCGCAGGCCAAGCGCATCTATTACCAGATCTGGTACGCCGACCGCGAGGGGCAGGTGATGATGAAGGTGCGCTGGCAGGGCAACCGCTACGCGGCCCTGCCCCAGAAGGGGCCGGACTGGACCGGGGCGTCTTACTATCTCCACCTGATCGAAGGCCTCAGGCCGGGTCAGTTCGCCGTAGCGCCTGTGGAGCTGACCGGGGATGGGGAACTGGTCGCGGCGATCAGCTATGCCCTGCCGGTCTTCGGGCGGTCCGGGGCCTTTGCCGGGATCGTCGTGGCCGACGTGTTCGCCCGGGACCTCTTCCGGGTCGTCGAGCGGTCCCATTCCAGCCTGGGGGGGAAGATCATCCTGGTGAGTCAGGAGGGATATTACCTCTATCACCCGGACAAGAAGCGGGAGTGGAGCAAGCTCC
>CAYRZX010000526.1:0-3455 GCA_964428665.1 uncultured Gemmatimonas sp.
CTTCCTGGACCGCATCGCCATTTATCCCATCAAATCCCTGGACGGCGTCGCCCTCTCCGAGGCGAGGGTCTCGTCGGGCGGAGGTCTGGCGCACGACCGGGAGTTCGCCGTCGTGGACGGCCGGGGGAATTTCGTCAACGGCAAGCGGAACGCGAGGGTCCATCTGCTCCGCGCGTCCTACGATCTTGAGGTCCGTGAAGTGACGCTTCAGGCGGAGGGCCGTCAGGCGCATTTTCGGCTCGATGACGACTGCCGGGAGATGGAGGCCTGGCTGAGCGACTTCTTCGGGTTCTCCGTTCAGGTGCTGCGGAACAGCGTGAACGGCTTTCCCGACGACACGGAGGCGTGGGGGCCGACCGTCCTGGGCGCGGGGACTCTAGAGGAGGTGGGCTCGTGGTTTGACGGCCTGAGCGCGGAGGAGGTGCGCGTCCGGTTTCGACCGAACCTGGTCATCGGGGGCGCGCCTGCGTTCTGGGAGGACCGCCTGTACGGGGGGCCGGGCGTGGGGTTTGAGGTCGGGGAGGTCCGCTTCGAGGGGGTCAACCCCTGCCAGCGGTGCGTGGTCCCGACGCGAGACCCGAGCACGGGGAAGGTCTATGCGAAATTTCAGAAGCGCTTTATGGAGCGACGCCGGGAGACCCTGCCCCCCTGGGCGGCGGCGTCCCGCTTCGACCACTTCTACCGGCTGAGCGTGAACACGCGAATCCCGCCGTCGGAGGCCGGGAAGGTGTTGAGGGTGGGCGATGAGGTGAGGATGATCAACGTTTGACGCGAGGACGAGCCATGGCCATCAGAGACGGCTCGCCGCATAAACACCGCCTGAAAGGCATTGCCATCCTTTATGAAGACCGGGATATCCTGGTGGTGGACAAACCTCCCGGCCTTTTGACCATCGCGACCGACAGGGAAAGGGAGAGGACCGCTTACCATATCCTGACGGACTATGTCCGGAAAGGCTCGGTCAGGTCCCGGAACCGTGTCTTCGTCGTCCATCGCCTGGACCGGGAGACCTCCGGGGTCCTCGTTTTTGCGAAGAGCGAAGAGGTGAAACGCCGTTTGCAGGGCCAATGGGAGGAGGCCGAAAAACGGTATCTGGCCGTTGTCCACGGAAGGCTTGCCAGTAAGGTTGGGACGATCACCACCTGCCTGGCCGAGAATCGCGCCCACACGGTCTATTCCACATCCGACGCCACAAAAGGCAGACTGTCCCATACGGCTTATGAGGTTCTCAAAGAGACGAGGGCCTTCAGTCTGCTGAAGGTCCGTCTTCTAACCGGCAGAAAGCATCAGATTCGGGTACATCTATCTGAAAAAGGACATCCGATCGTGGGGGATAAGAAATACGGAAAGGGAGATGACGCGCATAAACGCCTGGCGCTCCACGCCAGGTCGATCTCCTTCAAACACCCCTTCAGCGGTCAACGGCTGACTTTTGAGACTTCCATTCCGGGTTATTTTAACGACCTGTTGGGCGGCTCGACATGACTGTCCTGGAACGCATCGAGGAGAAGCTGACCGCTCAGGGAGTGGTCTACAGGGTCACGACCCACCGGTCGGTCTACACGAGCGCGGAGGCCGCGGCCGTGCGGGGGACCAGTCTGTCGTCCGGCGCGAAGGCGCTGGTCGTGAAGGCGGGGGAGGCGTTTGTCCTGTTCGTGATGCCGGCGGACCGGAAGCTGGACAGCAGGCGGGTGAGGAAGAACCTGGGGATGCGGGCCATCCGCTTCGCGACGCGGGAGGAGGTGTTCGCGCTGACGGGGCTCCAGCCTGGGGCGATCCCCCCGTTCGGGAGCCTGTTCGGGTTGAGGACTTACTGCGACCGGGCGCTGGGCCAGAACGAGAGGATCAACTTCAACCCGGGAGAGCACGCGGCGACGCTGGAGATGGGGTATGAGGACTACGTGCGCGTCGAGGGGCCGGAGTTTGCGGAGATCACCGAGCCATCGGCGGGGGAGGGAGGGGCGTGAAGGTCTCGCTCATGATCACCTGCCTGGGGGAGATGTTCTACCCGGAGGCCGGGGTTGCGACGGTGAATCTCCTCCGCCGGCTGGGCGTGGAGGTGGACTTCCCGAAGGCGCAGACCTGCTGCGGGCAGCCCCTGTTCAACAGCGGGTTCCACCGGGACGCGCGGGAGGTGGCCCGGCATACCATCGAGGTCTTTGAGGGAGACCGTCTGGTGGTGGCCCCGTCGGGGTCGTGCGCGGCGATGGCGCGGGTCGGCTACCCGGAGCTGTTTCACGGTGATGCGGAGATGCGGGGGCGGGCGGAGGCGCTGGCGGGCCGGACCTACGAGCTGTCGGAGTTTCTGGTGAAGGTGTTGAAGGTGGAGGACGTGGGGGCGCGGTTCGAGGGGCGGGTGACGTATCACTACGCCTGCCACCTGCGGGGGCTGGGGATGACGGATGAGGCGGTCCGGCTGGTCCGGAACGTGAAGGGGGCGGAGTTCGTGCCGCTGGAGCGATGGGACCAGTGCTGCGGGTTCGGCGGGTCGTTCTCGGTGCGCTACCCGGACGCCTCGGGGGCCATCGTGGCGGACAAGGTGGACTGCATCGCCCGGACCGGGGCGGACGCGGTCGTCGCGACCGATGCGGGGTGTCTGATGAACATCGCCGGGGCGATGCGGAGGCGAGGGGTGAGGGTAAGGGCGATGCACCTGGCGGAGCTGCTGGACGCGGGACAGGATTAAGATGACCCGTTCATACGCCACACACGCCCATAAAGATTTCGTCGGGGCCAGCCGGGAGGCGGTGGGGGACCCGCACCTGCAGACGGCCCTGCAGCGGCTGACGCTGCGCCTGACGGAGATGCAGCAGGCGTCCTTCGAGGGCCTGGACCGGGAGGCGATGCGGGAGCGCGCCCGCGGGGTCAAGGACGAGGCGCTGTCTCACCTGGACCGGTACCTGGCCGAGCTGGAGGCGTCCGTGGTCCGGGCCGGGGGGCGCGTGCACTGGGCGTCGGACGGGGCGGAGGCGCGGGAGGTCGTGCTGGGGATCGCCCGCGAGTATGGCGTGCGGCGGGTCGTGAAGTCCAAGTCGATGACGAGCGAGGAGGTCCACCTGAACGGGGCGCTGGAGGCCGCCGGGATGGAGGTGACGGAGACGGACTTCGGGGAGTTTCTCCTCCAGCTCGCGGGGGAGCGCCCGTCGCACCTGGTGGCCCCGGTGCTGCACAAGACGCGGGAGCGCATCCGGGCGTTGCTGGTGGAGAAGCTGAGGCGGGATATCCCGGATGACCCGGCGCACATGGCGGCGGCGGCGCGGGCGGTCCTGCGGGAGCGGTTCCGGGAGGCGGACATGGGCATCACGGGGGTCAACTTTGCGGTGGCGGAGACGGGGACGGTCGTGATCGTCAGCAACGAGGGGAATGCCCGGCTGACGACCACCGCGCCGAGGGTGCACGTGGCGCTGATGGGGATCGAGAAGGTCATCCCGAGGTTCGAGGACCTGGGGATCTTT
>CAYRZX010000527.1:0-3442 GCA_964428665.1 uncultured Gemmatimonas sp.
CATGGCCATCAGCCCGAACGAGAGGACCACCGCGGACGCAAAGGACACGTAGGCCCTGTGCGTCTGGATGAAAGTTTTGAGCCAGTACATACGTTTAAATCATCATCTTCTGAAAGAACGGGATGTTCTCCAGCACCTTCCCGGTCCCCCGCACCACGCACGTCAGGGGGTCCTCCGCCGAGATCACCGGCAGGCTGGTCTCCTCCATCAGCCGTCGATCCAGCCCCCGCAGCAGCGCCCCCCCGCCGCTCAGGATGATCCCCCGGTCCAGGATGTCGGCAGCCAGTTCGGGCGGCGTCTGCTCCAGCGACTGCCGGACGCCCCCGATGATGCTGTTGATCGGGTCGTTCAGCGCCTCCCGGATGTCCGAGGAGTCCACGATGATCGTCTTCGGGATGGACGCCACGAGGTCCAGCCCCTTCACGGGGAACTGCATCTCCTCGTCGAGCGGCCCCGCCGACCCGATCGTGCACTTGATCTGCTCCGAGGTCCGATGCCCCACGAGCAGGCTGTACTTCCGCTTCATGAACTGGACGATGGACTCGTCCATCTCGTCCGCGCCCACCTTGATCGACTTGGACGTCACGATCCCCGACAGGGTGATCACCGCGATATCGGTCGTCCCCCCCCCGATGTCGATCACCATCGACCCCACGGCCTCCCCCACGGGCAGGTCGATCCCGATGGCCGCGGCCATCGGCTCCGCGATCAGGTAGACCTCCCGCGCGCCCGCCCGCTCCGCCGACTCGCGCACCGCGCGCTTCTCCACCTCGGTCACCCCCGACGGCACGCCGATCACGATGCGCGGACGCACGAACGGCCGGTTGCGCTGCGCCCGCTTGATGAAGAACCGGAGCAGCTCCTCCGTCATCTCAAAGTCCGCGATCACCCCGTCCCGCAGCGGACGGATCGTCTCGATGTGCGGGTTCTCCCGGCCCATCATCTCCTTGGCCGCCTGCCCGAACGCCAGCGGCTTCCGGGTCATCTTGTCGAGCGCGACGATGGACGGGGCGTTTTCGACGATCCCCCGGCCCTTCACGTAGACCAGCGTGTTGGCCGTCCCCAGGTCGATGCCGATGTCGTTAGAGAATATACCTGAAAATGAAAATGCCATAATGTGTCTCTCTTCAAAGAAATTTTACCGCATCAGTGTAGAAAATGCCGCGTCCCGGTGAAGACCATGGCCACCCCCAGCCGGTCCGCCGTCGCGATGACCGCCGCGTCTCCCCCTCCGGGCCCGGTCATCACCGACCCGCCCGGCTGCACGATGAAGCGAAGGCCGAGGCCGTGGGCGATCGTCACCGTGTCGTCGAACGGGAAGAGGGCGTCGGACGCCAGGACCGCCTCCGAGAGCTGCTGGCGCGCGTAAGCCTCGAAGTCCCCCGCGCCCAGCTCCGCGAACTCGCACTCGAAGTTCTCCCGCGCCTTCGCGATCGCCAGCTTCCGCAGGGAGTCCACCCGGTTGGGCTGCCCCGCCCCCATGCCGATCACCTCGTAACGCCCCGGCGCATACTCCCGCGCCAGGACGACGGCGTTCGACCTGGTGTGCTTGGCCGCCTTCATCGCAAACTCGCCCAGCCCCCGCTTCGACTCGGGGAACGGCGTCCGCGTCACGACCTCCCACCGCTCGCATAGCGCGTCGTCCCGCGTCTGCTCCAGGACGCCCCCCGACACCTGCCGGTAGAGCAGCGGCTCCGGCCCCTCCGCGTCGAAAGGCCCGACCTCCAGCAGCCGGAGGTCCCGGCTCTTCCGGCGCAGCAGGTCGAGCGCGTCCGGGTCGAACCCGGGCGCGATCACGATCTCGACAAAACGCCTCCGCTCCCCCTCGATCAGGGGGGACCGGTAGCTCGTCCGCAGAAACTCCGCCGCGCCCCGGTCCATCCGCCGCGAGACCGCGATCACGGACCCCATCGCGCTCTCCCGGTCCCCGTTCCACGCCCGCGCCAGCGCCGTGGCCAGGTCCGGCCCTGTGGCGAGCCCGCAGGGGTTGCCGTGCTTGATCACGACCGCCGCCGGCCCGCCCGCCAGATCGCGAACGGCCTCGACCGCCGCGTGGGCGTCCAGATAGTTGTTATAAGACATCTCCCGGCCGTGGAGCTGGGCCGCCCCGGCCAGGCCCTCCCCCTCTCTTCTCCGGTAGAGGGTCGCCCGCTGGTGCCCGTTCTCCCCGTAGCGCAGGGTCACACCCTGCCCGTAACGCAGCCGCAGGACCTTCTCCCCGGCCAGCCGCTCGCTCAGGAACCGGTCTATGGCCGAGTCGTAGTCCGCCGTGTGCCGGAACGCCTTCACGGCCAGCCGCTCCCGCGTGGCCTGCGACACGCCCCCCCCCTCCACCTCCTCCGCCACCTGCTCATAGTCGTCGGGGTCCACCACCACGGCCACGAACCGGAAGTTCTTGGCCGCGCTCCGGATCATGGCCGGCCCGCCGATGTCGATGTTCTCCACGGCCTCTTCGAGGGGCACGCCCTCCCGCGCCACCGTGGCCTCGAACGGATAGAGATTGACGGCCACCAGGTCGATCATCCCGACCCCGTTCCGCTCCGCCTCCGCCAGATGGGTCGGGTCGTCCCGCAGCGCCAGCAGCCCCCCGTGCACCTTCGGGTGGAGCGTCTTCACCCGCCCCCCCATCATCTCCGGGAACCCCGTCACCTCCGCCACCTCGGTCACGGCCACCCCCCCCTCCCGGATCGCCCGCGCCGTCCCCCCTGTGGAGATGATCTCAACGCCCGCCTTCGACAGACGCCGGGCGAAGGCTACGACCCCTCGCCTGTTCGACACGCTGATCAGCGCCCGCTTGGCCGCCCCCATAGTTAAACTAGTCCTTCATGATTGTCAGTAATGATAACGGCATGCCAGAATTCTAATCTTCTTCTCCTGGACTTCATAGACCAGCCTGTGCTCCCCATCTATCCTGCGCGACCAGCAGCCGGCCAACTCGTGCCGGAGGGGCTCCGGCTTACCCGTCCCTCTGAAAGGGTCGCGCTGTATCTCCAGGATAAGCTTAACGATCCGAAGCGCCGTCTTTCGGTCCTGCTGAACCCAAAAGGCCAGATCCTCAAAGGCCGCCGGGTCAAATTCCAAGCTTTTCAAGCGCCTTCTCCAGCGGTATGCCTCTCTTTCGACCTTTGGCTTCCACCAGACGTCGCTTCATGGCCTCACTTTTGAGCAGATGGGTCGTCTCCAGTTCGGAGGCGATCTCACGCCACAGCTTGATTGGGACGATGACCCCTTTGAGAGCGCCCTGTTTATCTGAGATGTATTGCACATCGAGTCTGGACATAGGCTCAACCCTCTGAACGCTAAACCAGCCCCTCTTTTTTGAGCATGTCGATGGACCTCTCAAACGCCCGCACGGTCTGCTCGATGTCCTCCTCCGTATGCACCGAAGAGAGCAGCCCCTTCAGGCCGTGCACGTCCACGCCGTTCAGCGTCATGGCCGACC
>CAYRZX010000528.1:0-3440 GCA_964428665.1 uncultured Gemmatimonas sp.
ATCGACCTGTACGGCGCTCCGGCGGGGGTCCTGAACGACGCCCCTTTCATCGAAGGGGTCGCCCGCGAGGTGGCGGGCCGGGTGGGCGCCCAGGTCCTGGAGACGAGCTGCCATACGCTGGAGCCGCAGGGGGTGATCGTGGTGCTGACGCTGAGCCAGTCGCACCTGTCCGTCCACACGTGGCCGGAGGACGGGTACGCGGCGGTGGACCTGTTCTTCTGCGGGCGCGAATTCCACGAGGAGTTGTCGCTCGCGAAGATACTCTGCGAGCGCCTCCGGGCGGTTCGGTTCGAGGAGCGAATCCTGCCGCGCGGCGCAAGGGTGTTTTGATTAAAAAAGGCGAGAAAGATGCTGGACATTGAGGTTGTCCCGTGCGCGGAGGCGGACCGGGCGGCGGCGGTCTTTCAGCGGGACGGGTTCGTGGCGGTCAGCGGGGCGCTGACGCCGGGGCAGCTCGCGTTCGCGCAGGCGGGCGCGAAGCGGGTGATCGCCGAGCAAATGGCTGCGATCCCGCTCGAAAAGGCCAACCGGGGGTTCGCGCGCTACTCCTTCGGCCCGCAGGTCCACCACCCGGAGTGGTTGCAGCTCGTGGACCTCCCCACGGTCCTGCCGATTCTGGACAGGGTCTGGGGCAGCTCTGATTACATCTGCATGGGGGCCGGGGGGGACTACTCGGCGCCGGGCGCCAAGATGCAGCCGCTGCACTCCGACATGAGGGATTTCCTGAAGGACCCTCTGGGGCAGGCCACCTGCAGGGACCTGCCCACGCCGTTCATCGTGGTCAATTTCCTGATGGTGGACTTCAAGGAGGTCAACGGGGCGATCCGGTTCGTGCCGGGCACGCAGCGGTCTCGCCACCCGATCCCGACGCTGGAGGAGGAGCCGGAGCGGATGCGGCGGTCCATCGTGTTCGCCCCGGCAGGGACGGCGATCGTCCGGGACGTGCGCTGCTGGCACGGGGGCACGGCCAATTGCTCCGACGAGGTCCGCCCGATGACGAGCGCGGGGTACCTGGCGCCCTGGTTTCGCCTGCCGCAGTACGGGGACCCGCTGCCCCGCTCTTTATACGAAACGCTCTCTCCGAGGGCGAAGGAGTTGTGCAGGTTTATGGTTAAGATTTGATACATCTCTATTGCTGGAGGGATACCATGGCAAAGCTGAATCTGGCGTTGATCGGGGCCGGGCGGAGGGGGCAGGGGGCGCACCTGCCGGTGATCGCGAAGTTAGGCGAGGTCTACAACTTCGTGGCCGTCTGCGACGTGAACGAGGCCGTGGCGAAGGAGGTCGGGCAGAAGCACGGGGTGAAGGCCTACACGAGCGTCCGGGAGATGGTCTCGAAGGAGTCCCTGGACGTGGTGGACGTGACGGTGCCCGGCGAGGCGCATCACGTGGTCTGCTGTTTCCTGGCGCAGGCCGGAATCAATATGCTCTGCGAGACGCCCATCGCCAACACGCTGCCGATGTCGGACCTGATGATCGAGGCCGCGCAGAGGCACGGGGTGAAGCTGGAGGTCGCGGAGAACTACTACCGGGCGCCCCGCGAGCGGCTGCGCCTGAAGGTGATCGCGGAGGGGGTCATCGGCAAGGTGAGCCGGATATATCGCATCTTTTACGAAGGGGGGTACCACGGGATGAGCATGCTCCGGCTGCTGGCCGGGGGGCAGCCGAAGGCGATCCTGGGGGTCACGGCGAGGTCGGAGGTCATTCCGATCACGGACCGGATGAAGCGGCATCACACGTCGGAGAACTGGTCGCTGGGGTATCTGGACTTTGACAACGGGGCGTCGGCGACGATGATCTACTCGAACGTCATCCACGCCCGGTCGCTGGGCCGGGGGCAGGGGGGGGTCTCGCAGGTGGACGGGAGCGCCGGGACGCTGGTGGGGGAGGAGGTCCACGTGGTCCACCCGGAGGATCTGGACAGCGGGGCGCGGAGCACGGCCTACACGCCGGAGCGGGTCGTGGAGACGAGGGACGGGGTGGAGGTGCTGCGCCGGCTGGACCTGAAGCTCCGGGATAAGACGATCTCCTGGGAGAACCCCTTTGCGAAGTACGGGGTGACGGAGGGGCAGGTGGCCGTGGCGGACGAGCTGCTGAGCATCGCCAGCGCGGTGAAGGAGAACCGGGCGCCGGACTACGGGGCGGCGGCGGGCCGGCTGGACCAGGAGATGAACATCGCCATGTCGGAGTCGGGCCTCAAGAGCCGGGAGACGATCTCCTTCCCGCTGAAGGGGACGACGGAGACGGAGAACCGGACGCACGCGCGGTTCGAGCAGGAGTTCGGGCACAGGTGGAATGAGGTGGACAAGCTGCTGGACACGTTCTTTCCGAGGCGGTAGGGGAAGGCGTTCTATGAACTTACACTACGACCAAACCCCTGTGGCGCGCAGCAGCGTATCCGACCTGGACGAGCGAGCCGTTGAGGGGATGCTTGAGACTGTTCAGGGGCAAGGGGTTGACGTGGCCGGCATTCCGAGGGACCGGCTGCTCCACAACTGGCGGCTCGTTCGCGAAGTGAACAGGGAGGTCCGCCTCACGCTGGCAGGGTGTCTCTTCCTGGGCCGCGCTCCCCAGCGGTTTTTCCCTTACGCCTATGTCTCGGCGCTTCGCATCCCCGGAGGGGAGATCTCCGCAGCGCCGATGGACCAGAAGCGGATCGAGGGGCGTCTGGTTGAGATGCTTCGGGACGCCCTGAAGTTCCTGGATATTCATCTGATGCGGCCCCATCAGATTCGAGGTCTTGAGCCGGAGGCAAAGCCTGAACTTCCGGTCGAGGTGTTGAGAGAGGCGCTCGTCAATGCTCTGGCCCACCGGGACTACACCGTCTCCGCGCCGGTGCGGGTCATCGTCTATGACGACCGCGTTGAAATCCGGACGCCCGGACAACTGCCCAACACGGTCACGGTGGAGTCTCTCAGGATAGGCGTTCACGTCCTGCGGAACGCCACCCTCTACAACCTCTTCCTGAAAATAGGGCTTGTCACCGACGCCGGAAGCGGCGTACCCCGAATGATCCGTCTCGTCCGTCAGGCCACGGGCCGCGAGGCCGACTTCCGGCTGGAGGGGAATGAATTCGTTGTCGCGCTTCCCCGGCCCTTCGGGCGCAAGACGTGAGACCGGTAAACAGCGGACGTGAGATGCGAAACGCGAACCGTGATGCCATCGCAATGCGAGCGCTCGCTCTCGCAGGTTTCGTGCTGGCGCTGACCGTCGCCACGGGATGGACCGTTGTAGGGGCGACCGGCCGGTCGCCCCTACAGAACCGGCCGGTCGCCCCTACACTCGCCCGCCTCTCCTTCTGGGTCTCGCCGCAGCGCATGTCCGAATTTGAGGCCGCGTACCGGGCAAAGGTCGCGCCGATCCTGAAGCGACATGGCCTGACGGAGTCCTCCGAGCGAGGCCGCGCCGCGCCGGACAGCATCTTCAGCAGGCTGTTCGAG
>CAYRZX010000529.1:0-3432 GCA_964428665.1 uncultured Gemmatimonas sp.
GCGGAGGGAGAAGGCCACGCTCTTCTGGCCGGGAGGGACCTTGTCGCCCCTGTAGAGGTCGAAGACATCCACCGCCTCCACCGTCGCCCCGCCCTCCCCCCGGATGAGGGACAGCAGGCGCCCGGCCTGGACCCCCTCGCCCACCACGAGCGCGAAGTCCCGCTCCACCGCCGGGAATCGGGGCAGCGGGCTGAAGGTCCTCTCCTCATCCACGCAGGACAACAGCCTTTGAAAGTCGAGCGTGAAGGCAAACGCGTCCTTTCGGATGTCAAACGCCCCCGCAACCGGCCGCCGCACCTGCCCGACGGTCCCCACGGCCTCCTCGCCCAGCAGCGCCTCCGCCGAAGGCCCCGGCTCGTAGAGCGCCGACGCGAAAGGGGGGGTCGTGACGGGACGGGCCGTGAGATGCGCGAACAGCCCCTCCAGAATCCCCTTCGCGTCGAAGAAGTCGAACTCCGGCCCCCCCCCTTCCCAGAACGTGGCCGCGCGCGGCCCGATCAGCAGCCCGGCCACCTCGACCCGCTCCTCCGCCCCCCCGCAGGACGGCCTGCCGAAGGCCTTGCCGATCTCGAAGATGCAGATGCGCTCGACCTTGCGGTTCAGGTTCCACCGGGCCACGTTCAGAAGGCTGGGGAGCAGGGCCGGGCGCAGCGCGGCGGCCTCCGCGCTCACCGGGTTGGAGACCCGGACCGGAGGCGTCTCGATGCCGCAGAGAGAGGCCCACTGTTCGTCGATCAGCGTGTTGGTCACGACCTCGGTCATCCCCAGGCCAATCAGCAGGGCGCGGAGACGGTCTCGCAGGCGCTCCTCCGGCGACCGGCGGACGGACACGTTCCAGGCCCGCACCCCCCGGCTCCGGATGCGGTCGAACCCGTAAATGCGCGCCACCTCCTCCACCAGGTCCGCCTCCCGCGTCAGGTCGGGCCGGCAGGTGGGGACCGTGACCTTCAAAGAACCGTCCGCCCCGGCCACGTGGCAGCCCAGATCGGTCAGGATGCGGCTGATCGTCCTGAGGCTCAGGTCCGTGCCCAGCGCCTCGTTGACCCGCCGCGCCCGCAGGGCCACGGTCGGCGGCGTCAGAGGCCGGGGGTAGACATCCAGATGGCCCCGCGCGGCGGTCCCCCCCGCCACCTCTATCATCAGCCCCGCCGCCCGGTCCAGCGCCCGCACGGGCGCGTCGAAGTCCGCCCCTCGCTCGAACCGCTGCGAGGCCTCCGTCGAGAGATTCAGCAGGCGTCGCCCGGCGCGCACCCGCCTCGGCTCGAAATAGGCGCTCTCGATCAGGACATCCGCCGTCGCCGCCGTCACCTCGGAGTCTCCCCCCCCCATCACCCCGGCCACGGCCACGGGCCGCGCGGCATCCGCAATCACCAGGACCTCAGGCGTGAGGGCGCGATCCGCCCCATCCAGGGTCGTGATCCGCTCGCCCGCGCGCGCCCGGCGGACCACGATCCGGCGCTCCGCCAGCCGGCTCAGGTCGAAGGCGTGCAGCGGATGGCCCGTCTCCAGCAGGACGAAGTTGGTCACGTCCACGACGTTGTTGATCGACCGGAGGCCCACCGATTCGAGACGCCGGCGCAGCCAGCCCGGCGGGGGTCCGACCCGGACCCCCGTCACCACGCGGGCCGCGTAGCGCGGGCACCCCTCCGCATCCTCGATCTGCACCCCGGCGACCTCCTCGACCCTCCGGTCCCCCTCCGGCGCGGGGACGCCCGGATACCGGACCGGGTTCCCGGTCAGGGCGCTCACCTCGCGGGCGATGCCCAGGAGGCTCAGACAGTCGGGCCGGTTGGGCGTCACCTCGAAGTCGAGCAGGACGTCGTCCCCGGCGCCCAGCTCCTCGGCCCCCTCCAGGGCCAGCCCGGCCATCGTCAGCCGCTCCGTCAGCTCCCCCCAGCCCCAGGGGATGTCAATGTACTCCTTCAGCCAGTTGTAGGTGATCTTCATGGCGCGTCTTTAGAACTGTTCAATGAACCTCAGATCGCTCTCCAGAAACGCCCGGATGTCGTCCACGCCGTACTTCAGCATGCCCACCCGCTCCACCCCCATGCCGAACGCGAACCCCGTCACCGCCTCCGGGTCGTAGCCCACGGCCTCGAACACCGCCGGGTCCACCATGCCCGCCCCGGCGATCTCGATCCACCCCGTCCGCTTGCAGACCCGACACCCCCGCCCCTCGCAGAAGATGCAGGAGAAATCGTACTCGGCGCTCGGCTCCGTGAACGGGAAGAAACTGGGCCGGAACCGGACCTTTACCCCCTTGCCCAAAAACTGATGCGCCAGGTAGATGATGACCCCCTTCAGGTCCCCGAACGTCACCCCCCTGTCCACCCACAGCCCCTCGATCTGGTGGAAGGCAAAGTGGTGCGTGGCGTCCAGCGCGTCCCTCCGGTAGCAGCGACCCGTGGAGATGATCCGCACCGGCGGCGGCGTCCGCTCCATCGTCCGCACCTGCACGGTGGAGGTGTGCGACCGGAGGAGCAGCCCGCCCCCCTCCAGATAGAAGGTGTCGTGCAGGTCGCGCGCCGGATGGTCCGCAGGGGTGTTCAGGGCGTCGAAGTTGTGGTATTCCGTCTCCACCTCCGGCCCGTCGGCCAGCGAGAACCCGATCCGCTCGAAGATGCCCACGAGCTCGTCGGTGACCTGCGTCAGCAGGTGCCGCCGGCCCAGCGCGGGACGGCGTCCCGGCAGGGTCGTGTCGAACCCCGCCTGCGCGGCCTCCGGCCGGCTGTCGAGCCGGGACCTGACCTCCTCCAGCAGGGCCGAGATCTCGTTCTTCGCCCTCCCTGCGGCCTCCCCCACCTTCGGCCTGAGCGCCGCATTTAGCGTCCCGATGCCCCGCAGGACCTCGGTCAGCATCCCGTCCCCCCGTCCCAGGTATTTCGCCCGGAGCAGGTCGAGGGCCCTCAGGTCCGCGCACGCCCGGATCTCCTGCTCCGCGGCCCTCCGGATCTCTTCGATGCGATCTAGCATATCCTCATCGCTCAAACAAAAAACGGAACCCATCAGACAGGCCGCGCCTTCCACAAAGCAGGCGCGCTGCCCACAGATTCCGTTTTCCCGGAAGATGCGTTACAGGCTCTGCTTTGCCCGTTCCGCCAGAGAAGAGAAGGCGCTCTCGTCGGACACGGCCAGATCGGCCAGCGCCTTCCGGTCGAGGGTGATGCCTGCCTTCCTGAGGCCGTCCATCATCCGGCTGTAGGAGAGGCCGTGCAGCCGCGCCGCCGCATTGATCCGGACGATCCAGAGCCCCCGGAACACGCGTTTCTTCGCCCGGCGGTCCCGGTAGGCGTAGGCCATCCCTTTGTTCACGCTCTCCTGCGCGGACCTGAAAAGCCTGTGCCGCCCCCCGAACTGCCCCCTGGCCGCCTTCAGGACCTTCTTCCGTCGCTCTCTCGACGCCACATTATTCGTCGCTCTGGGCATTCAAAA
>CAYRZX010000530.1:0-3426 GCA_964428665.1 uncultured Gemmatimonas sp.
CGCTGCAGGAGCAGGGCGTTTCGCACCGGCTTGACCACGGCAAAGGCGCACATGATCAGGAAGTTGTAGAGGAACAGCAGCGCGGCCACCCGGACCTCCGGGCGCGAAAAATCGGGCAATCTCCGGCGCACTCAGCTCTCCTTCCCTATCTCCTGCCCTGTTTCCCCTGCTCCTCCCACCACCGCTTCCACGCCTCCCGGTCCTCCCCCCACAGCTCGCGCGTGATCACCGTCAGGGCGCGCATCGCAAAGGGGTGCACCCGCCTGTCCGGGTCATCGAGCGCCCGGATCAGCGCCTCTGTGGCCCTGGGGTCTTTCAGCTTCAACAGGGCATTGGCCGAGACCTGCCGCACCGCCGTCTCTCGGTCTGTCCGCAAGGCCTGCATCAGCGCGGGAAGGGCCGTCGTGTCGCGGGCGTCTCCGATGGCGATGATGAGGTCCCGCCGCATCCTCGGCTCCTCCTGACCGAGCAGGTCGATCAGGGCCGGGAGGGCGGGTCGCTGAAGCCCCATCCGCACCACGATCTCAAACGCCGTCCGCCGCACGGCCAGCTCCTGATCCCTCAACCGGGCCACCACGGCCTCCCCGGCCGCTTCCCCGCCAGCCGCCTCCAGCGCCAGGAGCACCTCGGCCCTCACCCGGGCGTCCTCCTCGTCCCGCAGCATCTTGACGACCGCGGGCACGGCCTCCGGGAGCGGCGTCCTCCGAAGCCCCCGCGCCGCTGTCCTGCGCACCTCCGCGTCCACGTCTGCCAATCGTTCCAGACAGGTTTTTGAGGCATCGGCGCCCCCCAGGTCGATCAACCCCCGCATCGCCCACCGCCGCGCCTCCGCGTCCGCATCCCCGCTCAGACCTGTCAGCGCCCCCACCCCCTCTCGGCTCCCGACGCGCGCCAGCGCCTCTGCGACCGCCCTGCGGAGGTCCACCTCTCCTGCCTCGGCCAGGAGGGCAAGGGCAGGCGCGGCCTCCAGCCTGCCCGTCCTCCCCAGCTCCTTCACGGCCTCCAGCCGCCGCGCCGGATCAGACCCCTTTACCTCACCCAGCAATCCCTCCAGGACTGCCCGGTCCTTGTGGAGAGTCAAAACGTCGATCCGGTTCCCCTCCACGTCGAAGACATTTAGGTCGAGCCTGGCCCCCGCCACCTGCACCAGGCAGTAATGAAAGCTGCTCTCCGAGCACGCCGTCCAGTCGCTTCGCCCCGACGGGTAGAGCTCCGCGCCCCCGCCCCCGCTGACCACGTGCACGACCCCGTCGTCGTGACGCCGACCCTCCCTCAACGGCCAGGTGCGCTCGTAGTTGTGGTCGTGTCCGGTCAGTATCAGGTCCACCCCGTAACGCTCGAACAGGGGCATGAGGATGCCCTGCAGCTCCAGGTCGCTCTTGTGCCGGGCGGAGCTGTAGAGGGGGTGATGGAACATGACGAATTTCCACGCCGCCTTCGACGCCTTCAGGTCCTCCTCCAGATAGAGGAGCTGCTCCGATCCCGCTGCAAACCGCTCCGACGCCCCCCGGTTGCTGTCCAGGACCACGAAGTGGGCGCTCCCGTAGTCGAACGAGTACCAGGCCTCCGGCCGCCGCACGGACCCGTTGGACGGCGTCGAAAAGAACCGGTAATAGGCCGGGGCGTCCTTGTCGTGGTTGCCCAGGGCGGGATAGATCGGCCCCCGCAGACCCAGCGGACGGATCGGCTCAAAAAACTGAGGCTCCCACAGCTCCTCCCTCTGCCCGTCATCCACAAAGTCCCCGGAGTGCAGCGCCAGGTCGAAGTCGTGCGCCGCCATTTTCGCCACCAGCGCCCCGTGCGCCTTCGCGTCCCCCCGGCTGTCCCCATAGACCAGAAAAGAGAACGCCGTGTCCCCCGGCGCAGGCGTGCGGAACCCCACCTCCGGGCTGCTCACCCCGTCCGCGAACACCCGGCCCCGGTACCTCGCCCCTGGCTTTAGCCCGGCCAGCGCCACCTCCTGGAAGACCTGGGCGCCGCCCGGCCTGACCGTGTCCGCCCGGACGCCCCCCGTCCCGTAGGCGACCTTCGTCACCGCCGGAGACGCCGTCTCCCACACGAACACGATCCCGGACGGCGTCACGTTCTGAAGGTACGGCCCCTTGCGAAACTGCACCCCCGCCGTGAACGGCTCGCCGTTGCGCCCCAGAGCGCCGGACCGGACCCGGTAGAAGTAGCGCTCGCCGGGGCGCAGGCCCGAAAGCGCCACCCGGTGGGAGGTCACCGCGTCCTGCGTGCCCACCCGCGCCCCGAAGGCCGGCGTGGGGCCGTACTCCACCCACGAATCCCCCCGCCCGTCCGTCTCCCAGGCCACCACCACCTGGTCCTTTCCGGCAGGCTCCACGTAGGGGCCGTCCACGATCGCCGCGCGCCCCTCTCCGCATCCGGCCAGGAGGGTTACCAGCGCGAAGGCGATCCATCGAATTTGCAATCTGTAATTTTCAATCTTCAATTTTCAGTTCCCTCATCTTCTTCGCGGCGATGAATCGCCGCGCTACAAAAAAAATATACCCACCCCATCCCCCCTTGCGCGGGGATGAATCCCCGCGCTTAATCTCATCGCCTTACCTCTCCTGATATACCAACGGAACCCTGACCCTAAACACAGAGCCTTTCCCGACCTCGCTGGAGACTTCAATCGTCCCGCCCAGCAACTCCGTCAACTTCTTCGTGATCGGCAGCCCCAGCCCCGTCCCCTTCTGCTGCTGATGCCCCCCCTCCACCTGACGAAACTCCTCGAAGATATACCCCAGCGCATCCGGTGGAATCCCAACTCCTGTGTCCGAAACCGCGATCTCCAGGAAACCATCCTCTGACGGACGACCGACGACGGACGACGGCGGACCGGGTATCGAAGACGGCGGTCGGCGGTCGGCGGTCGGCGGTCGCGCCACTCGCACCTTGACTTCCCCCTGCTCCGTAAACTTCAGCGCATTGCTCAACAGGTTGATCACCACCTGCCGGAGCTTGGCCTCGTCCGTATGCGCCTCCCCAACCCCGTCCACAATCTGATGGCTCAACGTCACTCCCGGCTTCACCAGAGGGCTGACGGTCGCACAGCAGGAGGTGATCAACGTCCTCACCTCGAACTGCACGGGCCTGACGTCCAGCCTCCCGGCCTCGATCTTGGACAGGTCCAGTATGTCATTGATCAGGGCCAGCAGATGGTCCGCGCTCAGCTTCACCTTCGTCAGGTTGTCCCGCTGTCGCTCCGGGAGCGCGTCTCCTGCCCGTCTCAGCACCAGGTTCGTGAACCCGATGATGGCGTTCATCGGCGTGCGCAGCTCGTGCGACATGCTGGCTAAAAAGCGGGACTTCCGCTCCGTGGCCTCCTGCACCTGCCGATTGGCCTCCTTCAGCTCCGCGTTCAGCTCGAACAGCGCCCGGTTTGCATCTGACAGCGCCCGGTTGGACTCGTCCAGCTTC
>CAYRZX010000531.1:0-3424 GCA_964428665.1 uncultured Gemmatimonas sp.
ACATCCCCCACCAGAACGGCTCACCCTTATCCATCTTGTACACGGCTCCCTCCCTCACATGGCGAAAAAGGTGATGACCGCCGCCGAGACGACGACCCACCCCGCAAACGCCCCGGCCGTCACCAGCGACCCGGGGACCGTCCACCTCCCCAGGCGGACGACCTGAATCTTGGCCGCCAGCCGGAACCAGGTGCAGCTGTGGTAGACGGCGAACAGGAGCGCCACGACGTAAAAGGCGATGAACCCCCCTGAGCGCAGGGACTTCTGAAACTCCCCGTACACCACCGGCCCTTTGGACAGCAGAAAGAACGCGTACAGATACAACAGGACGAACAGCGCCACGAAGACGCTGCTCAACTCCCGCATCATGAACATGAAATACTTGCGATTGCGCAGCCACCAGGTGGCAGGCATGGGACGGCGATAGGCTTTGTAGGGATATTCGGGTTCGCTCTCGCTCATCTCTTCCCCCACGGCCAGAGAATCGACTTGACCCAGTCCGTCGTCGTGGCCACCTTGGTGCGCTGGATGGCCGCCGCCGGGTCCACATCCTTGGGACAGACTTCGGTGCACTCCCCCACGAAGGTGCACTCCCATATCCCCGCGCTGCTCGCGATCACCTGCTTTCGCCCCTCGCGCCCCTCGTCCCTCGAATCGAGGTTATACCGGTGCGCCAGCGCGATGGCGGCCGGGCCGATGAACTCAGGCTCCAGCCCGTAGACCGGACAGGCGGCGTAACAGAGCAGGCAGTTGATGCACATGCTGAACTGCTTGTATTCCGCAAGCTGGTCCGGCGTCTGGAGGTACTCCCCCTCCGCCACCGGCTTCTCCTCCCTCCGCACGATCCAGGGCTTCACCGCCTTGAGCTTTTGCATGAAATCGTCGATGTCCACGACCAGGTCCCGGAGGATCGGGAAATTCACCAGCGGCTCCACCCGGACCTCGCCGGGATAGTAGTCCCTCAGAAACGCGGCGCAGGTCAGCTTCGGGACGCCATTGACCATCATGCCACAGCTGCCGCAGACCCCCATCCGGCAGGACCACCGGAACGACAGCGTCCCGTCCACCCGGTCCTTGATGTGGTTGAGCGCGTCCAGCACCACCCAGTCATCGCGAAACTCGACCTCGTAAGACTGCTCCGTCGGCGACTCTTCCTGTTCCGGCCGATACCGTGTCACCGTCAGGGTGATCGTCTTCTTCTCACCCATGCCTCCCCCTTCTATTTTTCGGTGCGCTCCGTGTCCTCTGTGGTAGACGTGGCGTCAGTACTTCCGCTCCTCGGGCTTCCAGCGCGTGATCGTGACGGGCAGATACTCGATGCGGGGCCCATCCGGCGTCCGATAGGCCAGGGAGTGCCGGAGGAAGCGCTCGTCGTCCCGCGTCTCGAAGTCCGAGCGGGCGTGAGACCCCCTCGACTCCCTCCTCTGGAGGGCGGAGTGGGCCAGCGCCTCGGCCACCTCCAGCATATAGCCCAGTTCCAGCGCCGAGGTCAGCTCCGTGTTGAAGACGTTCGACCGGTCGTCCAGCCCCACGCGCTCGAAGCGCTCCCGGAGCCGCCGGAGCGTCTCGCACGTCTCCTTGAGCTCCTCCTCGGTGCGGTAGATCCCGGCCCCCTTCTCCAGGCTGCCCTGCATGTCACGGCGAATGTCAGCGATCCGCTCCCTGCCGTTGCGCGGCTGGAAATACTTCGCCTCGATCCGCCCCTGCTCCTCCTGGGCCATCTTCTCCAGCGCATCGGCTGAGGGGAGTTTCCGCGCCAGCGCATACGCCGCAGCCGCCCTGCCCGCGCGCGCCCCGAACACCAGGCACTCGGACAGGGAGTTGGACCCCAGGCGGTTCGCCCCGTTGATGCTCACGCAGGCGGCCTCCCCCGCGGCATACAGCCCCTCGACGGGCGTCTTCCCCGTGATGTCCGTGTGCACGCCCCCCATCATGTAGTGGACCACCGGCCGGACAGGGATCGGCTCGTAGACCGGATCAATCCCCACGTACTTGGTGGTCAGCTCCCGCACAAACGGGAGCCTTTCGTCGATCACCTTCTCCCCCAGATGCCGCAGGTCCAGATGGACATAGTTCCCGTAAGGCCCCTCGAACACCCGGCCCGCCTTCATCTCGTGGATAAACGACCGGGACAGAATATCCCTCGGCCCCAGCTCCATCTTGCCGGGCACATACACGCTCAGGTACCGCTCCCCCTTGCTGTTGAGCATGTATCCCCCCTCCCCGCGCGAGGCCTCCGTGATCAGGATGCCCGTCCCCGGCAGGCCGGTGGGATGGTACTGCACGAACTCCAGGTCCTTCAACGGACACCCGGCGCGGTAGGCCAGGGCCATGCCGTCCCCCGTCTTGATGGCCGCGTTGGTCGTGAAGGGGAAGATGCGACCCGCGCCCCCCGTGCAGATGATCACCGCCCTGGCGGGAATGGCCTGAATGCCCCCCGACCGCAGGTTCAGCGCCGTCACCCCGCAGACCCTCCCATCCTCCATCAGAAGAGAGGTGGCAAACCACTCGTCGTAGCGCGTGATGCGCTCGTATTTCAGGGAGGTCTGAAACAGCGCGTGCAGCATGTGAAACCCGGTCTTGTCCGAGGCGAACAGCGTCCGCTTCACGCTCATGCCGCCGAAGGCCCTCACGCTCACGCGCCCGTCCGGGTCGCGGTTCCACGGACACCCCCAGTGCTCCAGCTGGATCGCCTCGTCCCGGGCCTCTTTGACAAAGGCCTCGACCACATCCTGGTCGGCCAGGAAATCGCTCCCCCGGATCGTGTCGTAGGCGTGCGAATCCAGGCTGTCGTCCTCGCGCATCACCGCCGCGGCCCCCCCCTCCGCCGAGACCGTGTGACTCCGCATGGGATAGACCTTGGAGACAACCCCGATGCGGATGCGCTCGTGGGTCTCCGCCGCTGCGATGGCAGCGCGCAGACCGGCCCCGCCCCCCCCCACGAGCAGGACGTCATGCGTCGGAATATTCATGAAAAACTCCTATCCGCCAGCGGTCCATTCCTCAAAAAATCGCAAGACAGCCTTATGATCGGAAGAAAAACAGGTCCTATGATAATTCTTTCCAACAATCCTGTCAACAAAAATTTCGCCCGCTCCCCTTAAATTTTGCAACAGTCCGGCAGGTCCGCGTGCGCCTTCGGGTCCGCAGGGGTGTCGTTGGCGTTGTAGCCCGACGCGGACACGGCCTTCTCCAGCCCCTTCACGTCGACCCTGCCCGCCTCGTAGCGCACGGTCACCACCTTCTTGTCCTTGTCCGCCTTCACCTCCTGCACGCCCCCCACCTTTTTGAGCGCCGCCTCGATGGTATTCACACACATGTCGCACACCATGTTGTCCACCCTGATCTCCGCCTCCTTCGCCTCTGTCCCCTGGCACGCCCAGAGGCCCAGCGCCAGCGCCCCCGCGGCCATTACCCCTGCGAC
>CAYRZX010000532.1:0-3369 GCA_964428665.1 uncultured Gemmatimonas sp.
ATGTGCCCCGGTGGGACCAGGTCTTCCTGGAGGAGTTTCATACGGGCTACGTGGACACGCTTCCGATAGAGGAGTGGGATCGGATTCTGAATTTGAAACCGATGGAATAGAATCCAGGGGGAAGGGGGCAGCCCTCACTGCTGGAGACAGAAGGCATATGCAATGAGTGATGCGCTGGTGCGAATCAAGCGCGCGGTCCTCTCTGGATGGACTGGCCATCTACTCCAAAGGTAAGCTGGTTCGCGAACCTGGTTCAGAAACCTACTACTTCCTTGTTTCTTCCAAGAAGGCTTTGTAGCAAGAGGTAAACGTCATGGTAAAGATTGCAGTCTGCCCTTCTTGCGGCAGCAAAAAAATCAAGAGAGTTCATCGGAACTGGACCGGCGAATTCCAGGGTCAGACCTACGCGGTCCCAGACCTAAAATTCTACGAATGTGGAGCGTGTGGCGAGAAGATCTATGACCGGGAAGCCATGCGAAAAATTGAAGCCCATTCTCCGGCCTTTACCCATGCGCACGCTGAGAAATAGGGCTGCCCTCACAACGCTTGCCCTGGCGCTAATCTTCTCGGAAGCCTGGGCGGTGCGCCCTTATACGCCCGTCCATCCCGACCCTGTCCTGGAGCCCTGGCGATGGCGGGCTTTCCCGGAGCTGAACGGCCTGGGCCTGCGCTGCATGGCGGAGGCGACGGATAAGGCCATGTGGTTCGGCGTGGACGACGGCGTGCGGCGCTACGATGGGGTGAAGTGGACGGCCTACACGGAGAAGGACGGGGTGTATGGCGGTACGGTGAACACCCTCTGCGCGACGCAGGACGGGAGCCTGTATGCGGGCACGGAGATGGGCATCAGCCGGTTTCAGAATGGAAAGTGGAGCCGGGTCTTTCCACCAGAGGGGGACCTACCCTGGTTTATCCCACCCACGCCTTCATACACCTACCAAAAGCTGATGGAGGCGAGGGATGGGAGCGTGTGGGCCGGGACAATATGGGGTGCGCTGCGATTGAGTCAAGAAGGTTCAATCCTGTATACGACGAAGGCGATGGGCATTGCGCTGCGCGCCATTGCGCCTTACGTGCGGCTCTCCATCGTGCCGGAGGAGGCTGCGCCGGCCCGTCTCTATGGGGAGGGGATCGGGATAAGTACAGCAGGCGGCGGACGAATCTCGGAGGTCATCTGGGCGCTGGCGCCGGGTGGTCCCGGAGAGGCCGCTGGACTGAAGGTGGGGGACCGCATCACGGCCAGGAACCCTGTGGGAGCCTCGGTGAAGTTGACCGTGCAGCGGGAAGGCCATGCCCAACCGTTCGAGGTGACGGTCACGCAGGGGCAGGTCGTAGGGACCTATCGAGATTTTCGGATTTTCGAGGTGTATGAAGGCCGGGATGGGGCAATCTGGTTCGGACTGCACCAGGGTGAGATTGTCTGCTATGACATCCGAAACAAACAGGCTGGCGATACCGGGATATGGCGACTTTATTCGGAGAAGGACGGCTTAGATATCGGAAATAGGCCGTACATCCTCCAGGCGCGGGATGGGACGCTCTGGGTGGTCAACGGCAATCCCAACAAGGGTGTGAACCGATTTGATGGGAAACGCTGGACGCACTTTCGTCTGAGCCACCTGGGAGGAAGCGACCACAACGCCTCCATCATGGAGACACGGGACGGCACGGTCTGGGTCAGCGGACATAGAGGTTTCTTGCACGCCTATCGGAAGGGGTCCTGGACCATCTATCAGACGACTTCCGACGTGCCGATCCCGACGGTCTACAATTTCCTTCTCGAAGCTTCCGACGGGGCGCTCTGGATAGCTGGCCGAGGGCAGGAGGCTGCCCGGCTGGACTATGAAGCTGTCCGGTGGACGACATATCAGGGCCTGTGGTTCTGGTGCGAGACGCCCGACGGGGCGCAGTGGTTTACCCTTCAGGATGAGGGGGTTATGCGCCATGAGGGGCAGACGTGGACACGCTACGGCGTGGAGGATGGGCTGATGGATAGCCCTGGTGGACTCATTGTGACTCGGGAGGGCGTGCTCTGGGCAGCGGGAAGTCACGACAGCACGGCGGCCACGGCTCGATTCGATGGGAGGAGATGGTCTCTCCAGACGCATCCCAGAATCTCTAATGGTATCAATGGGAGAACATTGTATGAGTCTTCGGATGGAAACCTCTGGTTAGGAGTGTTTCCGGGTGGCCGACGGGATCAAGCCGGAGTGCTCCGATTCGATGGAAAGGCGTGGGTACACTACACACCGCCGGAGGTCCCGCGGTACCCTTACGGCATTGGGCAGACCGCTGACGGCGTCCTCTATGTCGGGGGGATTACTCCCGGAATGGTTCGCTTCGACGGAAAAATCTGGACACGCCTTACAGAGCCGGAAGAGGTCACAGTCGTCAACGATGTCGTGTATGCGACTCCGAAAGGGGATCTCTGGGTCGGCACCCGGCAATACGGCGCGTTTCACTATGATGGGAAAGTATGGAAACGGTACGATGTACGAGATGGACTGGCGGATAACGGCATCAACGGCATCCTTCAGACGGAGGATGGCAGCGTCTGGGTCGGCACAGCCAAAGGGATCAGTCGGTTCGATGGACGGACCTGGACGACCCACGCCCTCCCACCGGACTGGAGCGTAGAAACCTATTGGGGATTGCTCCGGCAGTCCCGGGACGGGGCGATCTGGATTAACAGCTATTCAAGAACGAGGACATCGATACGCGTCTGGTCGATCCGCTATCAGTCCGACGCCGTTCCCCCGGAGACGGAGATCACCCTGTCCCTGGACAAAGTCTCTCAACCGGGTAACACCACAATAGCCTGGAGGGGCGCGGACCCATGGAAGGCCACGCCGGATGAGGAGATCCAGTATTCGTATCGAATGGACGGAGGGGAGTGGTCTCCGTTCTCAGCAGAGAAGAATAAGGTCTTTCTCGCTCTGAGCAGCGGGGCGCATACCTTCGAGGTGCGGGCGCGGGACCGGGACTTCAACGTGGACCCGACGCCTGCGGCGATCCGGTTCACCGTGGTCCCACCGGTCTGGAGGCAGCCCTGGTTCATCGGCCTGATGGCCGTGCTGCTGGGCGCCATTGCCTTCCAGACCGCGCGCGTGGTCTGGCGTGACCGACGGCTGAGGGAGGCGAATACGGCGCTGTCGTCGGGGAACAAGGAACTGTTTGCGCTCAACCGGGACCTCCAGCAGACCCTCAAGGAGAAGGAGGAGGCGCAGCGGCAGTTGATCCAGGCCGAGCGCATGGCCGCCGTGGGCGAACTCGTCGCAGGATCGGCGCACGAATTGAACAATCCCATGGCTGTGGCCTCCAGCATGATGCAGTCCATCGGAGAGGTCCTGAAAGAAGACACCCCTGAGG
>CAYRZX010000533.1:0-3362 GCA_964428665.1 uncultured Gemmatimonas sp.
CCAGAGCCCGGCGGCGCCCTCGCCCACGCGCGCAGCCGCGCCCGCGGCCGCGTCGGGAAGGGTGTCGAACCGGATGTTGGTGACCAGGATCAGCGCCACGATGGCCAGGGCCCCGCACGCCAGGTAAGAGCCGACGAGGCCCAGATTGGGCCGGAGGAGTTCAAGGGCCAGACGCATGCCCACGGCCCCGCCATACCGGAAGGCCGTGGGATCGGGCCGATCCCAGGCCACCTCCGAGACGCCGCAGTAAAGGGCGATCAGAAACAGGGCGGCGAGGGTCTTGAACACCCAGGTGCGAAGGTCGGACCCCCGGAAGACGCACCAGCCGCACGCCAGGACGATCAGGGCCAGCGGATAGGCCCCGTAACCCACTAAGAACAGAAGCCGCCAGGCGATGAGCGTCCCGATGCGACCGGCCCAGTTGTCGGGGTCGTCGGGCGGATAGGTGGTGCCGATGTCCGGGTCGTAGGCGGAGCCTGGGGTGTGGGAGACGAGGCTGGCGAGGAGAATGCCTCCGGCGGCCATCAGGAGAATGCCCGCGATCTGGGTCAGCTTGTGCAGGCCGGAGGATGGGGTGATCGGCTTGGCGTTCGATCCCTTCTTTTTCATGGCGCGCTCAACCTCTCAAAAACAGTCCTGAGTAACGAGTCCTGAGTCAAAAAACAGTCCTGAGTCCTGAGTTCCAAGTCCTGAGTAAAGGCAAAAACTCTATTCCTTTGCTTTTACTCAGGACTCAGCACTCAGCACTCAGCACTTTCTTCTGGCACTCAGCACTCAGTACTCAGCACTCGATCTTTTGGGGAGAGGTCTGGGCAGGCCCCCGTGGGGCGAGGGCTCGTGCCCGGATGCGCGAAAGACAGTCTTGAGGTCTGAAACGATCCGGGGGAATCGGACGCGTTTCGATGGAAAAACAGTGGTCAGTGATCAGTGGTCAGTGGTCAGTGAGGATGGTTTTTCTCTGATCACTCATCACTGACCACTCATCACTGCTTTTACAGCATGCCCCGCCGCCTGCGCAGCGTCCACTCGGCGGCGAGCAGGGCCACAAGGGCGACGAGGGCATAGGGGTTGCCCCAGAGTCGCGCCTCGTGAACCTCCAGGACGGGCCTCGGCGCAAGCTTGAGACTGGTGATAAACGAAGGAAACTCCGCCGGACGGTAAAAGCCCCCGCCTGAGACGCGGGCGATGCGCCGGAGGAGGTCCTCGTTCATCCGGAGGGCGTCGAATTCGAGGCCCGCTGCGCTGACGGTGAAGGTTCCGGCGTCGCGCCCGACCTCTGCGCCCCCCACCTCCGCCCTCCCCTCAAACGCGTGTTCGCCGGCCGACAGCCCCCGCACCTGGCCGACGTAGCGCCCCTCCCCGGACTCCGCGAGCGTCACGGCGCGAGGGCCGAGGGAGTCGGAGACCGAGACGGTCACCGTGGCCCAGCGCTGTGGCCTCATGAGAGGGTCGTACACGGAGGCGCGCAGGGTAATCGGCTCCCCGCTCCGCCAGATGGACCGGTCAGCCGTGACCCTGACGCGCCGGGCGCTCTCCGGCGTCAGAAGCCACCGAAAGACGTTCTTCCAGAGGGTTCGGGGGACCTCCGCGGGCTTGCCGATGCCCCACATCAGGGCGTCCAGCCGATAGAGGGTGGCGCACGGGACAGCCACGACCTTGCCCGCGCCGGACGCAGCCGCGACGACCAGGGGCATCCGGGCGCCCTCAGGGGTCTGCTGGCGGGGATGGAGGGCCAGGACCGTGGCGCCCGGCCGCGCCCCCAGCGTCCGGTTGAAGCCCAGGAGAGGCGGCAGCTCAGACAGGGCGCGGGCGTCGGCGTCTGGGTCGTCCGACAGGCCGAGGATCGAATGCCCCTCCTCAAACGCCGCCTGAAAGCGGTCCTCTTCAAACGAGGGCCCGAATTCGACGACGCGGACGGGGAGAAGGTCCCCCAGGACCCTGTAGCCGCCGTCGAAGGCGTTGCGTCCGCCCACCACCAGAAGGCCCCCGCCCGAACGAGCAAACTCCGCAATCCCCTGCTCCGCCCCGGTCAGGGCCGAGGACGGGAGATCGACCAGGACCGCCAGATCGTAACCCTTCAGCCCCCTCAGACGCGTCGCGTCCTGCCGGGAGAACCCCCCGCGGCCCGCCGCGACCACGACGTCCACCTCCATCGTCTCGTCTGACGTGAGCAGGCGTCGAAGATAGCCGAAGTCGGGGACAGGGCTGCCCGCTGCGAGCAGGACGCGCCGCCTCCCCTTGAGGGCCTCAAACGAAAAGGCCGCGCTGTTGTTGGCCGCGGAGCGCTCGTCGGGTTGAACCGGCACGCGGACCTCGCAGGTCTGGCGGCCGGGCGTCTCGGGCTTCAGGGGAAGATCGACCTGCTGCTCCCCGTCCTCCAGAGAGATGGGCTGGGCCAGGAGAAGCCGCCCCGAGGCCCTGATCTCCACCGGGAGACGAAGGCCCGCATACCCTGAGGATCGGACCGTGACGCGCATGAGAGTCTCCGTCCCCACCGTCCCGACGGGGTCGCAGAGGGCGCTGACCACGGCGATGTCCTTCGGCTCTTTGGGGTCCCCCACGCCCACGGCGTAGACGGGCGCGCCCAGGGCGGAGGCGGCCCTTTCAGCGTCCACGCCCACGTTGGCCGCGCCGTCGGAGATCAGAACGACCGCGGACAGGTCCTGACCCTTGAATCGCTCCTGGAGGGAGACAAACGCCCCGCCGAGGTCGGTGGCGTTCCCGTCCCACTTTAACTCCGTCTCCCGTCCCCTGTCCCCTGTCCCCTGCCTTCCGCCCTCCTCTGCGCCCTCTGCGCTCTCTGCGGTAAATGCCTTTATCTCCAGTCTCTCGGAATCGACCACGCGCAGGCTCTCCGCAAAGGTAAACGCCCGGAGGTCTCCGACCCGGTTCAGGGCGTCATGAACCCGCGAGTCCCTGAGAAGCTCAAGGACGACTCTCCGCCGCTCTCCCCCTGCGTCCGCCAGGGTCATGCTGGCGCTGTCATCTAAGAGAAGCGCGACCGTCGGCGGACGGAGACGCCGGACCGTCAGGCCGAACAGAGGCTCGACCAGGAGGGCCACCGAAACGAGAAGGGCTGCGCCGCGCAACAGCAACATGGCGCGGATGACCCTGGGCATGGATCGGTCCGGCCGGCGGTAGGCATAGAGGGCCAGCGCCGCCAGAAGAGGAATCAGCAGCAGAAGAGCCGCGCTCCTCCCGAGCGTCAGATTCAGGTCTGGCATAGGGTCGCGTCCAATCACACCTCACGCCTCACGCCCCCACCACATCCCGCAGCGGCAGCCGGGGGTCAGCGTTCAGGTCCAGACCCGACCGTTCTCCCCGGCTCATCCGGAAGGACCCTGCGGCGGCGATCATGGCGG
>CAYRZX010000534.1:0-3354 GCA_964428665.1 uncultured Gemmatimonas sp.
GGCTATTCGGATCAGGTCTCAAACTGCGCCCGGAACTTCTCCCGGACCCGGGTCTTGATTCGGTGGGCTGTGGTTGAGCTCCATCCGTTAAATCCGGCCCTGCTGGAGGGAAGGCCCTTTTCTTTTGCCGCCCACCACTGAACCTCCTGGCCTTCCAGGTTATTCTTGAATCGCTGGAAACCGATGCTGAATAGGGCCACCTGCGACGGATCGTCAGAGGACCGAAGCGAGAGGTCTTCGATGGATATTCGCTGCCGGTCTGGACGGCGGGTCTTCTTTCCGGTGTCAATCGAAACGCCGAACCTCGAAACGCTCAGGTAGCCGTCGTAGTAATTCTTCCTGCGGAATATCAGGCGGTGAATGATGTGGCTCCGCTCGATGCCTCTCTGAATCCCCTCGATCACGCCAACCATAAGCTCTTGCTGCAGGTCCCTGTCCCCCCTTGACATGCTTCTGGCTACGGGGAGATATTCCAACGCGGCATTCGCCGTCCTGTCACGTTCGACGTGTCGGTCGGCGCGGTTTGCACCACATGGCATCTGGCTTGTTCGGCGGCGCACGGCTATCTTATCCTCCCTTCTGGATGAACACAAGGGGAGTGTCCCTGGATTGACGCTCCCCTTGCTTCCTGCCTATGACCGGCTACCCCTTCTTCCTCCGCCTCCACTTCTCGACCAGCCAGCCGACTCCTCGCCGGACGCCCTCCTCTGCGACCAGCACGGCCAGCGCGGCGAGGGCGTCAAGGATTTTCTTCGCTTTTCGCGCCATCGTCCTCTCCCCTATGCGGCCTTCTTCCGGGCCTGCTTGCGCTGGTCGATCACGCCCTGGCTGACGCGCTCCCATTCGCCGGTCAGCGGATTCTTGGCACTCTGCCCGAGGAGAAAATCCAGGACCTCGGACGCCTTCTTCCGCGAGAGTTTCGCGGACAGGAGTCCCTTGATGTGCTGGACCTCCTTGTCGGTCAGCACGTCGGTGTTGGCCTTGACGGTCTTCTCGATGAGCGCGACCTGCTTCTCGCTGGCAGGCGGGGAATCGTCCTCCCCATCCTCGTCCTGGGCAGCCTGCCCGTTGCCGTTCCCGTTGGAGGCCGCCGGCGCTCCCTTCGTCGGGTCCGGCTTCTGCCCCTCGGTCTCCTTGCCTTCGGCCTTCGCCCTCCGCCCCTTGCCGGTCCCCTTCTTGCCCTTGGTGTCTTCGACGGCGCGGATCTTGATCTCCAGGTACTCGATCAGTTGCTTGGCCTCGACCCGGCTCATCTTCGAAATGGCTTCCTCGACGGTCTTGCGGTCCTCATCGCTGATGGCGAAGTTCTTGGAGAGTTCGTCGATCCGCTCAAGCTGGGCCTCGGTCGGGCGCTCGATGCCTCCGCCCTTGTGATAGAGTTCGAGGCCGACCCCGAACAGCGTGGCGCACTTCTTCAGGGCGTCAGAGGCAGCGGACTTCAGGTCGTCCGAGATGGACAACGGGCTGCTGTCGTCCCTGCGCCTGACGATCTCCGAGCCTCCGAACTGCGACTTGGAGATGGTCCCTGCCGTCAGCCGGCCGTGGACGAGGCACTCGTTGTCCAGGATGCGGCTCTCCATAATGTCGAAGCTCCAGCCCCCATCAAATGCCTCGTTGAGCCGGGTGATGATGACGTGCGTTTCGAGGTAGTCCAGCATCTTGCCGCCTCGCCCTTCGCGCTGGCGGATCTGCTCCGGCGAGAAAGGCCGGGTCAGCACTTCCAGGTTGATCTGCGACATTGTGTTTCTCCTGTGGTGATGGGGATGGCCCTATTCAGTCAGGACCATCCCGGTGATGGCTTTACGCAGCGTCCTTCTTCCTGGCCGGGTAAGGGACGATCTGGCCGTCGAACGTGCGGAGGACCCGTTCAACCCTCTCCCGATCCGCCTGGCACAAGAAAACCGCGCGATGCTCACTGTCGTAAGCAATGGCGCGGTTGTTGTCGATCTCTTCCCACTGCCGGATGAGATCCGGGTCGATGTCCTCCACAGCCTCAATCGTCGGCGGCCTGGGCCTGTTGGAGTTCCCCATAGACGGCGTTCACCTCCTTCCGCTTCTGGTCCAGGAGCTTCTGCCTCATCGTGACGTAGGAGAATTTCGGGTCCTGGAAGTGGACCTCGACCCCCTCCGGGATCTCTCCCGTAGCCTTGATATGCTGCCGGACCTTCAACAGATCGGGAACGCGCTGCTCGGGGATCACTCTGACGAACTCCTCCCGGTCCAGGCGGAACTCGGCCTCGTTGATCACGACCCTCTCCGGCATCGCCCTCAGTCGCAACTCGCCGTGAGGCAGGTGGAGCGTCTTGCGCTCCTGGTGACGCATGAACCCGTCCAGCAGGCCGGACAACTCCTGAATGCGTTGATGCAGCCTTCCCACCTCCGAGGCCCGCCAGGATTCGATTACAGCCGCCTCCTTGCGGGCCAGGGCCTCGATCTGTTCGATGCCCTCCTCCAGCTCGGCGATCTGCCAGAGGGCCACGTCCGCGGACATCTCGCTGAGGATCTCCTTGATTGCCTCCTGGACCTCCTCCTCGGCCTCGTCCGGCGGCAGGTCGGCAGCCTCGTCCTGGAACGGCCTCGCATGGGACGCCTCCCCCGTATCCTGGGGGATGCTCCCGCTTCCGCTGCACGCGATCTCCACGGCCAGGACGTGCTTGCAGGCGCTCAAGGACAGGCCAGCCTCGATGTCGTTCCGGCCCGACCAATCCGGGCACGTGCAGGCCAGCCCTGACGTGCCGTTGGCCCCGATCCGGGAGACGACGTGATGACCGCTGCCGGACTGCGAGGCCACACGCCACCTGTCCCGGTCAACCTGGACGACACCCCCCAAGGCGATGATCTCCTGGGCTTTGGCCAGACGCCGGGGATCGATCGGCGGTGCGTGAATTTCGGGCATATAGCCCTCCTTTCGTTTACGTCAACTCTCTTCCTTCAACGACCTGGTATGGGAGTGCAGCCCGTGGTTATTGTCTCTGTTTTTGTCGATACAGGCCCAAAGACACAGGTGGAGCATTGGGTCTTATCCCTGCATGCTTCACAGACTTTGGGCTTGTCTATGTGCTGGACGACCTCCTCGAAGACCTTCTCCAGCGCCGTCGTCATCGGCACGCCCAGCGCCCAGGCAATGCGCCGGAGGGTCGAGGAGTTCTGCTGGCTCAATTCGGGCGTGTAGGCCATGTGACCTCCTTTCAAGTCGGGGACGGAAAACAAAAAAGGCCACATCCCGGATAGGGACGTGGCCCTGGATTCCTGTTCTGGGCGTTCAGTGGTGCAATCACAAGACTGATTTTAGCCCAATTTCCTATTACTCGATCTTCAAGTTTTTATGAATTGACATTCGTGGTCTATTTGTTT
>CAYRZX010000535.1:0-3337 GCA_964428665.1 uncultured Gemmatimonas sp.
TTCGTCGGACAGCCGGTCGGGGGTCACGACATACAAGGACCCGTAAGTGAAAATCGCGCCATACAAACGATAGGTGTCCCACTGCTCAGACCACGTTGCGGGATAGCCCTTGTCATTGAGGTAACGGAGAAAATTCTTCCGTGCCTCAACCGTCAATTCAATGAGGCCGATGTCATCCTGACGTTTCCAGTTCGCGTAGACCTCCTGGAGAACCGGGTGTTCGGGAATCGGCAAATTGAGGCCCCGGACGATCTTTCCTTCTGCCGTTGAGGCCCAAAATTCCCATGCGGGCGGATCGGATGTCTCGTCTATGACCACGAATCCACTGCGCCGGATAGGAAGCGCCAGCTCCTTGAATTCCCGGAACACGGTTACCGCGGCCTGGCTCAAGTCCTCGCTCTTCTGCATCCCCAGTGCCGCCGCCCGTACGCGCTCCAGCGCGGCCTCCACCTGCGCCTCCCGCGCGTGCGCCACGAGCTGGTGGTTCGCCGCTGACAGGGCCGCGTTCGACTCCTGAAGCCTCCGGTCCCGGCGCACGACCCGGCCCGTCTGCACCCCGGCCAGCCCCAGCATGACGGCCATTAGGCCGAGCACGTAGGGGTTCTTCCACCAGGGGGCCTCCACGACGAAGGCGTGAAGGGCGGGCGTTGCGTCCACGTTCCCATCCCGGTCCACGGCCCGGACCTCAAAGGCGTGCTTGCCGGAAGTTAGCTCCGTGAAAGTGTAATCTGCTCGGTCCGACCAGGACGACCAGGCCCCATTGTCCATCCGCCACTGGTAGCGCATCTCTCGGGGCAGCGTGTTATCCCACAGGGACCGGCCCGACCATTTCAGGAGGATGTTCCCGGCGGAGGAGACCTTCTCCAGCGCAGGCTCTATGAATGTCTCAGGCCCAATCTTGTCCGGCGTGAACGTCCCGGCCTTCCCGTCATTCGTCAGGAACCAGACTGTTCCGTCTGAGGACTGCCAGATCCGAGCGACATCATTGCCTGGCAATCCGTCCTCAGACGTATAGCTTGCCCAGTTCGACCCGTCGAACCTGCTGACGCCACCCTCCGTGCGGAACCAGAGCGCGCCGTCCGTCGCGGAATAGATGCCTCTGACCCGATTGTCCACCAGGCCGTCTTCGGTCGTATAGGTCTTCCATTCCTTTCCGTTGTAGCGCGTCACCCCCGCAGCGTCAGGCCCCACATAGGCAAACCAGAGGTCTCCGTCGTAGATCGTAAACGAAGATCCGAAAACTTTTTCACCAGGAAGGCCCTCTTCTTGGGTATAACTGCGCCACGTTTTGCCACCTTGTCCTGAGCCTGCCTGTCCTGAGCTTGTCGAACGGGTCGAAGGATCGAACCAGCTCAGCCCGATCCGGGCGCCCGCCCAGATCGTTCCGTTCGGTGATTCAAACACGCTGCCGTAAATCCGGTTGTGGGCCAGGCCGTCTTTGGTCGTGTAGGAGGTCCAGCGTTCCCCATCAAATCGGAGCAGACCACTCCCTTCGGTAACGGTATAGCCAGGTTTATTCCGGGGCGTGGTCGCAAACCAGAGATCGCCGTTTTTTGTCTGGTAGATGCTGCTCAAGTGTTCGCCCACAAGCCCGTCGTTGTGAGTATAGAGCCTCCACGTCTGACCGTCATATCGGCTCGCTGCGCTGGCCCCGTTTCGACTCCCGATGGCCCAGAAGGCGCCGTCCTTCGCCCGGAGAATACCCTCATTTTGGATATCATCGAGACCGACCTCCTCCTTCAGGTAGCGCCTCCAGGTCCCATCCTTGTATCGGCTCAATCCCTGGAACTTCTCAGGTTCTCCGGCGAAGAAATAGAGAGAGCCGTCGTCTGTCTGCGCCCTCCCAAAGATCGGGGCATCGATCAGCCCATCCTTTGAGGTATACCGCAGCCAGCGCTTACCGTCGTAGCGTACCGCCCCGCTTCGGGTGGAGAACCAGACCGATCCGTCGGGCGTCGGAAAGCCGCCGGAGAGGGTGTCCGCAAGGACGAAGGGCTTCCATTTTGTAGTTGCATAGTCGAGCCGGAACGCCCTCTCTGCCCCCCACTCATAGAACCAGACCTCCCCGTCCCGCGTCGTTCGACCAAACAGGGCTCCGCTAAACTGCGGGACCTCCTCACGGGTATAGGCTTTCCACCGTTCACCGCCTTGCCCTGAGCCTGCCTGTCCTGAGCTTGTCGAACGGGTCGAAGGGTCGAACCGACAGAGCGTCCCATTGCTGCTGCCTGCCCAGGTCGTCCCATCCGCCGTCTGCCAGAAAGAAATAAAGCTGACACCCTCCGGCAGGCCATCTCGCGCTGTATAAGCCCTCCATCGCTTTCCATCGAACCGGCTGATCCCAAACAACCCGTTGGCGACCCAGATCGAGCCGTCGCGGGACTCCAGAATATCTGTTCCATTATTTCCTGCCAGACCATCGGCGGTCGTGTATCGCGTCCAGCGCCGGCCGTCAAACCTGAAGACGCCATAGCCCTGGGCTCCGAATGCTAAGGTCGTGAACCAGATCGAACCATCGGAGGCTTCGTGAATGTCGCCGATGTTCGGCCGGGGCGGCCCCCCTGGAACCTCGATTGTCGTCCATGTCTTTCCATCGAACCGGCTGATGCCCCCCCGCGTCCCCGTCGTATCTCCCCAGACACCGAACCCGGCCCAGACGGAGCCGTCCCGCGCCTGATGCAATCCCCTGAACCAGATATAATTGCTCGCCAGGCCATCCGCCGTCGTGTAGGTCGTCCATACCTTTCCGCCTTGTCCTGAGTCCTGAGCCTGTCGAAGGGCCGAAGGGTCGAACCGGCTGATGCCCCCGCCGTAGGTCCCGAACCAGATCGCCCCGTCGCGGGTCTGGATGATTGTGCGAACAGAGTTATGGGCCAGGCCGTCCTTCGTCGTGTAGGTCGTCCAGCGCATGCCGTCGTAGCGCTGCGCCCCCTGGTCCGTGGCGAACCAGACGTTCCCGTCCCGGTCCTCGAAGATGTCCCGCACCCCACCCGCCAGGCCGCTGCTCCGGTCGAAGGCCGTCCAGCGCCACGATTCCAGGACCGGGTCGGGGGAGGCGACGCGGAGGGTGTCGATTGCCCGGACCTCGGAGTTGAAAATGGCAAAGAGAAGAAGAATCCAGAATCCAGAATCCAGAATCCAGGAGAAAAACAAGAATCCAGAATCCAGAATCCAGGAGCCAGAAGAAAAATCTTTTGCCTTTATTCTGAATCCTGAATTCTGACTCCTGTATTCTGCTTTTCGCTTCTCATTCTGGATTCTGAATTCTGACTCCTGAATTCTGTTTTTCCATTTCTCGCCGTTCATACGCTCGCCTCGATAGGCACTACATCTCGCGGTA
>CAYRZX010000536.1:0-3335 GCA_964428665.1 uncultured Gemmatimonas sp.
CATGTCGGGGTAATGGCTCCGCACGACGATGTTGCCCGCCTCCGGGTTAAATGTGACCTCCTCCCCCTGGGCGCCAACCCACGAGTGGGGGCCGGTCATCCGGGGCCGGGGGTAGTCCTTTTGGGCCGGCACGGCCGGGACCCGGACGTAGTCCCATTCCAGGGCGCGCGGGAGTTCGACGTGCGCGTCTCCATAGTCCCGGACAATCTCCTCGCGCCCCCCGTTCCAGAGGGCCTCCATCTCCCGCCAGCCCGCATTGAACAGCGTCGGACGCCCTAAAATCTGCTCCACGAGCGCCCCGTCCACCTGGTTCTCCCCGGTCGGGACCCGGTCCGGCTCGCGATGGCTCAGCGCGGCGATGACCCGCTCTCTCGGCTTCATACCCCTCAGTTCCTCCTCCTCTGCTCCTGATTCCTGATTCCTGTGATCATCTCGGCGCATCGGTGGCCGCTGACGACCGCGCTCTCGACGGTCGCCGGGAGGCCGGTGTCGGTCCAGTCGCCCGCGAGGAAGAGGTTCCTCACGGGCGATTGCTGTTTCGGGCGGACGACCCCGACCCCGGCGGAGAGGGTGGCCTCCCGCTCCTTGACGGCAAAGGCGCGGGTCACGCGCGCGTTCCGGGCCTCCGGGAAGAGGCGGCGGAGGTCGGCCACGGCCAGGCGGACCAGGTCCCGTTGCGGAAGGCGGATGTGCTGGCGGGCTGCGCTGATGACGAGGGCGACGTGGCCCCGGCCGGGGCTGTTGAGGATCATCGACCGGTTGAAGGCCCACTGGCACTCCGTGCCGAGGAGCCCGGCGAAGGGCTCGGCCATGACGGGCCGGTCGAACCAGACGTTGACGGAGACGATGGGGGAGGCGCGGAGGGCGCGCAGCGGGTCGGCCTGCGGCAGGAGGGGGATCAGGGCGGTGTGGGGGACAGCGGAGACAACGGCATCCGCGGTGAGGCGCGTCCCATCCCGGAGGGTCACGCCCTCGCACCGGTCGCCCTGTCGGTCGATGGCGGCGACGGGCGCGCCCAGGCGGACCTCCCCGCCCCGCTCCTCCACGTAGCGCCGGGCGGCATCGGTGTAGAGGTCGGAGAGGCCGACGACGGAGAGGCCGAGGCGGGCATCCTCGCGGCTCCCCATCAGGCCGTGGCGGAGGACGGCGGCGAGGCCCCCGGCGGAGGCCACGTCGGGGGACTCGTTCAACGTGGCCACAGTGAGGGGGGTCCAGAAGCTGGAGATGATCCCCTCGGATTGCCTGCGGCTGCGGAGCCACCCCGAGACGGTGAGGGCAGACCGGGCGCAGGGGTCGCCCACGGCGAGGTCGGCCATAACGTGGCGGAGGCGGAAGATGTCGCCGACGGAGACGGTGCTCAGGCTGGCGAGGCCCGCCAGCAGGTGGTAAGGGGCCGGGAGGCGGGGGCACTTCAGGGCCGTGCGCTGCGCGTCGGGGGTCCTAAAGTCCACGCGGAGGTCGGGCTGGAAGCGGAGATGGCGCTCGGTGCCGATGCGCGCGAGAAACCGGCGGGTCTCGCGGTAGCAGGCCATGAAGAGGTGCTGGCCGTTGTCCACGGTGTCGCCGGTGACTTCGTCCCGGAAGGAGTAGGCGCGGCCGCCGAGGCGCTTGCGGGCCTCGAGGAGCGCCACGCGGAGGCCCTGCTCCGCCAGGGCAGTCGCCGCGGACAGGCCGGCGAAGCCGCCGCCGATGATGAGTACGTCGGACATGAAAACGCGGTTCAAAGTTCAAGGTTCAAGGTTCAAGGTTCTAAACTTTGAACCTGTAACCTTCTAACCTTGAACTTTACTTTTAGCCCAGAGACCCAGGGCGATGCCGAACTTGCGCGGCGTGGAGAGGGCGACGCGCCGGGTGAAGACGTCGTGGGGCCGGCGCTCGATCTTCTCCAGGAGGCGATAGTAGATGTGGCCCATGATCTCGGCGGAGAAGAGGAGGGTCCGGTCCTCCCGGGGGAGGAGGGCGGCTGCGCGGGCGTAGTAGTCGCGCGCCCGGCCGCACTCGAAGGCCATCAGGGCGCGGAGGGCGTCGTTGCAGCGAGGGGCGCGGAGGTCGTCTTCGGTGACGCCAAACCGGAGGAGGTCCTCCCGCGGGAGGTAGATGCGGTCCTGCTCGGCGTCGGCCCGGAGGTCGCGCAGGATGTTGGTCAACTGGAGGGCGATGCCGAGGGAGACCGCGTAGTCGCGGGCGCGGGGGTTCGTGTAGCCGAAGATCTCGATGCAGATCAGGCCGATGACGGCGGCCACGCGGTAGCAGTACTCGTAGAGGGCCTCAAAGGTCTCGTAGCGTCGGGTGGTCAGGTCCATCTCGACGCCGTCGATGAGGTCCCGGAAGAGCTGCTTCGGGATGGGGAACTGCCGGAGGGCCTCGGCCAGCCGGCGCGTGATGGGGTGGAGCGGCCTCCCGTCGTAACAGGCGTCCAGCTCCGCCCGCCAGCGGGCCAGGCTCTCCGAGGGATCGCCCTCCGCGCGGGCGTCCACCAGGTCGTCCGTGTGGCGGCTGAAGGCGTAGGCGGCGAAGATCGCCTCCCGCTTGGGCCTCGGCAGGAAGACGAAGGCGTAGTAGAAGTTCGTCTTCGCGCGCCGGGTCAGGTTGTGGCAGTAGGTGAGGAAGGACATAACACGTGGTTCGTGATTCGTGATCCGTGACCTGTGACCCGTGACCCGTTTTCCCGGTTCACGGTACCCGGTTCACGGTACCCGGATTTACGATCTCCTGTCTTTAAACCTCCACGCCCGGTAGAGAAGGGCGATCTTGTCGCGGGCCGTGAGGGCCGGACGACGGTTGAACACGTCGCAGCCGGCGGACTCGATCCGGTCCAGGATGCGCATGCCGCCCAGCAAGGTCAGGCGGAGTTCATAGGAGAGACGGCGATAAGCAGACCCCTCTCCCCCCAACCCTCTCTCCCCCGATGGGAGAGAGGGGGAGAAGACGTCCGCTGTTTGGGGTTTGGAAAGAGGCTCGCGGACCAGCGGAAGACCCCGGTGGAAAAGGTCCCGCGTGCGGGCGACCTCAAAGCGGAGGAGCCGGACGAACGCCGGGGTCGTGTGTCCCAGGAACAGGTCTTCCTCCGAGACGCCGAACTGTTCCATGTCGGCCTGGGGGAGGTAGATGCGGTCCTTGCGGAGGTCCACGGCGATGTCCTGCCAGAAATTGGTCAGCTGCAGAGCGGTGCAGATGCAATCGGACCAGGCGGCCAGGTCAGGGTCGCGCAGGCCGAACAGGCCGAGGACGACCCGGCCCACAGGGTTGGCGGAGTAGCGGCAGTAGTGGAGCAGGTCGTCGAAGGTGGGGTGACGACGGGTCGTGACGTCCATCCGGAAGGCGGTCAGGAGGTC
>CAYRZX010000537.1:0-3333 GCA_964428665.1 uncultured Gemmatimonas sp.
CGGGACGGCGCAGAGGAATCCGAGGGGGCCGTCGCCGATGTTCTCGAACTGGTGCTGCTCATCGGGGGGGATGTAGAGCACATCCCCGGGGCCTATCTCCATCACCTCTGAGCCCATCAGCACCAGGGCCTTTCCTCTCAGGATGTAGACCCCGTGGTCGTGCGCGTGCCGGTCGAAGGAGGACTGGCCGCCGGGCGCGACTTCATAATAACGCAGGCCGAAGTTCATCGCGCTATCCCGGCGTCCGATGAGGACCTGCTTCGTCCCCCCGACGGCGCCGCCTTTCTCATATTTCTCAACCGGGATGCCCTCCCATTCGTAGTTCCCATCCCTGCCGATGAATCGGTGCAGGACGCCCATAGGCTCTCCTCACATGAAGTTCCTGACCCCGCTGCCGTGCAGCTCCGAGATCTTCTCCGCCGCCCGCCGGTCGAAGCCCACCTGCGTCAGTTCGCGCACGCGGGTCCTGTGCATCGCGGCGTAGAGGTCGCGCACGCGCTCGCCCCCCCGCGCCATCTGGCCGGGGGCTGAGCCTCCGCCCGCCAGGACCGTTAGCGCCCGCAGCACGAAGGGGCTGGCCCCCGACGCCTGCTGCAGAAAGGCGGTGCGTCTCTCCGCCGCCTTCTCCAGCTGTTCGACGACGGCGGGGTTGCGCTCGATGTGATAGCCGATGTGCGACAGGCCGTAGCCGACGTGCCGGCCCTCGTCCTGCCGGGCCAGCTTGAAGACCCTCTGCGTCACGGGGTCGGGCGCGACCTCCTCCAGGAATTTGAGCAGCTCCATGAAGGTCCCCTCGCCGAGCACGTGGAGGAGAAAGGAGGCGTCCGTGAAGTCCTCCTGCGTCAGCAGGCTCCGGAGGGACCATTCCGTGGCCGAGGAGACGTATTGCAGGCCGCCGCCGTTGGCGAGGGCGCGCTTCGTGAAGACCTCCACGTGCCGGGCCTCGTCCATCACCTGGCTGGAGAGGAACATCACGACCTCGGAGAAGGCGGGGTTGATCCTGGGCAGGAACTTGGCGGGGAGGTAGAGGGCCAGGTATTCGTTCTGGATCAGGAAGGTCATGATCTGGCAGACCGCCCGTTCCAGGTCCTCGGGCAGCTCCGGGAGGTCGCGCCAGGGGATGTCCGCCGTGGCGTTCCACTGGCCCTGTTTCGCCTGCTCCACCAGGTCCGCGATGTTGTCCGCCCAGACCTCGGCCTTGCGGTTGACGGTGAACCCGAAGTCGGGGGTGTTGGGGTCCACTACGGACCCGCGCTGGGCCAGGCCGAGCTTCGAGGACGCCTGGTCGGGCACATCCCCCGACCGCCCGACGAAGCAATCGGCCAGGCTGATCCCTTTCTGGTCTTGCGGCGGAACTCTGATCCCCCAGTCCGGCTCTTCCCAGGTTGAGGTATCAGGAAGCTGGATGTCCATCCTCTTATCCTTTGAATCTCGGGGCCGAGGCCCTATCTCAGCACCAGGAGGGGCGATTGCCAGCGCTCGTCGAAGCGGGAGAGGCCCGCGTCGCGGGCGATTTGAAAGGCGTCGGCCAGCTCCTGCGCGGTGATGCGGCGGTTAAGTTCTCCGTATTTCTCCGCGCTCACTTTGCCCTCCGGGCGATACTGACCCATGACGTTGACGTAGGTGTGGGGCGAGACCTCGGTCGCCAGGAAGTTCATAATCTCCCGCGTCTCGTCCAGGCCGTCCGGCATGACGAGATGGCGCACGAGCAGGCCCCGGCGGGCCAGGCCGCGCTCGTCGAAGGTCAGGTCCCCCACCTGCCGGTGCATCTCTTGGATGGACGCCCGCGCGGTCGCCGGGTAGGCCGGGGACTTGAGGTAGCGTTTGGACCTGTCCTCGCGCCAGTACTTGAAGTCGGGCATGTAGATGTCCACGATGCCATCCATGTGGCGCAGGCTGTCCAGGGAGTCGAAGGCGCTGGTGTTGTAGACGATGGGGAGGCGCAGGCCGCCCCGGACGGCGTGGGGGAGGGCCTCGAGGATCTGAGGGACGACGTGCTCGGGGGTCACGAAGTTGATGTTGTGGCACCCCAGGGTCTGGAGCTCCAGCATCATCCGGGCCAGGCGCTCGGGGTGGACTTCGAGGCCGGCCTCGGCCTGGCTGATGTCGTGGTTCTGGCAGAAGACGCAGCGGAGGTTGCACCAGGCGAAGAAAATGGTCCCGCTGCCGTTCCAGCCCCGCAGGCAGTCCTCCTCGCCAAAGTGGGGAAAGTAGCTGGCCACGCGGGCGTAGCGGCCCGTCCGGCAGACCATCCGCTCGTCCGCAAGGCGGTCGATCTCGCAGTTCCAGGGGCAGACCCGGCAGCTCCTCAGGCCGGCCACGGCCTCCGAGACGCGGCGCTCCAGCTCGCCGGACTCGTGGAGCCGGAGGTAGCCGGGCACATAATCTGTGGTCGAGTGTGTCGAGAACATGGGAGTATCACTCCTGCTATCCCTTCGCCGATTTTGACCTCACAGAACGTCGTCTGTGACTCGCGCGGCGCGCTTTGGGACGCAGCTTTTCCAGGACCCATTCCCGAATCAGCGCCGTGTGCCCGACACCCCTGGACCTGGCGATCTGCTTCACCGCCTCCACGTCTTCGGAATGCAGGCGAACCGTCACCGCCACTTCTGCGCCGCGCTCGAAGATCGGTCCAGGGACCTCCTCCAGTTCGTCCTCAAAATCCGTGAGGTCGTGCGTGTCCCAAAACTTAGACAGGGCCTCGATGGAATCCATTTTAGGAATCTTTGTTTTCATCGGTTTTTCCATTGCGTGAATCGCCGTCGCTCCTTCCGCGTCATGGGGCGCGCGGTCACCGGAAACCCTCTGCCGTCAGGCAACCGGATCACGACACAGAACAGGTGTCGTCCGGATGCAGTCTGTCCAAGCACGTAATAGACCGGATTTTCCCCTGAAGATTTTGCGCGTTGCACCAGCGCACGCCCGAAACACGCCTCTTCGACCTCTTCAGGTCGCATGCCGTGTCGAGCGATGTGGTCAACCCGGTCTTTCGGCCAGATAAACTCACGAATCTTCAGGTTTCCGGGCACGAAATCCAGCCCTACCTTTCATCCATCAACATAAAGATAATGTACTCAAGGTGGAGATCAAGTGAAAATGCAGCGTTCTCCGATACCTGTAAGGTAAACCTCAGTGGGTAAAACATAAGTGGGGGCTTTCCACCAGGAATAGGGACGTTGAGTAAATTTACTCAGCAAATTGAGTAAATTGTACGTGTGGGGACAGATTATGTCCAAGTGCAGTGTTTACAACGTTTTTCTCACCCACCTTCACGCGCGGTCATCGTGACCCGGCGGAGGAGGTGGTCCAGCAGGGGGAGGGCCAGGCTGCCCA
>CAYRZX010000538.1:0-3326 GCA_964428665.1 uncultured Gemmatimonas sp.
AAAGTCGAGGGTCCAGGGTCCAGGGTCCAGGGTCCAGGGTCAAAGCCCATGACTCTGGACTCTGGACTCTCGACTCGTGACTATCATCCCCCCCATCATCCCCCCCCCGAACAGCGCCCCCTCCAGCGCGCCCAGGACGGCCTGCGTGGTCCGGCCAAAATGCGCCTCGCCGAAGAGGGCGGCGAGCGGGTCCATCCCGATCTGGGAGTCCGAAAACGAGCGCGCCAGGACCTCCAGACTCCCGCTGAAGAGTGTGCCTCCGATCAGGCTCAGCGAGACGGCGGCGCACATGGCCCCGGCGGAAGCGCCCGCGATGCGCCTCCACGGGCCGTCCCCTCCGGCCAGGGCCGCGCCGAGCGACGTCCCCAACCCCACGGCTGCGCCCTCAAAGGCCCCGGTGATCCCCGCGAGCCGATGCCCGAACAGCGCCCGCAGCGCGTCCACGCCTAAGAACTGCGCGACCCCCCCCACCATCGCCCCCCCCACGGCCCCGCCCACGACGGCCCCCCATCGGCCACGCCGAAGGGTCAGATGCCCTGCGGCCATCCCCCCGCTGACCCCCAGCCCCCCGGCGGCCCCGATGAAGGCCCCCAGGCCGATCATCACGAAGAGCAGCGAAACCGCCTCCCCCGCCGACACATGCCGGGCCATCGCCAGCCCCCCGCCCAGCGCAAATCCGCCCACCATCCCGGATGCCGCCCCGCCTGCCGCTCCCCCGGCGCCCTGCCGCGCCACGGCTCGTCCACCCGCACGCCACAGACCGCCCCAGGGTTGCTTGAGCGCCTCCTCTTCCTCCGCTCGCCAGCGCGGAACCTTCGAGACCGCAACCTCCCCCTCCGAGACGGCCTCCACCGCGTCAAAGATGAAGATATAGCCGTGCTTGGGCACGGTCTTGATGTAGCGAGGGTTGGAGGCGTCGTCCCCAATCTGCCGGCGGATGTCCTTGACGCACTGCGTCAGCGCCGCGTCGGTCACAGGCACGCCCTCCCACACCTCGCCGAACAGGCGCTGTTTTTCGACCAGCCTCCCCCGTTCGCGCACGAGCAGCAGCAGCGCGTCGAAGTACTTGGAGTTGAGCGGGAAAACCCTCCCGTCCCTCCAGACCTGCCGGTTACGCACGTCCAGATAGACGTCGCCAAACCGATATCCGGCGACCTGTGCCTCAGACTGGTCCATCCCTCGACCCGATCAAAAGACGCGTTTTCTCACAGATTGCTCACGGAAATCTCATTTTTCTCACGGCGTATTTCATTACCTTTTCAACAGTAACTCAGGCAACCCAACCCTCTACGGGAGGAATGAGGAAGATGACCCTGAAAAGCCAGATCGAACAGGCAAAAGGCGACGCAGCCGGACTGGAACGGCTCTACAGGCAGGCCCTTGCCGCCGGAGATGAGTCGGCGTTTAAGGAGGGGATCGCGCAATGTGCGGAAGCACACCCGGAAGACCTCCTCTTCGCGGCCTGGGCCTACCGGCTGGACATCCGGTCCCCATCCGGCATCCCGGAACCGGAAGGCCGGATCATGAGGCAAAACCAGACCCGGCACTGGCTGACGGCCGTTATGGCGAGCGCGGTCCTGGGCGTCCTGTATATGCTGTTTGCCGGTGGCAAACCCCCGGTCCCCCAGCCTGGCGACGCCCATCCCCTGTTCTGGATCGGGTGGGGACCCCTGACCGCGCTGGGCATTCTCGCCTACCTGGCGGCGGTCGACCGCACAGGAGAGCGCACCCGCTGGTACGGAGGTCTGGCCGTCGCAATCATACCGATCGCCGTATATATGGCCCTGATAGCCTGGAACAGGGACGATACCGATCCTCTCGCGATCCTGATCCTCCTCCACCTCCCCTTCGTCGCCTGGGCGGCGGTGGGGGCCAGTTTGACCCTGGGGCGGTCTGACCCTGCCAGGCAGGGCTATGCCTTTCTCGTGAAATCGGTGGAGACCCTCCTGACGGGCGGCATCTATTTCGGCGCAGGCGCCCTCTTTCTGGGGTTGACCCACGGCATCTTCCACGTGATGGGAATCAAACTGTCCCAGACCTTCCTCCAAACCGCCGCGGCGTGGGGCATCGGCGTCATCCCGATCCTGGCCCTGGCCAACGTCTACGACCCGACGGCCGCGCCGGTGGCGCAAAACTGGGCCACCGGCCTCGCCCGCATCCTCAGAATCCTCACCCGGCTCATCCTGCCGCTGGCCCTCGGCGTGCTGGCCATCTACGTCTTCTATTTCATCCCCGCATACTTCTGGCGGCCCTTTCAGGAGCGAGAGGTCCTGATCGTCTACAACGCCACCATTATGGCCATCCTGGTCCTGCTGACCGCGGTCGTGGCGGGCCCGGATGAACAGCGGTCCCCGCTCCAGGATGCCGTCCTGCGCTATGCCGTCCTGGTATTGGGGACTTTAACCCTGCTCCTCAACGTCTATGCCCTGGCGGTGATCGCCACCCGCACAGTTGAGTTTGGCCTGACCCCGAACCGCTACGCCGTCTTCGGCTGGAACATCGTCACGCTCCTCATGCTCGCGGCAGTCGTCATCCCGCTCTGGAAAACCCGATCGGAACAGTGGATCTCCGCCTTCCGCGAATCCATCGCCCGCGTCTCAATCCTGGCCGTCGCGTGGGCGCTCTGGGTGCTTCTGGGGCTTCCGCTGTCGTTTCTCTAAGTTACACGCAAGAGGATAGGACTATGAATACCATAGAAACAAAAAAACGAGGTGTTTCTGTGTTTGTTGTCCTGGTAATTGTTACGGTTTTGAGCCATACTCCCTCGGCTTTTGCCTGCCCCTGCCCTGAAAATCCCGACCCTCTGACTTCCCTGGAGCAATCCGCGGCCGTGTTCTCCGGAAAAGTGCTCAATATAGATGAACACGGCGACCTATCGCGTGTCACCGGCACAAGCATGAGAAGAGTTGATTTTGAAGTCCACAGGGCCTGGAAAGGCATAGAGAGAATCCCGGTCAGCGTCAACACGGAGCGCGATTCCACTGCGTGCGGTTACAGGTTTTCAACTGGAAGCGAGTACCTGGTGTATGCCTATGGGGAAAAGGGCCACCTCCGGGTGTTTTTGTGCAGCCGAACTCAGAGGCTCGCCGATGTCAGGCCTGAGGAACTGGCCGCCCTTGGCGAACCGACTTTTCTTCCCGAATATGAGGACTGGCCGCCCCTCATCCACATACAAGACCATCCAGTGTTGTCCGCCTTGGCCTTAGCCGCACTGGCGGTTCTTGTCACCACCTACGTTATGCGGAAGTCCAAGGCTGCTCATTAGTAGCCAATCTGAAAGAACGCTCGTGGAGCAGGGTGGTGGCTTTGCCTGGTAAAGTAATTTA
>CAYRZX010000539.1:0-3275 GCA_964428665.1 uncultured Gemmatimonas sp.
GCCAGGGCGCTGAAGGTCAAGGCCGACGTCTGGTCCACCTGGCCGTTCAAGGCCGCTCTGGCCGCGTGGGTGGTCATGCTCGTGACCATGGATGGCTATGGCCTGGTCTACGGGAACGCGGACAGGACGCACTCCGGGCTCTGTGTCCTGGCCAGCCCCAGCGCCGAATCGTTCTACGGCGGTCCGTGGCGGGACCTCTACCAGGTCTGTCATTTCATGAGGGAAGACCCGGCTCCGGGACCCGTCGCTGTCGTGGGGGGCACGGATGGGATCGGAAAATACATCCAGGCGTTCTCCGGGCGACCCTACGAAGGCTTTCCCCCGGAGGGACCGGCGAGGTTCGTCATCGCGAGGAATTCCTCGGAGGTCCCGGGGGATACTCAAAAGGCCTTCGATCTGGTCGAAGTCAAGAGGTCCCGGACCTTCACCCTGTACCGGGTGGCCCCGGCGGCCCTTTCGGGGATTTAGAAGACCGGAATTGTTTCGATAATATAAACGGGCAGAAGGTCTTATAGAGATCTCTTCTCTATCCCTCTGCCCGTTTTTGCGTTCCCTGCCCTGGTGTAACCTTTTTCCCCCCGGTTCGTCTTTCATAAGGGATTTTATTGCTCATGGCCTCCTGTCGCCGTGCATTTTAAAGGATGATGACATGAACTTTCGCACGAACGAAGCGCAGCAACGCGAAGCGTGGGAACAGAATAAGCCCTCCTTCTTACCGTTCGTCCCCTCCCTCAAGGTCTGGGCGCGGCCCCATCTCCAGAGGGCGGTGAGGTGGTCCTTATTTGGGCATCTGTTATTCTTTTTGATAGGCTGGCACATCCTGGCGCGCATGCCCGGGGAGAAGCCCCGCAGGGTCGTCCGCATTATAAGGTACTCCGACCTCCTGCCCCCTCCATCCCTGACGGAAAAAGAGCCCCTTCAGGAGTCTCAAAGTCAACCCCCTCCCGCTCAACGGTTTGTGCCGGGAGAGAGAGTGGCTCCCAGAGTGGTGGGAAAGGCCCTCAAAACAGGACGGCCGGTTGCCGTAAAAGACGCCGCCGCCCCGAAGCACGAAGAATGGAGGCCCGCGCGGGAGGAGCGCCCCCCGGAGGAGGACCTCTCCGTCTCGAAAACCTCGTTTCAGGAGGCCCGACAGCGCGTCTCCGTTCGACCGGACCTGGACAAACCCAGAAGAATCGCGGACACGAGACAGCCGGACCCCGAAGTGAGGGCCGTCTCCAGAGTGGAGCAGAGAGAGCAGAGAGACCAGCAGAAGGTGACCGTCGTCAAACTCTCCGTTCTGGGGGGCTATTCAGGGGCATCCGGCAAGATCACCTACATTCAGAGAACTCTGGGGGATAAAGAGCGCGCGTCGTTCTCTTTTAGGGATGCCACGATCCATGCGCTCAGGAACGAAGCTAAGGTCCGCTTTGAGAACGGCAGGACCTTTGCCGTCTACTTTGGCGCGGATTGGAGATTGGGCCGCATCGAAATCGACCTGGAATCCGAGTCCAGCGACAAGGCCAAAGAGACGGCGGCCCTGAGGGCCATCGATTTCCTGGAAAAGGCGTTGAGGTCCCAATCCAGTTAACATCGAGGAAGAGCCGTGGGAAATTTTCCGGTCAAAATGCTTGCGGCAGCCGCGCTGATGCTCTGGCCTCGTCTCGTCTTCGGCGACCCCGTAGCCGACGAACCCTACGAGAACGGCATTGCGGCTTACAAGAGGAAAGACTACAAGAGCGCCTACATCTCTTTCCGTCAGGCCAGCGAACAGACCCAAAAGGAGGCCATCTATCACGTCTGGCTGGGGTCAACCTGCAAGATGATCTATGACTCAGACCCGAGGCCCGAAAACCTCCACTTCCTCCTGGAGGGCGCTGACGCCTATAAAACCTCCTTCAAAAAGAACGCCGACCTCCATCACCACTACAACTCCGGCCGGATGACGGTCCTGTATGCCATCCAGAGCGCCAAAAACCTCATCGAATGGGAACTCTCCCCCACCCCCCTGGGGGCGCAGCTCAGCGCCGAGACGGGGGATACGCTCCTCAATCGCCGGACGGAGTCCGCGCTCGACTCGGTGAAATGTCTCCTGACCCTCGGCGCAAAGGGCCTGGACGAAATATGGGACACCGTCCTCGAACGGGAGCGCAGGGAGCGCCTCTTCGCCGGCCCCCGTCAGGCCGTCTCCGACACCCTGGAGCTGTACCTCACGTTCTATGCGGAAAACAGCGTCCATCTTTTAAAGACGGCCTATGACGTCGACTTCGAGGGCCTTCAGGCCGACTATTTCATCCCCAAGCTCACCGCCGCCTGCAGGCGGGGAGAGACCTCATCCGATCCCCAGTGGTTCAGGGACCTGCTCTATGCCATTCAGTTCGACGGCGGCCACAACATGCGAGCCGCGGTCTGTCGCCTGATAGGCCGGGCCCTCGACCAGGAAGAGAAGTTTGAACCCTCCGTCGCCGCCTTTGAAAAAGCGGTGCGGTATGCGAGATCGGACTCCTCCGTCGCCTCCCTCTACACGGACCTGGCCCACATCGCCTATAAAGTCGACCTCCGCAGGGCCGTGGCGTATGACCGCATGGCCTACAGCAAAAACCCCTTGAGCCAGGTCGTCCGGGACAACTACGTGGGACACTCCCTCAACCTGGCGCTCGCCTGCCTGGACCAGGGGAGGATCGACGAGGCCATCACCCACATCCAGACCGTCACCCTGTTCAGGAGCAACTACCAGGCGGAGGCGTTCGCGAGGCTGGCCAGGGCCTGCCTGAAGTCCCCCGCCCCGGACGCCCGCGAAAAGGCGGCGAGGGCCGCCCGTGAGGCCTACCACCTGGACCCGAGGTACAAGCAGGAATACCGCGACGTCCTCGTCCAGATGGGCAGGTCGGAGGAACTCTTCCTGCTGGACAACGAAAAAGGGCAGCCGGCGCGTCCTGAGGAGGAACAGAGTCGCCCCGCCACCGCGCGGCGAAGCTCCGCGCAGGACAGCACCCGCTCTGCGCAGAACACGCCTTGATCCAAATAGCGGCGCGATCACCGATCGCGCCCTACAACTCTCCCGGAGGAACTCATGTCTCGCCACGGCGTCGTCCCGTTTCTCGCGGCCTGTCTTCTGAGCGCGTCCCTGAGCAGCGCATCGGCTCAGGAACCCAGGGCCGTTGTCCAGGGGGGCCTGGCCCGGGCGCTGGAGGACTACCACAGGGACGCAGCCCTGCTCCTGGAATCCGTCCTGTCCCGGGACAGCTCCAGGATCACCCCCTCCGACCCCGAACTGAGCCCCTTTCTCGAAGACC
>CAYRZX010000540.1:0-3273 GCA_964428665.1 uncultured Gemmatimonas sp.
CCGATTCCTTTTCGAGGATCACGCGCTCCTCCCGGCTTGAATGACGTTCACCGCAACCCGATACAAAATACAAAATGCAAAATGCAAAATGCAAAATGCAAAACAAAAACCACGACCCTCGCTTTGCACTTTGCACCTTGCACTTTGCACTTTGCACTTTCCTATCTCCCCTCCTCCGACCCCCGACCCACGACCCACGCGACCATCCCCAGGGCGATCAACACCCCCCCCATCCCGAACAGGATCGCCCGGAGGCCGACCGAGGGGATCAGCGCAAACGCCGTCAACAGCGTCCCGGCGATGCTCCCCACCGTGGACAGGGCGTAGACCGTCCCGGCCGCGCGACCGGCGCGGGAGACGTCTTCCACGCGCAGACGGACGAGATAGGGGGGGACGGCCCCGAGCGCCGCCGCCGGGACCGGGAACAGAAGGGAGGAAGCGAGGAGAGGCCCCAGCCGGGGGCCGAGGTCGTAAGCGAAGAGGGCGTCGTTGACCGCCGGATACAGCATCGGAAGGAGGAGAATGGAGCCCCCCGCGATCAGCAGGATCGGGCGGAGGAGGAAGGCATCCGGCCTCCGGTCTGCGAGGCGCCCCCCGGCGTAGTAGCCCGCGCTCAGCGCGGCCAGGAACACGCTGATCAGGCCCCCCCAGACGAAGATCGAATTCCCGAACGTCGGGGCCAGGATGCGGCTCCCGACGATCTCCAGGCCCATGAGGACCGCGCCGGACACGAAGGCGATGACGTTAAGCATCACCGCTCGGCGATCAGAAAGTGCGCCTGCCGCTCCGCCGCCTGGCCGGTCGCCTGAAGGTCCTCCACCCGCACCGTCACCTCCTGGGCCCCGGCCCCGGAGCGCCCCACGTCCAGCCCCACGTAGACCGCCTCCTGCGGCTGCGTCCCGGCCTGCTCGTAGACCACGCTCACCCCCTCCGGCCGCTCCGTGACCCCCATCAGCTGCCCCAGCCCGGCCAGCGCCCGCACGACCACCGGCCTCCGGTCCTGAGACCGGACCGTGTAGGTGACCCGGTAGCGCGTCCGCCCCGTCGCGTCCCGCCGGAGGTTGTAGACCTCGAAGTAGAGGTAGACGTTCATGTCCTGCCTGAATGCCCGGCCGGGCATCGGCAGGACGCGCAGCCCGCTCTTGGTGAAGCGGTCCTCCCCCTCCCGCTGCTCCACCCCATACGCCACCTCCACGTCGCTCATCCGAAGCCCCGGCTGACGGTAGTCCTCCAGCGTCACCGGCTGACGGTAGACCTGCAGCCGGCCCGTCCCCACCTCCCGCACCTGCACCGCCAGGTCGTAGTCCCCCGGCGGGGCCTCCACGGCCATCTGGCTGACCATCCACCTCCCCTGCCCCGCCCCCTCTCCCCGAACCGCCCGCAGCCACCGCCCGCCCAGCCTCCCCTCCTCATCGAACTCGTAGGTCCGGCCCAGGTCCCGGCTGACCAGCGCCATCCGCCCCTCCAGCCGCGACCCTGACGAATCCCGCATCCCCAGCTGCCAGAACCCCACCCCCCAGTAGACCTCGGCCCGGCTGCAGGACCCCGCCCCCCGAAAACGCGCCACATAGTAAGAGAAATCGAACGCCGCCGCCCCCCTCCCCACCCGGTAGAAATCGGGAGTCACCGTGGCCGCCCGGCGTATCGTGACCTCGGGCGAGTACCAGACGAAGCCCATGATGTCCCGCATCGCAACGTGCCGCTCCTTCAGCTCCTGCGGCACGTGCGTGGGCACGGGCGCAAAGTCGTAGTTCCCCTGCATATACTCATCCGTAAACGTCACCTCAAACCCCTCCCCCACCCCGGTGTAGACCCACGACTCCCACGGCACCACCGCCGCGTGGTTGTCCGACGACGTGACCGGCATGAACATCGCCGTGCTCTGGTCGATGAACCGCTCCCGGCGAAGCCCCGTGGGCCTCAGCGTCGTCAGCCCCGGGTCCGCCACCTCCCCGGACTGCCGGGCCGCCCCGATCTCCTGCTCCTGATCGATCGGGTTGACCTGCGCCCGGTCGTCCGACCTCTCCCCCTGACTCTCCCTGGACTGCCGGATCTGGCTCTGCGCCGCCTGCCGCTGCTGCGCCTGCATCGCCTCTATGTTCGTCAGAAACGCCCGCTCCTCCGCGTCCAGGTCCACCTTCGCCTCCGGCGCGGCCACACTCAGGGCGCGGTTGCTCCGGATCGGGAACACCGGCCCCGGGTAGACCTCCCCCACCGCGTCGGGGCCGTACAGATTCACGGCCAGTTGCTCCTTCACCTGCTGCACCGCCGGAGGCATCCGGTGGTTCGGCTGCCGCGAGGTGACCCGGTGGTCCGGCTCCCCGTAGCGGACGTAGACCTCCCCCCGCCGGTCCCACGGATGCGCCTTCCGGGAGAAGTGCGTCCGGGCATACCAGACCCGCCTCAGATGCTCCGCCCTCCGACCGGCCCCCCCGGAGACCAGGGCGGGGTCCCGCCTCAGCCAGAACCGCCTGAGGAACGCCTCCCGCTCCGCCTCCGGGACCTTCTGATACGCCGTCGCCTCCTCCGGAGAGGCCACCAGCGAAATGTCCTGATACAGCCTCCGCTCCTCCTCGGGCGCGGCCGCGAGATAGGCCTCAAACAGGGCCAGGGCCCCCGCCCCGTCGCTGTCCGCCAGGCGCGCCGAGGCCAGGATGGGCAGGTCGCGCGCCTGCGGGATACTGTCCTGCCCCGCCCTCACGACCCCCTCCGCCCCCCTCACATCCCCCCGGTCCAGACAGAGCATCGCCAGCCGGCGCCGGACCTCCGCGTCCCCCGGCCACAGCGCCAGGTATCGCTCATAATGGGCCGCCGCCCGGTCCACCTCGCCTTCCCGCTCACACACCTCCGCCAGCATCCGGTGCGCCACCGCGTCCGTCGAGTCCCTGCCGAGCGCCGCCCGCGCCGCGTCCTCCGCGTCCCCGCCCTCCTTCATCCTCCGCGTCCGCTCCAGGTGGTACCGGGCCTCTATATGATGAGGGTCGCGCCGGAGCGCCTCCTCAAAGTGCGCGCCCGCCCGGCCGCGCTCCTCCCGCCTCTTCAGGGCCGCCAGCCCCAGCCCCACGTGCACCTCGACCAGACCGGCGTCCAGCTCCACCGCCTCCCGGAACGCCCGCTCCGCCTCGTCCCGCCGGCCGGCCTTCAGGTACGCGTAGCCCAGCCTGGCTCGCGCCTGCGCGTCGCGCGGGGAAAGGGCCGCAGCCTCCTTCAGGGGTTCAATCGCGTGCGCCGCGTCCCCCAGCTCCAGCCGCGCCACGCCCAGCCGGTAGAGCG
>CAYRZX010000541.1:0-3265 GCA_964428665.1 uncultured Gemmatimonas sp.
TCAGACTTGCGAAATACGAGCCAATAGCAATGATGTCGCCGCGCATGATGGGCCGTTTTCCACCTTGGGGATACGATTGGACCTTTTCTGATTTTTACGATGCTGTCACACGCGCAAAATCCAACGGCTGTCGCGGCTTTGATAAATTCAACGTGCGCCCATTGAAAACGGTGTCCATGTACATAGTCAGCAATTTTGCAGAATAAAATTCCTTCTGGTTTGAGAACCCGATATGCTTCTTGAGCAAACGGCGGATACAGGTGCGAAAAATTGTACCCGTTTTCTATGGGCGATTTCAGCACAAGGCCAAATCTGGTGTTGAAATCTTTAGACTGATCTTTCCCCTGATTGGGTATATGTGGAGGGTCAAAAACCACCACATCAAAACTGTCATCCCGGAAAGGCATGTTCATATTGTCCCCAGCCACATTGGGACGGTGTTTAGCATCAATGTCCAGCCCAATAACGGGGCGTTCGCTGCCCCGCCAGAATCGCCCTGTGTTGACGGTGGCATCCAGAATGAGATGCGGCTGAGTTCTTGGGTAAAAATCAAGCATCTTCTCCAGGAGTTCCGCATCTTCTCCCTCCCAAACAGATGCAAGGGGCTGATAATCTGACTCAAGTTGTTTTGGTCGATCATCCGACATCAATTCCAGTTGTTTCGACATAACTCCCTTTTGTCGCCTCTCTCTCACGTCTCCTCCTCGCCCGGCGTCGGCCCGTGCCCCTCGGCGGGCGGCGTCGGGCTGGCGTGGTGGTGGACCAGCTTCCACCCCTCGTCCGTCCGGCAGAAGATGTTGGTCGCCACGGCCTGCCCGCCGGTCATCCCCCGCTCGGACACCGAGGAGATGTTCTCCACGCAGACCACCCACGCCACGTCCCCCTCCACCGTCACCTCCACGTCCGACAGGTCGACCGTCATCATCTTCGTGTGCTCGAAGATGCCCACCCAGCTCTCCCAGATCGTCTCCCATCCGCTCAGCGCGGCCCAGCCGGGATGGATGCACTTCACCGAGGCGTCGTGCAGCCAGACCTCCTCCATCGCCTCGATGCTGAGCTGCTCCAGCGCCCGGTAGAACTGGGCGTTGACCTCCTGGACCACCTCGCGCTCGTCCACCCGGCCCATGTCGCGCTCGTCCATAGGAACCTCTCAGAGAAATCCACAGATTTCACAGATTTCACAGATTTAAACCCCTTCTGCGTCATCTGCGTCATCTGTGGATCAATCTTCCGGCCTTTCGTCCAGCACGTCCTCCACGTAGGCCCTGAGCGCCTCGGCCACGCTCCACGCCTGCGCAGTGCACCCCTTGGGCAGGTGGGGCGGGTCCCCGTCGAAGACCTCCGAGAGACTCCCCAGACCCGCGTCCATCAGATGCGCGTGAAGGCCCGACAGGAACCCCTGCGCCTCCTCGCGGGCCTCCCGGCGCCTCCCCTGCGCCTTCACATAGGCCGAGATGAACGGCCCGATCAGCCACGCCCAGACCGTCCCCTGGTGATACGCCCCGTCCCTGGCCCGCACGTCCCCTGTAAAGCGCCCGCAGTAATGGGCGTCCCCGGGGGACAGGCTTCGCAGCCCCACCGGCGTCAGCAGGTCCCGCCGCACGACCTCCACGACCCTCCTGGCCCGCTCCCCGGTCAGGACCGCGTGGGGCAGGCTCACCGCAAAAATCTGATTGGGCCGGATCGCCGCATCGGATTGTCTGTCCGTTGCGTCCCGCCGATCTCCGTCCACCACGTCGTAGAGACAGCCCGCCGCCTCGTTCCAGAAAGTGGCCTCAAAACGATCCAGGACCTGCGTCGCCCGGCCGCTGTACTCCCGCTCGCGGGCCTCGTCCCCGAACCGCCGCGCCAGCCCCTCCATCACCCGGAGGGCGTTGTACCAGAGCGCGTTGATCTCCACCGCCTTCCCGTGCCTCGGCGTGACGACCCAGTCCCCCACCTTCGCGTCCATCCAGGTCAACTGCGCGCCCGGCTCCCCGGCCCGCAGCAGCCCGTCTCCGGCCACGCCGATCCCGTAGCGCGTCCCCTGCACGTGCCATTTCACGACCTCCACGAGCGTCGGCCAGAGCGCCTCTCGCACGAACGCACCGTCGCCCGTGTAGGCCAGGTAGCGGTCCACCGCGTGGAACATCCAGAGCGTGGCGTCTGCGGTGTTGTAGTCCGGCGTCTCCCCGTAGTCCGGGAAGCGGTTCGGGATCATCCCCCGGTCGCCGTGCCGCGCGAAGGCCTCCAGGATGGACCGGGCCTCCTCAAACCGCCCCGTCACCAGCGTCAGCCCCGGCAGGGCGATCATCGCATCCCGCCCCCACTCGCCGAACCAGGGATACCCCGCGATTACGGACCTCAGCCCATCCCCCCTGCGGATCAGGAAGGCGTCCGCCGCCGCTGTCAGCGCCTCCGCGAAATCGTCTCCCCCGACCCTCAGGGATCGCCTCCGCGTCACCTCCTCCTCGCGCAGCGCCCGCCACGCCCCCGGCCCCCGGACCTCTGTGGACGCGATCACGACCCGGACCTCACCGGGCCGCAGCCGGAACGTCAGCTCGCACGGGCTGAACAGGTCCTCCCGGTCATCCAGCCCCCGCTCCGTCTCCTGGGGGTACCAGAAATCCCGGTACCACCACCCCTCCCCGCCCACCCCCTCCGCGTCGTGTCCCAGGTAGAGCGCCGGAAGCCCCGGATAGGGACGGAGGCCCATGACCCCGGGCCCCTCCCTCGTCACCTCCCGGTGGATCGACGAATTTTCGTGCGTCGTCCCGTGATAGTCCCGGAACGCGATCAGGGGCCTCACCTCCAGCGTCGCCTCCCCGGACCCGCCCGTCATCGCATACGTGACCACGGTCGTGTTTTCTCCGTGGACCATAAAGACCTGCTTCTCGACCTCCACATCCCCCGCCCGGTAGTAGAACGTCGGGAACGGGTCCAGGCGGAACGCCTCCTGGTGGAGGTAGCCCCGCGGGTGGATCGCCCCTCCGTAGCGGTTGCTCGAAAGCTCGTAACGCTCACCCCCCACCAGCAGGACCTCCTCCAGCCTGGACAGGAGGAGATGCCGGGCGAGCGGGGGGCCTGTGGCCGCCGTGAGCAGGCCGTGATAGCGCCGGGTGTTCGCCCCGATGATCGTGGATGAGGCGAACCCCCCGATCCCGTTCGTCTCCAGCCACTCCTTCTCGGCCGCCGACCCGAAGTCCCGGCAGACGTCTTTTCCGAACAGGATCTGCACGATACCCTCCCCACTGGATGAAAATCGTGTTGACACGGATATGCGTCA
>CAYRZX010000542.1:0-3265 GCA_964428665.1 uncultured Gemmatimonas sp.
TTAACAGAGGGGTGTAACCTGTCGCCGACTCCTTCGTCATGGACCAGAGGACGCCGTCGGGGTTCTTGAGTCAGGTTGAGCGAACCGTGAGCCTGTAAGGAGGTGGATAGGACCACTCAAAGCCGTCTCGATTCTACGCCCAGGCGATGGGTCCATCTCCGGAACCAGGCCGATCGCCCCTCACCCCCAGTCTCAACCCCTGATCACGCAACAGAAGTTCATATCTCATCAGCAAAGGAGACAAAACCTTGAGGCGAATCGTCAGCATCATCGCAGGCGCCGGGGCGCTCGTCATCGGGATGAGCCTCTCCGCCTGGGCGCACGGTAAATCGAACGCGTCCTCGTCGCACTGGTCAGCGTTTGTGGATGAGGATGGGGACGGCATCCACGACTCCGCCGCGCGTGCGCACTGGATGCGGGGACGCACGGGGAAGTCAGGCGCCGGCCCGGACCTGAGGGGCGTCGCGCTCACGCCGGAACAGCAGACCCAGATCAATCAACTGAAGAGCGACTACCAGAAGGCCGCCGTGTCCCTCCAGGCCACGCTCCAGACCAGACAGATCGAACTCCGGGACCTGATGCGGGCCGCGCAGCCCGACCAGAACGCCATCAACGCCAAGATCGACGAGATCAACGCCGCCCGCGCCGAACTCCAGAAGGAGATGACCTCCTTCCGGCTCTCGGTGCGCGCCCTGCTGACCCCTGAGCAGCGGGCGGCCCTGGATGCCGCCCGCTTCGCGGACAACGGGAGGGGCCACGGCTTTCGAGGCAAGGACCGCGGGCATCGGGACAAGGGCGACGAGTGCCGGGATGAGGACGACGGCCACCGGGACAAAGGCAAAAAGCACCACCACAAACGGGGCAAGGGCCACGGGCATCGTCGTTGAGCGGGATTCCTTGAACGTCCAGGATTCAGACGGTTTCATCATCAGGCGGTAGGGGCGCGGTGAATCGCGCCCCTACCGCCCCTGCCGCTTTCACAGAAGGGGCCTTCCCGTGCGAACACAGCGTCTGGTCCCGTGGACAGCCACCTGTCTCCTCTCCCTGACCGCCGTCTCCGCCCCCTCTGCCGCGGAGGTCGTCAAACGGATCTCCGTGGAGGGGGTCTACGACAACAACACCTTCAAATCCTTCGACCGCCGGGCCGACGTCTTCACCCAGACCTCCCTCTACCTGGCCCGGCGCGACACGTCGGCGAAGTCCGGCCTGGACTGCTTTTACAACGGCGACATCGGCCTGTTCGTGCGGGCCGGCCAGCGCCACTTCACGACCCACCACGTCGGCGTCACCTACGTCCGGCTGCTGGGCGAGGCGGGGCATCTCCTCTCCGCCGGGTGGAACTTCGGGGGGCGCTGGGACCGGGCGTCTTTCAGCTACTACGACAACGTAGACGCATCGTTCTACACGGCCCTCAAGCTGAGCCTGCCCGGCCTCTCCTCCCTCCGCGCGAGCTACCGGCTGACCCGACGGAAGTACCTCCACTTAGACGCCTCCAGCTACCAGGAGCACCTGATCACCCTCACCTGCAACACCCCCCTGTCCGACCGCACGGCGCTGAGGGCGGACGTGACTTACGGCCACAAGGGCTACACGCTGTCTCTCCTCCCCACCTCCCCTGACGCCCTTCCATCCGGGTCTCCGGACAAGGACCAGGTCGCCCTCGGCCTGCGCCTCTCCCGCTCCCTCTCCCCGTCCGCCGGCGTCAACGTCCAGTACCTCCTGAGACTCAACCCCTCCGCCGGGGGACGCTATCAGCCCGGCCTGGGGACCGGCTACGCCGAGGACGACGACCTGTTCGACGACCGCTACGACTACGAGGGGAACGAGTTCAGCGGGGGCGCCTCGCAGCTCCTGCCGCTGGGGTCCAAGCTCACCGTCGAGGCGGCCTATCTCATCAAGGACTATCGCGGCAAACCCGCCCTCGACCTGGACGGCTTCCCCCTGGGCGTGGACCGGCGTGACCGGAAACGCAGCCTCTCCGCCGGGGTCGAGATGCCCCTCGGCATGAGCATGGAGCTGGACCTCTGGTACTCCTACGCGACGAACGTCTCCAACGACCCGTTCTACGCCTACCGGGGCAACCACGCCTTCTCCGTCGGCCTCAGCCGGGAGTTTTAAAAGAAGAAGCTCACCACAGAGAACACAGAGATCACGGAGAATGCATAAAGAGGGTTTGAACCCTCCGTTCCTCTCTGTGTGCTCTGTGATCTCTGTGGTTCATTCTTTTTAGAACCCCGCAGCCCTGAAATCCTCAAAGACGCGTTCAGGCAGCGGGGTCAGAACGGCGGAGATGTTCATCTCCAGTTGTTCAATGTTCAGGTTGCCTATGGGGTTGCCGTGGATCCGGCCCTCCCGCAGACAGAATTGCAGGGCCAGCCGGAGCAGGCCGATCCCCCGCTCCACGCACCAGAGCCGCATCCGCTCCGCCCGCTCAGGCTCAGAGCCCGGAGTCCATTTGTCTCGCGACACGAGCCTCTCCACCGGCGTCCCGGTTAGCAACCCCCGCTTGATGGACCAGCCGTTGAGCACGCCGATGCCTCTGACCGCCGCCGCCGGAAGAATGTCCTCCGCCGCGCTCTGCCCGAACAGGTTATAGTCGTTGAAGGTCAGCAGCACGTCGATCTCGCCCGCCTCGATGGCCCTCAGATGGAAGTCGTGCGGCCTCATCCCGTAGCCCACGTTGCGCACGACGCCCTTCCCTTTCAACTCCTTCAGACCCTCCAGACACCCCCCCGGCGCAAGGGTAGGCTCAATGGCCTTCGGGTCGTGGATGAGCACGGCGTCGAAATGGTCCGTTCCGAGCGTTTCAAGCTGGTCCTGGACGTCAGCCATTGCTCGCCCGGCAGAGTAGTCAGGATCGCCCTCGCCGTAGCCCCCCCACCGGGCCGCGCTGTGGCAGCACAGACGCCCGCTGACAATGATCTCCTCCCGTCTCACCACCTTCTGTTTGATGGCTAAGCCCAGCTTGCGCAGGGAGTCGCCGTAACAGCGGGCGCAGTCGAAGTGGTTCACCCCCAGGTCCACGGCGCGGCGGATGAGGGCCATCGCCTGCTCGTCGCTGACCGGCCCGAAGTGGTTCCCGAACCCCTGCGTCCCGAACGGGATGACCGGGATGTCCAGCCCGCTCCTCCCCCATCGCCTCCGCGGACAGCAGCCCGGTTTCAACACCCCTTCTGTCATGGCCGCGCTCCTTTCCCAAAAGTTGCCTCTGATCCTCCATGCCTGCTAAAGATATTGAACATAGAGAAAAAACGAAACGATTTTT
>CAYRZX010000543.1:0-3262 GCA_964428665.1 uncultured Gemmatimonas sp.
AGGGGTTGGGCACCACCCGCACCTTCTCCGTGAACTGGTCGAAGACCGGAGAGGAGGGTACCTGGGGCACGGTCCCGCCGGTCCAGCCTATGGTGGCGAAGACCACGTCGAGGCTCCCCTCGGTGGAGGGGACCTTGCCTTTGCCGTTGAAGTCCGAATGCCCGGCGGTGTAGGCCCTCACCTGGTACCAGGCGGGGAAGCCCGCCTTGGACTCGGCGTCGGTGAAGGTGTAGGTCCCTTTGACGGCCTGTCCCCTGTCGTCCACCAGCGGGATGCCCTCCGGATAGGTGGTGGACTTGACCGTGCGCCACTGCTCGTCCGCACTGAAGGTCACGCCCTTGGGCAGCTTGCCTGCCTTCGCGTCGGCGATCTTGACGTCTGCGGCCAGCTTGTAGGGGCCCCGGGCCTGGAACGAGGAGACGTAGACCCTGTAACCCACGATGTCCTTCGCCTCGGCGCCGGTGTAGGCCGGGTTCTCCGCCTGCTCGGCCAGGTTGGACCACTTGACGGTGTTTTGCCCCTGCAGGTTGCTCTCCCAGGTCAGCTTCACATCCGGGGGCTGCTGCGGGACGGCGTAGGCCCAGTCGTAGGCCTCCATCGCCTTGCGGAAATTGGCGACCATAGCCCCCTCGCCCAGGGTTAGCTCACTCTGCGCGTTGGGCAGCATCCTCCACGCAAAGTCGAACGGCTGCGGGTACTGGGAGGGATTGTTCAGGTACTTGGCGGACTGCGAGGCCATACCCCCCGCGTAGGCCATGACCACCTTGAACTTCTCACCCGCCTTCAGGTCGTAGGGACCGAAGGTCATGAACTCGCTGTAGGCGTAGCCCTCCCCCGGCTCGTCCTTGTGCCCGCCTGCCGTGAGCATGTCGTACATCTTGGGGTCTGAGTCCTTCCCCTCATTGGGCGCCTCATACACGGTCGGCGTGACCATTCGGAACCACTGCGTAGCCGCGGGCTGGCTCTTGCTCTCGTCCAGCGGCGTGGCCGGGTTGTCCCTGGGGGCCACGTACGTCCCAGGATCGGCCCCGCCGGGGATGTTGAAGGGCGGGAAGGCGTCGATCAGGCCGTAGCCGAAGTACTGCGGGGACTGGATGAACCCCTCGGGGAACTCCTGCGTGCGCTTGAGGGATGCGTGAGCGAACTCTAAAAACCAGGGGTCCCCCCGGTCGTCCCAGGGGACCTGGTCGCTGTCTCCGTCAAAGGCGTACATCAGGGACAGGTCTCTGGCCGAGGCCGGGCCGGCGAAGTTGACCGCCCGCGTGTTGCGCAGCCAGATGTCGCGGTTCCTATCGCCGGGGCCATACCAGCCTGTGTAGCCGGGCGTCCAGAGCGATCCCATGCTGCTGGGGTCGAAGCGGGCCTGGAAGGAGATGTAGACATCCGTGGCGTCCTGGCCGCTGATGTTCTCCACCGCGTAGTCGAAGATCACGAAATCGTCGTAGTCCTGGTGGGCGAAGGCATACCCCTTGCGCACCACCCTCAGCCCCTGCCCGGTGGACCACTGCGAGATGTTGAGGCCCTGCGGGAAGGCCGCCTCCTCCTTCGAGTTGTACTGATAATACTCGAAATTCCAGATGTTCGCCGGATGCCCGGTCGGCACAGAGACCCCCGGCCAGTAGTTGGTCACATACTGGTCCACAGCCACCCCGCCGTGCCACACCCCGCCCCCGGAGTTGCGCAGCGCCAGGGCATCGGTGTGAGCGTATTTCGTGCCCAGGTTCTTCTCCGGCCCGGCGGATGCGCTGTAGGTCTCCAGCCTGATGTCGTTGGTATACGTCTGCCCCCCGGAGTGAGACACCCTGGCCGTGCCCCCGGTCTTGCTCAACAGCCAGACCCCGTCCCCGGCGGAGTTGTGGGAGATGAACCACCCCGCCCGGTCCCACCCGCCCGCGTAGACCAGGGGGTGGTGCTGCTTGGGGTAGGAGAAGCCGTGCGGCTCCTGCTTGTTCCCGTCGTCCTTCCGGCCCATTGCGCCGGAGCCGTAGATGGACACGGCGATCTCGCCCCTGGCCAGGGGCCGGAAGGTGTCCCGGTGACTGCCCGTCTGTGTGGAGACCTCGGTGACGAGGAGGAGGAGGCCGGCCAGCGTTAGCGCGCCGAGAACTCCCCATCGAAGTCGTTCGCGCATCATCATGGGTACTCCTTTCTTTTTCTAGACCTCACCCTCCCGCCAGGTAGGGGCGACCGGCCGGTCGCCCCTACAGCGACAGAGGGGTGGGTGAGGTCTACCACTTGATCCTCAAACCGATGCGTATCTGACGCGGGAAGTCGTAGTAATCCGTCAACTCATACACGTTCCCATATTGCGCGAACTCCGGGTCCGTGGGCGCTGCGCCGTCGATCCCGTAGCGCATGTAGCGGTCCGGGTTGAACGAGGAGTTCTGGTCCAGGCCAGACGTATCGCCGAGTGTCTTGTCCCTCTGATTGAACAGGTTGAGCACCTCCAGGGCCAGCGTCAGGCTCACCCCCGTGTCCCTCCCGATCTGCTTCTCCGCGTTCAGGTCCACCCGCGTGTGCATCGGGGCATACTTGCGCGTGGCGGCCCCCCCAGGCGGGGTGTAGACAAACGGCCTGCCCGAAAACATCCGGTAGACCAGGTTCGCCCGGATGTTGCCCAGCACCTTGCCGTTGGACGGCCCGAAGGTGGGGGGCGAGGCGAACAAGAAGTGCATGCTCCCGAAAGCCCGCTGGTCCCGGTTCTGAGGCACTCGTTCCCCGCTCTCCTGGTTGTGGATCACGTAGACGTTGGACCCCTTCCCGTCAAAGTTATACTGGCCGTATTCCTTCACCTCCGACCAGGACCGGTCCGTCGTGATCATCCCGGCCACGTGATTACGCCACCGACTCTGGGCCTCGCCCCCGTAGCGCTTGATGTAGAAGTCCGGGTCGAGTTTCTCCCGCGTGGCCTGCGTCTTGAGGTCCACCGGGATCTCCCTGCCCGTGGCCGGGTCCACGTCAAACTCCGTCCAGTAGTGCCCGTTGACCACGAACATCGAGTCCGACTGAGAGTCCCGCCGATGCGCCGAGTTGCGCCCCACGTCCGCCCACTGCAGGTTGTAGCTCAAATTGAACGAGAACATCTTCGAGAACTTCTTCCGGATGCTGATCTCCATCCCCCGGATGTCCTCGGTCCCGCCCGGCGCAGGGCCGCCGCCCGCCTGGATGAACCCCGGCGTCTTGGGGTCGCGCCACTGGAGCGACCCCCCGATGACCTGGTTGCCCGTGCTCTTGTAGTAGGAGGTCAATCCCATGACGTAGT
>CAYRZX010000544.1:0-3225 GCA_964428665.1 uncultured Gemmatimonas sp.
GCGTGTGCGGGAACGGGGACCGCGCTTGCACCTCCCGCGCCAGCCCGTTGAGCGGCTCGCCGGGCAGCGTCACGAGCGCGAACGGCCCGCACGCAATGACCTGGATCTCGACCGGCCGGATATCCCCCCCCGCGCTCGCCTCCGGCGTCAGCGGAATCCCGGTCGTCCTCCGCGCCACCCGCAGAGGCGCGGACGGCAGGGGATGCCGCTGGCCCACGGCCGCCAGCGCCCGGTCCGCGAAGAACCGCGCCATCTCCGCCCGCGCCTCCTCCCCCCTCCGCCCCGGCACGACCTCCCCCGCGCACCCCTGGAGGAACAGCGCCTCCCCCCCCAAAGCCGCGCTGGTGTGCGCGCACGCCGGACCCGGCCAGTCCGCCGACACGCCCCGGTGGTGCGGGTAGATGGACACCGAATGGCACGGGACGCTGAACAGCGTCGCGACCGCCCTGCCCTCCGGGTCCTGAAACGTCAGGACCGTGAGCGTGGGGTCCACCGGCCCGAACCGCAGCCCGTCCGGCAGGCTGTGCGGATCTTTGGGCGTGAACATCGTAACCACCTTCCCCCCCGGGTCCACGGGCCGGCGGTTGAACAGCCACTCCCCCGCGTTCGCCCTTCCGATGGCCAGACTCACGGGCCTTGCGGCCCCCTTCGCCTCCCGTGCGACCTCCGCGCAGACGCCGGGCAGCCGCTCCGCCCACGCCCGGTAGACCGGGTCCTGCAACAGCGGCCGCATCCGCTCCCCCCGCCCCGGCGTGAGAGCCGCCTCCGTGAACGGCGAGCGGGGCGCCGAGTGCGTGTGCGAGGCGGCCACCAGGATGTGCCCCTCCGGGACGCCGGTCGCCTCCCGGACGGCCCGCCGCACCTGCGCCACCGCCTCCTCCCCCGCGTCGATCAGGTCCCAGCAGACGAAGACCGCCTCCGTCTCCCCGTCCCCCACCGTTAGCGCCCGGACCGCGATCCGGTCCAGCACCCCGTTGTAGGGCTTCATGTCCACCCAGTTAGTCATGGCCGGGTCGGGCGTGATGTCCGCCCTGGCCGCGCCTGCGTGCATGCTACTCATTAGAGTCTCCTCTAAATAACCTGCGTGACACTCCTCCCGGCCTCCGGCCCGCCGGGCAGGTCGAAGACCGCTGCGTGTCCCCTCCCCTGCCATTCGACCTCCAACCGCACGGTCAGGGCCTCGTTCTCCGGGTTGGCCACGGAGGCGGCCAGCGCCCCGTCCCCCCGCCTAACGCTCCCATGAGGTCGCATTCCACCACCCTGCTCCCGGAGCAGGACCAGGCAGGCCCGGTCCACGGCCACGCGCAGGCCGCCCTCAGACAGGTCTCCGGGCGCGTAGAAGGCGATCCCCGTGACCCCGGCCCCCGCGCGCCGGACGGCCTGAAGGTCCGGGTCATTCCGCAGGATCTCGACGCCCGGACCGTAGGCCGGGACATCCGCAGGCGTCAGGCCGGGCGCGACGACACAGGCGTAGCCTGCGCCTCCGGGAGACCTGCCGTGATCGACCCAGAGCTTGAAGACATCGCGGGCGACCTCCTCGTCCGGGGACTGGAGACCGATGAGCTTCCACGATCCCCTCTGGGCGTCGCTTCGGAGATGAACCGTCGTCTCAGCGGGGAAGACATAGGCCACGCCGTCGTGATGCACATAAGAGACCCGCTCGAAAACGTGATCTCCGCGATCGAGCGTCCGGACCTTCCCCTCCGCGCAGAGGGCGACCGCCCCTTTCAGCAGGCACTGATTCAGAGTGGTCACCACAGGGTTGTCCGACCGGCAGGTGATGCCCGCGCCCAGGCAGACGAACTCTGCGTCAAAGAAGAACCATGCCTTTCGCGCGGTCAGACCGTCTCGGGCGAAGTCGCAGGCGAACAGGCCGTAGTGGCCGTCGGAGACCCCACCCACGAAGGCCGTGGTCCCCTTCCGGCGGGGCTCCCCGCTCTGCTGCGGGCCGAGTTCCACGGTGGTCCCCGGTATCCGCTGCCAGTCCCAGACCGGGAAGATGTCCACGTACTCCTGGCCCGTGCGGAGGAGGTAGCTGCACCCGTCGGCGACGTGATGGCTCCGCAGCCCTTCGTCGCAGCCGGACAGGCCATCGGTGTTCACGTTGCGCACGGAGTGCGCGCGCGCGGAGGCGTAGTAGGCCCTCCGGTGGTGGACCATCAGGTCGCTCCGGTAGAAATGGCGGTTCCCCTCCAGCGCCGGGGCGTCGAGGTCCCCTTCGGTGCGACGGAGGAGGGCCTCGAACTCCGGCTCGCGCCCGGTCGGAAGCCGGAGCATGTTCCGGCAGACCTGCGCCAGGTACCGGGCGCTCGCCCCCCGCCGCGTGATCTCTCGCCCCTTCGCCCCGTATTCGGGCGTGCCTCCGCGCGCCATCCACTGTGAGCCGTCCAGGACGTAGCCACTGAGGAGGGCGACCTTTTCGGACGGGAAGGCGAAGCGGGTGCCCGTCACCAGGAGTGCGATGGAGGAGCAGTCCGTGGCAAACCCGGCCCCGTAGCCGTGGTTATAGAGACACGGCCCGTGCTGGTGGAAGCTGAAGTCCGTCTGGATGCCCTCCTCCGGGCTGACGCGGACCTCCTCCGCGATCCGCCGGAACGCCGCGGCGACGAGGTCCGCGTCCCGCTCCAGGATGCCGCGCCGGGCCACGATCAGGGACATCCAGACCAGGTTCTGCCCGGTGGCGCTGATCGTGGCGCGTCCGACGATCTCCAGCCCCTTTGCGCGCTGCGCGGGCGTCAGCTCACTGTCCAGCAGGAGCAGGACCTGCGACAGGACGCCGGGCACGCCGATGGCCTCGTACCACCATTTCCGCCTGAGGTCGCGCGCCAGCCAGAGGTCCAGGCCCCTAAAGATCGCGTCCCGCAGTCGCCCATCGTCCCGGAGCGCCGATTCGAGAGACCTGTACGCGCGAGTCATCTGGAACAGCCGCTGGAGGTGGTCGATGGGTCTCCAGTGGACCGTGGACTGGTCCGCATAGTCCACGTCCGGCCAGCTCCCGTCGGCCTGTATAGACTCCACGAGCGGTTCGACGCGCCCCCGCTCCACAGGCTGCAGGAGCGGCTCCAGAATGCGCCCTTTGACGGTCTCCACGTCGGGATCGAGGGTCGGTCTGGACATTTTACAAACCTCATTTTTTACAGTCCTGAGTCATAGAAATGGCAGACGTGATCCGTGATCCGTGATCCGTGATCCGTGATCCGTGATCCGTGATCCGTGATCCGTGAT
>CAYRZX010000545.1:0-3176 GCA_964428665.1 uncultured Gemmatimonas sp.
ACCCATCCCGGCCCCGAACACGACGCGACGCAGAGCCTCCTGCGGATTGTCACGGACGAAGGGGTTGAGGGCATCTGCTTCGGCGGGAGTCGGGAGGCCGTGCAGGTGGTCAGGCCGGCCCTGGTGGGGGAGGACCCGCTCTACCGGGAGCGGATCTGGCAGCGGCTCAAGGAGTGGCAGCGGCTCCACCTGGGGGTGCTCTCGGACCGGTTCCTGGCGGTGATCGACGTTGCGCTGTGGGACCTGGCGGGCCGATACTTCAACCAGCCGGTCTACAGGCTCCTGGGCGGATACCGGGACCGGGTGAAGGCCTACGCCAGCACTATGTGCGGGGATGAGCTGAAGGGCGGCCTGGACACGCCGGAGGCGTATGCGGATTTTGCGGAGAAGTGCAAAAAACGGGGATATAAGGCGTTCAAGCTGCACACCTGGATGCCGCCCATCGCCTGGGCGCCGGACCCCAAAAGGGACGTGGCGGCCTGCCGCGCGGTGCGCGAGCGGGTGGGGGAGGACATGCACCTCATGCTGGACTGCTTCCACTATTACAGCCGGGAGGACGCCCTCTACATCGGGAAGGAACTGGAGAAGCTCAACTACTACTGGTTCGAGGAGCCGATGGACGAGCACAGCATCTCCTCCTATGTCTGGCTGACGGAGCAGCTCTCCATCCCCGTGGTGGGGCCGGAGACGGCGGAGGGGAAGATGCACACGCGGGCCGAGTGGATCGTGCGCGGGGCCTCGGACATCAGCCGGGGCGGGGTGGGGGACGTGGGGGGGATCACGCCCCTGATGAAGACCGCTCACCTGTGCGAGTCCTTCGGGGTGCGGATGGAGGTCCACGGCGGAGGTCCCGGCAATCTCCACGCCCTGTGCGCCATGGGCATTCCGGGGGAGTACTATGAACGCGGGCTGCTCCATCCGTTCCTGGACTATGAGGCGCCAGCGCCCTGGCTGAACGCGCTCGCGGACCCGATGGACGAGGAGGGGTACGTGCGCGTCTCGCAGAGGCCGGGGCTGGGGTGGGACATCAACCTTGACTACATCAGGGCGCACGCCCTGAAGACGGGGTGAGGGAGACCCCTTCCGGCGCTCAACGCCCTCAGGAGGTGGCATCCTATGCCGTTCTGCCCGACGTGCCGCCAGGAATACGTGGAGGGGGTCCTCACGTGCAGCGACTGCGGCGTGGTCATCGTGCCCGCCCTTCCGCCCCTTCCTCCTGTCGGGGGTCCTGAGGTGGAACGGGCCGGGGCGGAGGAGACTGGCAGAGCGGATGCCAGCGCTGAGCCGGTCGAGGTCTGGAGGACGCACGGAGAGGTCGAAACGCAGGTCCTCCGCGCGCTCCTGGAGAGCCACGGCATAGAGACCATGCTCAGCGGGGAGGCGCTGAGGATCACGCACGGATTCACGATGGACGGGCTGGCCGAGGTCCGGATCCTGGTCAGGGCCGAGGACGCCGGGAGGGCGCGGGAGATCATCGCCGCGAAGGGTATGGTCGGGTGCCCGGCGTGCGGGGAGCCCGTCCGCGCGGGGGATGAGGTCTGCCGGTCCTGCGGCGAGCGGTTCGAGGAGTAGGGGAGAGGGTGATAGAATAGCAGGAGCGTTTTCAAGATGTCTTCGGAGCGCGACGACATCCTGTTCGAGGAGGTTCAGCAGTTCCGGCAGGCGTGGGTCTGGATGATCACCCTCCCAAGCTCCTTCCTGGTCCTGGGCATCTTCGCCTGGGGTGTCTACAAGCAGATCCTCCTGGGGCGTCCGTGGGGGGACAGGCCGATGCCGGACGCGCAGTTGGTCCTCGTGTCGATCTTCGGGTCGGCCCTCGCCGTGGGGCTGCCGTGGCTGTTCCACGCCATGAAACTGGTCGTCCGGGTCGCCGGGGGTTATCTCCAGGTGAGGTTCTTTCCTTTCGTGAACAGGCGTGTCCCGCTTGAGCAGGTCGCCCACCGGGAGGCCAGGATCTACCACCCCCTCCGGGAGTACGGCGGCTGGGGCATCCGGTATGGGGGGAGGCGCAGGGGCTGGGCGTACACCGTGAGCGGCCACTTCGGCGTGCAGATCGAACTCAAAAACGGAGAGCGCCTCCTCGTCGGCTCGCAGAGGGCGGATGAGCTGGTAGAGGTCTTAACCATCGAGGAGTCCCCATGAAGATCGCCAAGATCGACCAGTTCCGCCTCCGCTACCGCTGCCAGCTCGTCAGGATCACGACGGACACGGGCATCGAGGGGTGGGGGGAGACCACGCTGGAGGGGAAGCTGGACAGCGCCTGGGCGGCGGTGAAGGAGCTGGAGGGGTATTTCCTGGGCAAGGACCCGCTGATGATCGAACACCACTGGCAGCACGTGTACCGGGGGGCGTTCTTTCACGGGGGGCCGGTCCTGCTGACGGCCCTGTCCGGCATCGAGCAGGCGCTCTACGACATCGCGGGGAAGCGCTTCGGCGTCCCCTCCTACTGGCTGCTGGGGGGGCCGACGCGCAACCGGATCAAGGTCTACGCGCACTGCGGCGTGGGGGGCGATCAGGAGAAGCTCCAGGCCCGGCTGGACTACCTGATCAAAGAGAAGGGCTACAAGGCGGTCAAGACGGGGATGCCGGGGAAGTGGCACGGTGCCGAATCGCCGGAGCGGGTGAGGCGGGTCGTGGCGGACTTCTACGACCTGCGGGCGCGGGTCGGGGACGGGGTGGACATCGGGATCGACTTCCACGGGCGGGTGACGCCCGCGCAGGCGATCCGGCTGGCGAAGGAACTGGAGGGGATGCATCCGCTGTTCATCGAGGAGCCGGCCTGCCAGGAGAACCCCGACGTGATGGCGACCGTCGCCCGCGCCACCTCCATCCCGGTGGCCACGGGGGAGCGGCTGTTCACGAGGTGGGGGTTCCGGGACGTGCTGGAGAAGCAGAGCGCGGCCATTTTGCAGCCCGACCTGTCGCACGCGGGGGGGCTGCTGGAGACGAAGAAGATCGCGGCGATGGCGGAGTGTTACTACGTCCACCTGGCCCCGCACAGCGCCATCGGGCCGGTGGCCTTCGCGGCCTGTCTGCAGGTGGATGCCTGCATCCCGAACTTCCTGATCCAGGAGCAGGTGGACGGGGCGCTGGGGGACGGCATCCTGAAGGAGGACTGGCGGGTCGAGGACGGGTACATCGCCCTGCCCCAGAGGCCGGGGCTGGGGTTTGAGATC
>CAYRZX010000546.1:0-3163 GCA_964428665.1 uncultured Gemmatimonas sp.
AGTACGAGGACCCGGACCAGCCCTTCCCGAAGGGACACGTCCAGGTGATGACCATTCACCAGGTCAAGGGCCTGGAGTTTCCGGTCGTGGTAGTCGGCTCTCTCGATACACGGACCTCAACCTCCAAGCAGATCGACCGGGACCTCCAGCCCTACTACCACAGACCCCCCTTCGAGCCGGAGAACCGCATCACCCTGTTCGACCGGATGCGGCTCCACTACGTCGCCTTCTCCCGGCCCGAGAAGGTCCTGATCCTCACCGCCCACGCCCAACCTCAAGGCCACTTCGCCCCCATCTGGCAGGGCCTTCCCCAGTGGCCGTATGTCCAGAAGGACCTGCTCACGGCCCAGAGCTTCTCCCTGAAGAACCGTATGCCGGTGAAACGCTCCTTCAGCTTCACCGGCGATCTCAAGGTCTACGAGACCTGCCCCCGGCAGTACCAGTTCTTCCGGGAATACGACTTCACGCCCTCCCGGTCTGCGGTGATCTTCTTCGGCCTGCTGGTGCATCAGACCATCGAGGAGGTCCACCGCTTTGTCATGGACGGCAAACTGCCTTCCCTCAACGAAGGGAGGATTCGTGAGCTGTTCGAGCGGACCTTCTTCTTCCTGACCCTGGCCGACGTCCGCCCCATCGGTCGGACGGCTAAAGAATCCGCCTTTCAGCAGGTGATGAACTACTTCCGCCAGAACCAGGAGGAGATGAAGCGCGTGGTGGAGACCGAGGTGGACGTGTCCGTGGAAAAGGATGGTTACATCCTGGCCGGAAAGATCGACCTGTTGATGGGCGGGGACGGCAAGCTGGAACTCCTGGACTTCAAGACATCCGAGCGTCCCACGAACTCCCCGGAGCTTCTCGCGGCTTATGAGCGCCAGCTTTGCACCTACGCGCATATCCTGGAACGACGCCACGGAAAGCGTCCGGAGCGCCTGTTCCTCTACTGGACTGCCGAACCCCGCAAAGAAGACGCCCTGATGGAGTTTGTCTACCGCCCTGAACTCCTGGAGGAGGCCGGACGACACTTCGATGCGGTGGTCCGAAAGATCCAGCAGAAAGACTTTCGTGTGATCAAGCCCCCGGAGCGGAAAATCTGTAAGGAATGTGACCTCAGAACTTACTGTGTCCAGGACAGGCTTATTCAAGACCCCGATGCCGGCCCTGTTAGAGGGTTCTGAAAACATGGAAAGCCACCATGAACCAGACAGACCTTGACATCCTTCTCCGTGAGGGGGAGGGCTCTATGCTGGAGTACAAGGAGTCCCTCCCGGCCTCATTCGCCCGAGATCTGGCCGCCTTCGCCAACAGCGCCGGCGGCAAAATCCTGCTCGGGGTGCGCGACGACGGGACGGTAGCCGGGGTGCGCGATACCAATGAACTGCGCGCCCGAATTCAGGATTTGGCCCGAAACTGCGATCCCCCCGTGAAGGTCCTCGTGGAGCCGGTGGGGAAGGTCCTGGCGGTCACCGTCCGGGAGAGCGAAGGCAAGCCCGTCCAGTGCAGCGAGGGGTTTTTCTGGCGTCAGGGGGCCAGCACTCAGAAGCTCTCGCGGGACGAGATCAGGGACTTCTTCCGCAGCGAGGGCGTCATTCGCTTTGATCTGTCTATATGCCCCAAATTCCGCTATCCCCAGGACTTCGACCGGGAGAAATACAACGCCTGGCTCCGGCTCAGCGGCATCACCGGCCGGCCACGCACCATCGAGTTCATCGAGAAGGCGGGCACGGGCATCAAGCGCATCCGGGACGAGGCCCGCGCCCAGGGCTGCCCCGAACCGCGCTTCGAGGAGACGGGCTTTTTTACCGCCACCTTCTTCCCGAATCCTGAGGTGCGGAGCCAGGCAGGGACCATGCCGGGACCAAGCACCGGGGAAGTTACCGGGGAAGTTGCCGGGGAAGTTATTCGACTGCTGACGGCGATGAAGGATGAAATGAGCCGTGGTGAAATGCAGGAGGCGCTGCATCTCCGACACGAAGACCACTTCCGGGAGGCATATCTCGTTCCCGCGCTCAAAGCGGGGTTGATAGAGATGACCATCCCCGACAAACCGCGAAGTTCGAAGCAGCGTTACCGGACGACGGCGGCGGGGCTTGAGGTATTGGGTCGTCAGAAACGCAGCGCTGCCTCAAAGGGAAAAAGCAGGAGTTCGCGATGAACCTCAAGAAGACCATCCTTTCCGTCCTGGGCCGGGACGCGCTCCGGGCCGTCGTGGACGTGCTTGAAATCGAGGACGTGGACCGGCGCAGCGTGGAAGACATGGCCTCGGCCCTCTCCCGCGCTCACCGGGCTACGCCGGAGATGATGCTGGAGCATCTGAGCGAGGCAGAGGTCAAGGCCGTCTGCGACGCCTACGGCGTTTCCAGCACGGGTCGGCGGACTGCGCTCATCGAGTCCCTCCTGAAGACTGAACGCCAGGCGCAGAAGCGCGACCGAGGAACCCCCGCAAAGGAGACGAGGCCCATGAACGATGAGACCCCCTCACCGGCCCCACAGGAGCCTGTCCAGCGCCTGCCGGAGCCTCCGCCGGGCATGTTCCGAATCACCAGGACGGAGCTGGTCTGGCCCGGCAAGTACAACGAGGACGGCACGCGCCGGGAGGTCCCCCGCGTGAGCCTGCCCTTCCAGGTCATCGAGACGGTCAATGAAAGCCGGGCCACGCGAGAGGTCACCAAGGTAAAGGGGTTCTCTCTCTTTGATACTTACCAGGGTTCAGAAGGGGATACATTTGAGGAGGGTTGGAGGAACAAGCTCATCTGGGGCGATAACCTTCTCGTGATGGGGTCGCTGTTAGAGAAGTTTGCCGGGAAGGTTGACCTCATTTACATCGACCCGCCGTTTGCAACAGGGATAGATTTCTCTTTTACAGCGGAGGTCGGAGATAATAGAGTCGTTGCGCAATAAGCGATTTTTGGGTAAGCATTGGATATGCTTACCTATAAAACCGTCCGCCAAAAGTTAGAAGAGTTTCGGTCATTGACCGGACTGAGCGTAGAGGAGTTTGACCAGCTTTACCACGAGGTCAAACAAGTCTATCAAGACGCAGAAGAGCGTCGGTTAGCGCGTCCCAACCGCATCCGTAAGCGTGGAGCAGGGCGTAAGTTCCGGCGTGATCTGCGCAGCCGATTGCTGTTGGTGTTGACCTGGCTGAGGGTCTACCCCTGCTATC
>CAYRZX010000547.1:0-3162 GCA_964428665.1 uncultured Gemmatimonas sp.
GGTGTAGCGATACCAGGACCGCCCCTGGGGGTCGGCCTTCTTGTAGGCGTAGAGCCGGCACTGGGCGCGGTAAGGCCAGAACGGGTCGTGCTCCCCCGCCAGGACCTCCACCTCGCCGTCCCCGTCCAGGTCCGCCGCCGCCACCGAGTGCGGGCAGCGAATCGTGTCGATCTGATGCGTCCTCCACGGCCCTTTGCGCGGGTCCTCCGGGGGCTCGCACCACACCAGCCTGGAGTAGGGCGTCACCCTGTTCTTGAAGTCCAGGACCTCCTCCCCCAGCACCACGTCCGGCCTGCCGTCCCCGTTCACATCCGCCACGGCGAGCCGGGCCACCTGGAGCCCCTCCACGATCTCGCGGGGGCTGAACGTCCCGTCCCCGTTGTTCTCCAGCCACCACGGCCCCATCACCAGGTCGAGCCTTCCGTCCCCGTTCACGTCGAACGGCGCGATCTCCTCGCCGTACTCAACCTCCGCCAGCGCCCGCGCCGGCCAGGGCCGCTTCGGGTCGTCCGGGACCTCGAAGATCTCGGGAGGGTGGCCCTGCCCGGCGTTGTGGTAGCCGGCCACCAGGGCCAGCCTGCCGCCCGGCAGCATGGGCGCCATCGCGCAGCCGTGGGGCCAGTCCCCGCCCCCCGTTCCTATGGCGTGCTCCTCCCACGCGCCGTTCAGGGGGTCCACCGGCTTGAGCCAGCACAGCTCGCTCGTCAGCGCGCCATACCCCGTCTGCCCGGGGCGGCCCTTCGTGGCCACGATCTCCTGGCGGCCGTCCCCATCCACGTCGTACGCGAGGATCGCCTGTTCAATGCCCGGAATCGTCCGGCGCTCCCACGTGGGGTTGCGGTACCACCACGCCGCGCAGACCACGTCCTTCCGGCCGTCCCCGTCCACGTCCGCCGCAAAGATGTCCGTCCCCGTCTGGGGCTTGTCCCGGTCTATGAACCGGTGGCGGAACCGGGCAAGCGCAGGCGGGGCCGGGGCGCGCTTCCAGACCTGAAACTTCGGCTGGCCCAAAACCGGCAGCTGGCAGCACTCCTTTCCGGCAAACTCCAGGCAGCCGTCCCCGTCCACGTCCACCGCCGCGGCCTCGTGAGTCCCGGCCCCCCTGTAGACCGGCTCGACGCGCCACGTCTCTCCGCGGTCCGGGCTGACGTAGACCGACAGCCGCGCGTGATAGTTGTAGGGCGCGTCCCACCCCCCCTTCTCCATCTCGGCCATGAAGACCTTTACCGCCTCCCCCTCTCGCCACGCCGAGAGCGAGTGCGCGTAGGCCACGGGGCTGTCCAGCGGATGCTCGACCCAGGGGGCGTCAGGACCCTCCCCCATCCGGTTCTCGAACCAGGCCATCCGGCCGTCCATCCACTCCGACTCCGCCGTCACGATGTCGGGCCGGCCGTTCCCCGTCACGTCGGCCAGCGCCACCCGGCACATCTCCCGGAACCCCGGCGCATACGTCCGGCGCTCCCACGGCCCCGCATACGGACCGTCCTTCGGCGGCACGAACAGGTCCGGCCCGTGCACGATCTCCACGCGCCCGTCGCCGTCCAGGTCCGCCGCGGCCAGCCCCTCGCGGAAAAGGCCCCGGGACACCTCGTGCTTGCCCCAGAGAGCGCGCGCGTCCCGGGGCCGCCGGTAAATAAAAGTGCCCGCGCCCGCGCCCCGCCCGGCCCCGTTGGCCAGCAGCTCGTCAACCCCGTCGCCGTCCACGTCCGCAAACACCATATCGTGGGCCCCGGCGGTGCAGGCCCCGTCGATCACGCGCTTCTCCCAGGCCCCGCCCCCGCCCAGCTTGAACCAGACGATGACCCAGCCCTTTTCCCCCTGCATCCCGGCCACCGGCTCCGGCGCCCCGTCGCCGTCCACATCGGCCAGCGTCAGGCCCACGTGGAAGCTCCCCTCCGCGATCTGGCCGCTCGCCGAGTCCGCCGGCCGGAACCAGATCAGTCCCCCGTCGCCGCCGGACACCAGTTCGACCTTCCCGTCCCCATCCACGTCGCCCGCGGCGAAGCTGTTGAGCAGATGAGTCGTCGGAGGAAGGTCGTTGAAGATCCTCATCTCCCAGATGCCGCCCACTTGGTCACCCCTTTGCGCGAGGTAAATAATGGGTCTGGTCGCTTGACACGACCAGACCCTTATCGCACCCTTTTGCTCTCGCAAAAGAGAAAGTTACGAGATATACCCCGACATGATCATACTCCACCCCGTCCCCCCGGCCACGTCATAGCCCCTCCCGTTCCGCTTCGTGTAGAGCCGGACCTCATCTCCGCTCAACCCCACACCCTGCACCGGATACCCCGTCACGGACGCCCCGTCCTCCACCAGGACCGTCCTGCCGATCAGACCCGCGACCCCATGAGGCCCCAGCCCATCCGCCACGAGATACGAGTCGTCGTTCCCGTTGACGACCCCCAGGACCTCTCCCCCCAGCCGGCCCGCGCACAGCTCCACCCTCCGCCCCCCGAACCTCGCCTGCTTCCCCCCGGCCAGATACAGGAACCGGGGCGAGGCCACCGTCAGCGTCCCGTCCGTCTCCAGGACCCCGCCGGAGGTCTCCACCCTCCGCCGCTTCGACGACAGCGCCGCCACCAGCACATCCGTCCCGGCCCGCGTCTGCACCTCCAGGGACACCACGTCCTCCGTCACCTTCAGCCGCTTCACCCCCGTCACCAGCGGCTCCCCTCTGGAGACCTCAAAGACGCTCAGAAAGGCGCTCCCCTCCTGCCCGACCCGCCGCCGGATGACGTAGGGGATGTCCACCTTCTTGTCCGGGGTGTTGAAGTGCCCCCACCCTCGCTCCCCCCAGCCGTCCCCGACGATGACCTCCTCCTCTCCCGGCAGCGCCCACGCCGTGAACCTGACCTGCTCATCCATCTGCCAGGTCAGCCGCCACGGGCCGTCGGCTGCCCCCCTTCGAACGTTCTGGATACCGTAAGACGCCGGCCCGTCCGCCGGAGATAAGTCAATCCCCTCTGCCGTAAAACCGGGAATCGGCCCGTGGAACAGGTAGTCGTGCGTCCTGCCCCCGGCCACGCCGAACAGGTCGATCAGATACGACCCCTCCGCCCCGTGATCCACCAGCGCGCACAGCCTCCGGTAGAACGGGCACTGCTCGTAGGCCCTCGAAGAACAGTCCACGACCTTCACGCGCGGCGTCGCGTCGAACAG
>CAYRZX010000548.1:0-3143 GCA_964428665.1 uncultured Gemmatimonas sp.
AGGGCCACATAGATATCAGGGACCCGACCCTTCAACTCGTCTGCCAGGGGGACAACGGCTGATTCTGCCACCTCCGGGACAACGAGACAGGCGGACTCTAACTCTTTGGTGCCCAATCGGTGGCCGGCGACATTGATGACGTCGTCAATCCTGCCTAAGATTCGGTAGTAGCCGTCTTCGGCCTGGACGGCGGCGTCGCCTGCGAGATAGGGCCAGTCCCGCCAGTCCTTGCTCTTCTTGTTTTTGCAATACCTTGCATAATACACCGACACGTATCGTTCGCGATCTCCCCATATGGTCTGGAACGACCCCGGCCACGGGTTTCTGATGCATATATTCCCTGCTTTGCCGGATCCCCTTTCAATCTCATTTCCATCCTCGTCGTAAATGACCGGATGGATGCCGGGCATGCCGGGACCGGCGCTTCCAGGCTTCATGGGCCGCAGCGCCGGCAGGGTGCTGCAAAGAAAGCCCCCATTTTCGGTCTGCCACCAGGTGTCCACGATCGCCGCTTCGCCCTTCCCCACGACCTCGTAGTACCATTTCCACACCTCTGGCTCGATCGGCTCTCCCACCGTCGTCATGTGCTTGAAGTGATAATTGTACTTCCGGGGTTCGTCAGGTCCGGCCTTTCTCAACATCCGGATCGAGGTCGGCGCCGTGTGGAATATGTTTACGTCGAGTCGCTCGGCTATCCTCCAGGGACGCCCGGCATCCGGGTAGGTGGGAACCCCTTCATAGATCACGCTTGTCGCAGCCAGGGCCAGCGGTCCGTAAACGATGTAGGAATGGCCCGTGATCCACCCTATGTCCGCCATGCACCAGTAGACGTCCTCCGGATGAATGTCCTGGACATACTTCGACGTACCTGTGACATAGGCCAGATAGCCACCCGTACTGTGCTGAGCGCCTTTGGGTCTTCCGGTCGTCCCACTGGTATACATGATAAAAAGAGGGTCTTCAGCGGGCATGGGGACAGGATCGATCCTCTTCCCGACATAATTCTTGAGCGCCTCATCCATAAAGTAATCCCGACCTTTTACCATGGGCGTCTGAGAGACATATTTTCCAGGACAACGCCTCCAGACGAGGACTTTATCGACGGTCTGGCCCTCTTTTTCCGCCGTCTTAAGGGCCAGATCGGCTTTCTCCTTGTGATCGAGCATGTGGCCCGACCGGTAGTAGCCGTCCATGGTAATCAAAACACGGCTTCCGGAGTCCGCTATCCTCTCTCCGCACGCCTGGCCGCTAAACCCTCCAAACACCTCGGAGTGAATGACGCCCAGTCTGGCGCAGGCCAGCATCGTCACCGGGAGTTCCGGCACCATCGGCAGATGGAGCGTGACTCTATCGCCAGCCTTAAGCCCGGCAAAATCTCTGAGGAGCGCCGCAAGCTCGTTCACCCTCACATAGAGCTCCTGATAGGTCACGGCGACGTGCGGCTCATCCTCCAGTTCCGGCACACAAATGAGCGCCGCTTTATTTTTATGCATCGCCAGGTGCCTGTCCACACAGTTGTAGCACGCATTGATCCTTCCGCCGACGAACCACTTCCAGAAAGGGGCATCGCTCGTGTCGAGCGTCGTATGCCAATACTGATACCAGGTGAGCAGGTCGGCGTACTCCTTATAGCATCCGGGGAAACGGTCCAGGCTGAACCGATCATAAACACCTGGATCGGTCATGTTTGCCTGCGCAATAAATTGCGCGGACGGGTGGAAGTACCCCTCTTCGCGCCAGTGGACTGCGATTTCGGCCTCGCTAACCCCTGCAGCTTCCTTTTCGTTCATTGTGACGGCAACTTCCTTTTTGTTCATTGTGATGTTACCTCCCTTTTAAAGAAGGAAGAGTCCTCTCCGACCCTCTCATCGGAATCGTCGTCTGTGCGGCTGGGTTTCTTCAGCCCGAATTCTACAAAAATAAATTTATGGCCCGCCTTCGTCAAGCAGAACTTTTCCTCAACGCGCGACGACCTTCTGCCCGTTCTGGCTGAGATAGGCGTGGATGAACCGGTCGAGGTCGCCGTCCATCACGGCGGAGACGTTGCCGGTCTCGGTCTCGGTCCGGTGGTCCTTGACCATATTGTAGGGGTGGAACACGTAGGACCGGATCTGGCTCCCCCACTCGATCTTCTTCTTCGTGCTCTCGATGGCGTCCAGCTTCTTCTGCTCCTCCTCCTTGTGGCGCTGGTAGAGGCGCGCCCGGAGGATCTTCAGGGCCGTGTTCTTGTTCTTGTGCTGGGACCGCTCGTTCTGGCACTGCACGACGATGCCGGTGGGGATGTGGGTGATCCTCACGGCGGAGGAGGTCTTGTTGACGTGCTGGCCGCCCGCCCCGCCGGAGCGGTAGGTGTCGATCTTGAGGTCCTCCTCCTTGACCTCGATGTCGACGTCGCCCTCCTTGTCGGGGTAGACGAACACGGAGACGAAGGAGGTGTGGCGGCGGCTGTTGGCGTCGAACGGGGAGATGCGGACGAGGCGGTGCACGCCGGCCTCGGCCTTGAGGTAGCCGTAGGCGTACTTCCCCCGGACCTCGATCGTGGCGCTCTTGAGGCCGGCCTCCTCGCCCGGCAGCAGGTCGAGGGCCTCGGTCGCGAATCCGTGCCGCTCGGCCCACCGGACGTACATCCGCATCAGCATCTGGGCCCAGTCGTTGGACTCCGTGCCGCCGGCCCCCGGGTGAATGGTCAGAATGGCGTCCAGTTCGTCGTCGGGGTCATCGAGCATGTTCCGGAACTCGAGGTCGCCGATGTCCCGTTGGATGGCCTCGATGTCCCGTTCGACGTCGGCGAGCGTGGCCTCGTCCTCCTCTTCGGCGGCCAGGTCGTGCAGGGCGGTCAGGTCGTCGAGGCGCAGCCGGAGGGCCTTCCACGCCTCTGCCCATCGTTTGTGGGTGTTCGCCTCGTCGATGGTGGCCTGGGCGGACGCCTGGTCGTTCCAGAACCCCGGCCGCTCCATCTCCTTGCTCAGGGCCGCGATGCGGGCCTCCCGGCCTTCGACGTCAAAGATACCCCCTCAGGCGGGTGAGGCGCTCGTCGCAGGATTTCAGGTCGGATTTGAGATCGGATGGCATGGGGAAACTCCTAAGAAAAGTGCTGAGTGCTGAGTGCTGAGTGCCGAAAGAAAGTGCTGAGTGCTGAGTGC
>CAYRZX010000549.1:0-3108 GCA_964428665.1 uncultured Gemmatimonas sp.
TGCAGGGGGCCAGGATTCTCCTGGTGGACGACACCGAGGCCAACCTGGACGTGCTGTGCGCCCTCCTGGAGGCCGAGGGCTACCGGATCGCCCTGGCGCGCAACGGCGAGATCGCGCTCCGGATCGCCGGCCGCGTCAGGCCCGACCTGATCCTGCTGGACGTGATGATGCCGGGCATGGACGGATTTGAGGTCTGCCGGAGGCTCAAGCAGAATGAATGCACCCGGGAGATCCCCGTCATCTTCATCACGGCGGAGAACCTGACGAAAAGCGTGGTGACCGGCTTCGAGGTGGGCGGGGTGGACTACATCACCAAACCCTTTCACAACGAAGAGGTCCTGGCCCGCGTGCGGACCCATCTGAAGATCGACCGCCTTACCCGGCATCTGGAGGCCGCCAACCGGCAGATCCAGGAGGCCACCGAGCGGAAATCCCGCTTCCTGGCCAGCATGTCCCACGAGCTGCGCACCCCGATGAACGCCATCATCGGGTTCACCAGCCTGGTGTTACGGCGAGGGACCGACCAGATGTCAGCGCAGCACCGAGACAATCTGGTCAAGGTCACAGAGAGCGCGCACCACCTGTTGAACCTGATCAACGACATTCTGGACCTGTCGAAGATCGAGGCCGGGCGGATGGAGGTCAACCCGGCGCGATTTGATGTGAAAGGGCTGATCGCCTCCTGCTGCGACACAGTCAGTCCTCTGGTCAGGCCGGGCGTGGCGCTCAACTACGAGGTCTCCGACGAGGTGGGAGAGGCCTGCACGGACGGGGAGCGCCTGCGGCAGATCGTGATGAACCTGCTGAGCAATGCGCTCAAGTTTACGGAGAAGGGGGAAGTCAAGGTGCGAGTGACGCGACTGCCGACCGTCGACCGTCGACCGTCGACCAACGACCGGGGACCGGAGACTGAAGACCGGGCTTCCCCGTCTCCGGTCCTCCGTCCTCCGTCGGCTTTTCTACCTTCGTCCGTCGTCGGTCGTCCGTCAGGGGATGGGCTCCTGGAGGTGGCAGTCTCCGACACCGGCATCGGCATCCCCCCTGACGCCCTGGGCTACATCTTCGAGGAGTTCCGGCAGGTGAAAGGGTCGGACACTCAGCACAGAGGCACAGGGCTGGGCTTGCCGATCACGAAGGGATTTGCCGAGTTGCTGGGGGGGGCGATCTCGGTGGAAAGCGAAGTGGGCAAGGGGAGCACGTTTACGGTCAGGATTCCGATGGTGTACAGGGCAACCTGAATCGCGAAAAACGCGAAAAAGAACCGAAAAACGCGAAACACAACCACTCCACCGCCAAGTTGGGGATGGGAGGTGGTTTCGCGTATTTCGCGTATTTCGTATTTTCGCGATTCTGACTCAGGGAGGTCCCCTATGACACATAAACTTCCGTTCCTCGCCTTTACCGCCCTCGTCCTGGCGCTCCTCTGCCCCGGCGCGGCGCAGGCCGGCACCACCGGCAAGATCAACGGCTTCGTCAGGGACGACCGGGGCGCGCCCCTGCCGGGGGCCAACGTCATCCTCGACGGAATCAAGCAGGGGGCGGTTACGGACGTGAAGGGCTACTACGTGATCATCAACGTCTTTCCGGGCGATTACCGACTGACCGCCTCGCTCATCGGCTATGACAAGGTGAGCAAGTCCGGGGTCACCGCCATTGCGGACCAGACGACGACGCTGGACTTCTCGCTGAGGGAGACGGCGGTGCACATGGCCGAAGTGACGGTGGTGGCCGAGCGCCCCCTGGTGGAGCGGGACAAGACCACGAGCAAGTACGTGGTGACGGCGAATGAGATCGAACGCATCGGCGTGGTGCGCAGCGTGCAGGACCTCCTGCAACTGTTGCCCGGCGTGTCCGTGGACGGGAGCAACCGGCTCCGGGGCAGCCGGGTGGAGGGCCAGTTGTTATACGGCACGGAGGTAGCCCTCATCGTGGACGGCGTCCGGATGAACCACAACGACGGGCGGGGCAGGGGCGGTACGTTCCAGGCCGTCAACCGGGGGGCGCTTCAGGAACTCTCGATCCTCACCGGCGTGATGCCCGCCGAGTACGGGAACACGCAGGCCGGCGTGGTCAACGTCGTGACGAAGGACGGGGGGAAGCAATACGACGGGTGGGCCGAGTTCCGGTATGAGCCTGCGAGCCAGAAGCACTGGGGGGTCAACGTCTACGATGCCCCGCAGCACCTGGGGCGCGTGCGCTGGAACGATCCCAACTGGACGAACGAGCGGAACCCGGCCACGGGCAGGCTGATTCACCAGCGCACGGACTACACGCGCTATCAGGGCGGGTCGGCGGAGGGCAACCTCTCCGGGCCAATCGGCGAGAAGACCTCCTTCGTGCTGACGGTCAGGCACGACCACTTTGCCACGCCCCTGCCCAACGCGGCCCGGATCGGGTTCTACGACGAACAGAACCGGTTTGTGCCGTCCGGCCCGAACAACCTGACCGTGTCGGGGAGCTTCACGGTGAAGCCCTCTGAAAACGTGAAGCTGAAGGTGGGCGGGCTGTTGCAGGCGTGGAAGTTCTACAACAACGGGCAGGATGACATCGACAACGCTACGGGGACGATCTACAACCTGCCCGGCGTGATCCGGGGCATAGGGGACAGCGGCCGGGACCTGTTCCTGCCGGAGGGGTGGTCCGCGGCGGGCAGGCAGCTCGCGCGGGAGGAGCTGGAGTATGCGGTCCTGACGCACGCGCTTTCTCCCAGGACGTTCTACGAGGTGCGGCTCTCCCGCAGCCGGTCGTTCATGGACACATCCGGGGCGTCCGGCGTCACGACACTCAACAGGCAGGACAGTGACCAGTGGTTCAACCTGGGTCGGCAGAGCGCGGCGCGGTGGCGGCGCTACGACCGGCGGCGCTACACCGTCCGGCTCGACCTGTCGTCCCAGATGACGGAGAAGCACTTCATCAAGGCCGGGGTGGAGTTCATCCGGGGGGGCCTGTGGCTCACGCAGTTCGTCAACTCCGACCCGGCGGAGCGTCGCATCTACATGTACGCGGATAAATTGCAGTTCGGCAAGCCGGTCCACCCCCTCTTCCTGAATGCATACGTCCAGGACAAGATGGAGTTTGAGGGCATGATCGTGAACCTGGGCCTCCGGA
>CAYRZX010000550.1:0-3091 GCA_964428665.1 uncultured Gemmatimonas sp.
TTCAGGAGGGTGGCATGGCAGAGGGGACGATCAAGGTCGCGCTGGTGGGGGCGGGGATGTTCGGGGGGGATGTGCACCTGCGCGCGTACGCGGACATGCAGCGGTTCGGCATCGCCGGGTCGCTGGCCCGGATCGGGCTGGATGCGTTCATCCGGGAGATGGCCCCGGTGAGGGTGGAGCTGGTGGCGGTGGCCACGCGCACCGAGAAATCGGCGCTGCGGGCGCAGAAAGATTATGCGGACTGGACCGGCCACCGGCCCGCGACTTATTATGGAGAGACGCCCTGGCTGGACATCCTGAAGGCCCATCCTGACCTGGACATTCTGGCCGTGGCCACGCCGGACCACCTGCACACGCCCGTGGTGCTGGCGGGGCTGGACCGGGGGGTGCACGCGATCACGGAGAAGCCGATGTGTCTGGACGTCGCCGAGGCGGACGCCATGATCGAGGCCGCCCGGAGGCGGAACCTGGTGGTGGCCGTGGACATGCACAAGCGCTACGACCCGGACCATTTGCGCGTCCGGCACGACATCGCCCGGAGGATCGGGCCTCCGCTCTACGGCATCGCCTACCTGGAGGAGCCGCTGGAGGTCTCGACGAGCACGTTCAAGTGGGCGGAGTCGAGCGATCCGTTCAGCTACGTGGGGCCGCACTGGACGGACCTGATCTACCACTACTACAGGTCGAAGCCGGTGGCGCTGACGGCGGTGGGGCAGAAGAAGCGGCTGGCGCGGGACGGGATCAACGCCTACGACGCGGTGCAGGTGCGGGTGGACTTTGAGAACGGCATGAGCATCACGTTCATGAACAACTGGGTCACTCCGGCGGACTTCGAGGGGCCGGTCAACCAGGGGCACGAGATCGTGGGGGCGGACGGGAAGGTGGAGTCGGACCAGCAGTACCGGGGGTTCCGGTTCTGGTCGGCGGGCGGGGGGAGCCGGACGGCCAACAACCATTTCACCCGCGACGTGCCCCGGCTGGACGGGACGAGGGGCTACATCGGCTACGGGGTGGACAGCCTGGTGGCGGGGGTCCTGGCCGTGGCGCGGGTGAAGCTCCTGGGCGCGAAGCTAAGCGACCTGGAGGGGACGTACCCGACGGCGGAGGAGGGGCGCATCACGGTGGCTATCGTCCACGCGGCCCGGATCGTGCGCGACCGGAATTTCGCCCACCAGCAGGAGGGAAAATTCCCGGCTGTCTCGGCGGGGTTCGGGAGGGACGGGATCACGATCATCGACCCCTACCAGAAGCCGGACCGAATTTTTGAGAAGATTTATACGAGGCCGATATAAAGACCGCAGGGGCGCGGCGTGGTAGGGGCGCGATTAATCGCGCCCCTACCACGCGCCTCTACCTAAACATGACGAGGTTCCCATGGCTCTGACAGCTGAAACCCTTGATCCTGTGAAGCAGCAAATCCACATCGTCACTCCACTCCCAGGCCCGATGAGCCTGGCCCTTCAGTCCCTGTCGGAGGACTACGAGCCGGCCACGTTCGCGCACGGGCAGGTGCCGTTCGGGTTCCGGCGGGGGAAAGGGGTCTTCGTGGAGGACGTGGACGGGAACACGTTCCTGGACTTCACCTCCGGGGTCCTGGTGGCCAACGTGGGGCACGGCCGGACGAAGGTGATGGAGAAGATCGAGCAGATGGCCCGCGACCAGGAGATCACGAACAGCTACAACTTTTTGAACCCCTACCGCCCGGCCCTGGCGCGGCTGCTGATGGAGACGGTGCCGGACTATTGCGCGAACCTCAAGGTGGGCAAGGCGTTCATCCTGACGACGGGGTCGGAGACGGTGGAGTGGTCCATGTCCATGGCCATCCGGCACCAGGGGAAGACGGGGCATCCGGAGAAGAACAGGATCGTGGCGTTCGAGGGGGCGTTCCACGGGCGCACGGCCGGGGCGCGGCACGCGGGGGGGATCGAGGGGGTGTCGGCAGGATACGGGCTGGACATCCCGGACATCACGCACATCCCGTTTCCGGACCTCTACCGGCCGAAGGCGCACGCGGACGGGAGGGCCTACACGCTCCAGGACTACATCGCCGGGATTCAGGAGATCGACGCGGGGTCCACGGCGGCGGTGATCTTCGAGACCTACCAGGGCGCGGCGGGGTCCCGGATGTTCCCGGCGGAGTATCTGCAGGCGCTGGCGGCCTGGTGCAAGAGGAATGAGGTCCTGCTGATCGTGGACGAGGTGCAGGCGTCGTTCGGGCGGACGGGGAGGTTCTACGCCTTCGAGCACTACGAGATCGAGCCGGACATCCTCTGTCTGGGGAAGGGGATCAGCGGGTCCGTGCCGCTGGCGGCGGTGGTCGCGCGGCGGGACATCGTGGCGTCTCAGGGGGGCATGTCGAGCACGTGGGGGGGGAATATTCTAAGCTCCGCCGTGGCGCTGGAGACGATCCGGATTCTGATCGAGGAGAGGCTGACGGAGAACGCCGCGAAGGTGGGGGCGCACGTGGAGCGGAGGCTCCGGGGGATGATGGACCGGCATCCGATCCTGGGCGACTCGCGGCAGATGGGGCTGGTGGGGGGGCTGGAGATCGTGACGGACAAGGCGTCCAGGACGCCGAACCCGAAGGCCGCGGAGCGGATCGTGGCGGGCTGCTACCGGAAGGGGCTGCTCCTGATCGAGCCGATCGGGCTGGGCGGGAACGTCATCCGCATCGCGCCGCCGCTGGTCATCACGGAGGAACAGGCCGGGGTGGGGATCGACATCATCGACGGGGTGATGGCGCAGGTGGAGGGGGAAACGGCATAACGTCGTGGTTGATCAAAGCTCGAAGGGTATCCACCTCACACATAACAGTCAATTGCAACGGTGACAGGCCGCATCTGGAGAGGTGCGGCTTTCTGTTTATTTGCTGAGAAGGATTCCGCCCTGTCTCGGAAGAGGATTGGGCTTGACTTTTCGAGTCTCAGGGTTGTACTTTAGGTTGAAAGTGTGAAAATACGAAAATACGAGGAAACGGCTTCTATGGCTTTTCGCGATTCCTGTGCGGGTGGCTATATCGAGAGCCTGATAAAAAATCGCTGCGGCTCTGGCCCTCACCCCGCCTCGCTGACGCTCGGCTTCCCCTCTCCCA
>CAYRZX010000551.1:0-3090 GCA_964428665.1 uncultured Gemmatimonas sp.
TGAAGCTGGACCTCTACTGCAAGGGGATGCGGGTAGGCCCCACGTGCGACCTGGAGCGGGACGCGCGGGTGATCCTGCGGACGAGGGCAGGATTGGGCAGCGGGCTGGAGATGGTCCTGCCGGATGACCTCTACATCAACACGCCGGTGATGGAGCCGTTCGCGAGGCGGAGCCCCTACGTCCTGGAGAAGCGGGATGGTTGCTACGTCCTGATGAAGGGGGGCGAGGTCGTGACGCCGGTGAAGGTCCCGCCGCAGCCGAGGTGGTACACGCAGCGGACGTCGTCGGGCAAGGTGATGGACCGCATCGGGGTGCTGCAGGGGACCTACCTGGGCATCTACTTCGGCGCCGTGTGCGACTACTGGAAGGGGGAGAATCCGGTCAACTGCAAGTTCTGCTCCACGGGCCTGAACGTGGGGGTCTACGAGGAGCTGGAGAAGTCGGTGGCCGACGTGGTGGAGACGTGCCAGGCGGCGCAGGCGGAGTCGGGGACGACGTTCGTGCACCTCAATTCGGGCTACCACCGGCAGGAGGCCCTGGCGCAGGTGGAGCCGTTCGTGCGGGCGATCAAGCGGGGGACGGGGATGCTGGTGGGGGTGCAATGCACGCCGGAGCAGGCATTCGACAGGTATGACCGGCTGATCGACGCGGGGGCGGATCACTTTTCGTTCTGCTATGAGTTTTACAACCCGGACGTGTTCCGGGAGCTGTGTCCGGGGAAGTACAGGACGCTGGGGTTAGAGGCGTTTTTTGAGGCGATGGAATACACGTCCCGGAGGCTGGGCAAGGGGAAGGTGTCCGGGGAGATGATCGCGGGGCTGGAGCCTGTCGAGGACACCTTCCGCGGGATCGACCGGGTCACCGGGATGGGGGCGTTTCCGACGGTGTGCGTGTTCCGTCCGGTGATCGGGTCGGACCTGTCGCACCTGCCGCCCCCGGCGCTTGAGGAGATGACGCCGGTGTTCCGGCACATGTACGAGGCGTGCAAGCGGGACGGGATTCCGACGGGGATCGCGCCGAATATCAAGGTGAGTCTGGTGATCCTGCCGTATGAGGGGAAGTATTTTGCCGATGGATGGGGCCTGGACGACGTGGCCTACAGTCTGAAACTAAGCGCGATGCGGGCGGTCTACCGGACGTACTTCCGGGCGAAGATGTGGGCCCGGCCCGCGGCGGCGCTGTTTTAAAGAAAGGAGGACGCATGAGACGGATCGGAGTCTGTTTGGGGCTGGTCCTTCTTCTGATCTCGATGCCGCTTCCTCGCGCAGAGGCGGCGGGCGGGGTGTCGGGGAAGGTCGGGATCGGGACCTTCGTGGACTTCAACTTCCCGGTCTTCAGCCTGAAGGACCGCTTTCAGATGGCGCAGAAGTGGGGGGGATTCATCACCTATGCGACCAGCGGACGCACGACCGTGGAGTTAGAGTACCACCGGTCGCGGTTCGATCCGGGACGCCTCCAGGAGAGCCGGTTTCTCTGGCCGGAGGACAACCCGCGCACCTGGCGCTACTACAAGAGTCCGCTGGCGCGGAACTACATGACGTTCAACTCCTTTCTGGTGAACGGCCTCTATCACTTCAAGGAGCGGACGGTGTCCTCGGCAGGGGGGGGAGGGGCGCACTTAGACGCCAGCCCGTTCCTGGTGTTCGGGGGGGGGTTCTATCAGTACAGGAACTCCGTGTCGGGGCTGGTCTACCCCGGACAGCCCGACCTGGGCAAGGGGATAGACGAGACGCTGACGCTGGCCCCGTTCGCGGACACGGACGTGTCGTGGGGGTTCAACATCGGGTTCGGCGCAGAGGTGCTGATGGACGACCGGGTGGGGTTCGACATCCGGGGCCGGTTCAACTTCATCATCGCCGAGCTGCGGCCCCTGGAGGCCTACGGTTTCAAGCGGACCTATCCGATGAGCCTGATGGACTTCGGGCTTTCGATGAAGTACTACCTGGGGACGGTCGGGAAGAGATAAAGCGCAACGACCTCTCAACTTAATAAGGAGGAGATATATGATACGGCGAGCGATTTTCACAGGTGTCATCGCCTTGCTGATCGCCGTTTACGCCGGCGTTGCGACGGCGGGCACGGTGGGGAAGCTGACGGGCCGGGTGACGGACCAGAAGGGGGAGGCGCTGCCGGGGGTGAACGTGGTGATCTCCGGGACGAACCGGGGGGCCGTGACGGACGCGCAGGGGAGCTATCTGATCCTGAACGTGGAGCCGGGCGTCTACCAGGTGGAGGCGTCCATGGTGGGGTACCATCGGTCCGCTCAGAAGGAGGTGAAGGTGGTGGTGGACTACACCACCACGGTCAACTTCAAGCTGGTGGAGACGGCGGTGGAGATGAGCGAAATGGTGGTGGAGGCGTCGCGGCCGGCGGTGGAGCCGGACAAGACGTCCTCCAAGCAGTACGTGACAGCGGACGACATCTCCCGGATGCCGGTGGTGAAGGACACGAAGTCCATCGCGGGGCTGCTGCCGGGGATGCAGTCGGATGGGCTGTCGGTGAGGTCGGGCTACTTCAACATGGACGAAAGGTTGGGGGGAGGGGAGGGGGCAGGCCCGTCGCCGGGGTGGTACACGACGACGCCGGGGCCGATCTCCACCACCTACTCCGTGGACGGGGTGCGGATGGTGAACAATGACGCCAAGGCGGCGAACATGTTCACGGGGGTGAACCGGAGTTCCATCCAGGAGATCGCGGTGGTGACGGGGGTGCCGGAGGCGGAGTACAGCAACTTCGACGCGGGGCTGGTCAACATCGTGACGAAGGAGGGGGGGCGGAAGCTGCGCGGGTTCGTGGAGTACCGGTATTCGCCGGCGCGGCAGCGGCACTTCGGCTACAGCGCCTACGACCCGCTGGTGCACATCAACTCCGCGACGGGGAAGTCGCGCATCCGGTTGGACGACCCCCGATGGCTCAACGAGCGGGAGAACATCGGGCCGGACAAGCTGCCGGGGACGGAGGATGACACGGGCCGGCTGGTGCACGCGCAGCCGGACGACTACACGAAGGTGAAGGGGCACTTCTTGGAGGGGTCGCTGTCGGGTCCGCTGACGAAGAACATCTCCTTCAACGTGAGCGCGCAGTCGGAGT
>CAYRZX010000552.1:0-3076 GCA_964428665.1 uncultured Gemmatimonas sp.
GCTGGTGGAACGCTTCGCTGAGGTCTTCAAGGGCTATCGCATCAACAAAGTCAACCACAATGAGTGGTGCGAAGAGAACGACGCCTACCACGGTAAGATCAATGGATGGAAGAGGCACGACGCCAACCATGTTCAAAAAGCCCTCCTGGCCTACGACCTCATCCGGGACTCCGGCGCTCTTTCCCCTCAGCAGTGCGAGATGATAGACCGGGACCTGGTGGCCTACGCTCGGGACTATTTCGTGGAGGGCTTTCAGTACGGGAAGAGATGGGTGCTGAAGGGTTACCCATACGATCGCTTAACCTCGCCTTTCCTGTCCTATCACGCCATTCAGGACCTTGGGTCCATCTGGTGGTGTATCGCGGCCTGCGGGGCGCTGCTCCAGGATGAGAGGACTCTGGAATCCGTGCTCCACCTGTTCGAGGAACTCCTCGACCCTTCCAAGTGGCTCTTCTTAGAGGACGGCACGTTTTACGAGTTCGCCGCGGACTACCAGATCGGGCTGCTCCAGAACATCATCGGGATCCCGGAGATCATACAAGGGAACCTGAAGACCGGTATCTTCGGCAACCCCAAGTGCGCCCTTCTGCAACGGTCCTGCACTTGGTTCCTGGACTCCACCTTCCCGGACGGGAGCCTCCCGGCGATCAACGACTCGCACGTGGGGAGCCGGCCCCAGCCCCTTTTGTCGGAGTTCGCGTATCTCAACTACGGGGACTCCAAAGCGCTGTGCCACCTGAAAACCTTATGGGGGGAGGACCTGATCGGAGGGTCTGACTACTCGCTCTTCTTCCGCGACCCGGATGCGGCGGTGGAGGGACCGGGAGAGGCGTTCGGTCAGGAGAGCCTCCACCTGCCGGGCATGGGCCTGATGATCCTTCGGGACGGGGCGGAGAAGGCGTCTCAGACGATGGCCTTCATCGACTATGGCTTTCTGGTCCCGGCGGGTCACAAGCACCCGGACTACCTCAACTTCGGCCTCTGGTCGTGCGGCCTGGAGATGGTCTCGGACATGGGCTATAACTGGAACCCGGACTGGGCGAGGTTCTGGGACCGCGGGGTCCTGTCGCACAACACGGTGTTGGAGGTCGCTGGACAGGAGGAGGGGGGAAGGCCGCTGATCTGGTGCATCACGCCGGGGCCGAAGCTGGCCGAAGGGGGCCTGCCGCCGGAGAATTCACGGTTAGCCATACTGCTGCCGCGCCGGAACGGGAAACCCCTGATCGTAGACCTGTTCCGGGTTTCGGGGAGCCAGGAGGCCTTCACGTGGATGCTGCACGCCCGGTCGGGCAGCCTGTCGGTGGAGGGAGTTGAGGGATTCCACCCGGTGGACGTGCCGGAGCCACTCCGGGCCGGTCGAAGGGGGAAGGCGGAGGGCACGGTCACAGCCACGTGGCGGTTTCCGGGTGATCCATCCAGCGGCCTGAAGGTGATCCTCCCCTCTGCCGATCCGTCTGCGGTCACGGTCTCAGAGTGTCCCCCCGAGGAAGACGCCATCCGCGCGACGCATCTGGAGGGAGGCACCCTGAGACCCGGGGCGGTCATCCCGTATCGAGGCCATCTCCAGGTGACCCGACCCGGCCCCATCGCGGTTTTTGCGGCGATGTACGTCCCGTTCGAGGGCGAGGTGGCTCCGGTGGTGGATGCGGTTTGGCATCCGTTGACGTATCGGGAGGAGGCGGTTGTGCTTCAGATGGATTGTGGGGATGAACGTTTCCTGGTGGCGCACCATCCCGGCTCCGGTGAGGTGAGTTGGGGACCATTGAGGATGGAGGGACGTGCAGGTGTTGCGGTTTTTCGTGAGGGCCGGGTGGTTTCGCTTTGCCTGGCGGCTGGTCGATCGCTCAGGTGTGGCGATCTGGAGGTGTCACGTAAGACCGTTGGCAATGTCTATGGCACACGCCAGGGTGAGAGGTTTAAAGTAATAGAAATACCGTAATGAGGTATGCACTCTACTGAAAGAGGGAGAAAATGCCTAAGTTTCTCGAACGTCTCTCCGAAGGCCCTCTGCTGTGCGACGGGGGCTACTACCTGGAGTTCGAGCGTCGTTGTCTGGGTAGCTACGCGACAGCTATTCCGAAAGCTGTGCTGGATTATCCTGAAGGCGTTCTGGAGCTTCATCGTGAGTTCGCAAGGGCGGGGGCGGAGGTGCTCCAGGCTATGGCATGGGGCGTCCGGCCAATGGACCGGGAGGCCGAGCTTCACCGCGTGGCCGTGGAGCTGGCCCGGAAGGCGGCGGGGCTGGACCGGTTCGTCGCAGGAACGCTAAGTCCCTTTGTGTATGGAGGCCAGTCGAAATGGGCCCCAATGACTGAGAAGGAGCGGCGTGACGCACAGGGTTTCTTCGAGCGGCGAGTTGAGCAGCAGGTGGTGGCAGGCATCGATCTGTTCATAGTCGAAACGTTCTATTCCGTGGCCGAGGTGAGCCTGGCTATTCCACTCATCAAGAGGGCCGGCATTCCAGCCGTGGTGACAATGACCTATCGGGATGCCGAGGTCACACGGGACGGATATACGCCGGCAGAAGCCGCAAAGCGGCTGGTGGACAGCGGTGCGGATGTGGTGGGAGTAAACTGCATGCGGCCCTGGCAGACGATGAGGGAGCTGGTGCGCCAGGTCCGGGGCGCGGTATCGGCGCCCGTCTGCGCACAGCCCACGGGTTATGAGCTGGAGCCCGGTGAGATTTTCAACCGTCCGCTCAGCGTGGGTAAGTTGTGGACTCAGGTGGAGCCCCGGGTCGTGACGCGCTTTTCCATGGCCGAGTACGCTGCCGAGGCTAAAAGCATCGGCGTCAACCTGATCGGCTCGTGTTGCGGTTCGCTACCCTATCACGTTCGTGCGATGGCGGAGACGCTCGGCAAGCTGACGGAGCTGCCAGACCGGGACCGAGGCTATCAGGGCCGGGCCTCCTCATAACCTCTAAACTTCTCATAAAAGGAATACTCATGCAACCCCCGGCAGCAATGGCTGGCCGATATCCCTGTACGATGTATAAGGCGCCGGACATCGCCCGTGCGAAGGAGAACATCGCCCGTTACGCCTGGGCCAGGGACGTCTACGCCGGCATCAAGTCACA
>CAYRZX010000553.1:0-3047 GCA_964428665.1 uncultured Gemmatimonas sp.
CATTGTCTTCACCCAGGAGTTCGAGAGTCTCTCTGCCCTGGATGAATTCCAGAGGAAGGGGTGGTCTGACAAAAAGTTCAAGGCGAGACGGGATGAGTGGTTCGAGCTGATCGATGTCAACAGCATCTCGTACGAAGTGTACGCGCTGATGGTGTGAGACGGGCGATGAGGTTCTATTGTGCTGGCTTGGAGAAAGGAGGTTGCCATGGCAGGTCCGCTGGAAACCGTGGTTCGGCAGATGTTCGCCGCGTTCGACCGCAAGAACTTTCAGGACGCCCTGCGGGTGTTTGCGGATGACGCGCAAGGTGTGGACGAGATCTCGCGCAAGTGGCTCAGAGGCCACGAGAGGATTGCCGGATACCTCCGGCAGGTCGAGCCTGTGATCGAGGGCATCCGCACGGAACTGAGGGATGTCCACGAGAGGGTGTGGGGGGACGTGGGCCTTATGACGTGCTGGATCGAGCAGGACTACACGCTGGAAGGAAAGGCGCAGCACGTCTCCAGCCCGACGACGGTCGTGTTGCGCCGGGATGGCCCCGAATGGCGGATTGCGCTGTTCCACGCGGTCCCACTGCCGGGGGAGTGAGCGCCGGTCAGCGATCTCTCTTGCACACTGCGCGTGCTCGGCACAACTCGCGGCCAGGTCGTTGGGTGTCGCAATTCAAAAGAGGGAAAGTCATGGATCTCGGGCTGAACGGAAAGGCAGCGCTGATCACCGGGGCGAGCAAAGGGCTGGGAAGGGCGATGGCCGAGGAGCTGGCTCGGGAGGGCGCAAATGTCTCGATCTGCGCCAGGGGCAGGAAGGACCTCGAAAAGGCTGCGGGGGACCTGCGCATGCACGGGGTGACGGTGGTCGTGACTCAGGCGGACGTCACCCGGGAGGCCGACGTCCGGCGGGTCGTGGAGGAGACGGTCGAGACGCTGGGCAGGGTCGACATCCTGGTCAACAACGCGGGCGACGCGATATTCGGTCGATCGGTGGACGCGACGGACGAGGAGTGGCAGATCTGCATGGAGGTGAATCTCTACAGCGCCGTTCGCTTCACCCGGCGCGTGGTCCCGCACATGCGCCGGCAGGGCGGAGGGCGCATCGTCAATGTGTCTTCGGTCTCAGGCCACACCCCGTTTCCGGGGGCCGTCGACTACAATTCTGCCAAGGCGGCGATGCTGGCCTTTTCCCGGACGATGGCACTGGAGCTGGCGCCGGACAACATCCTGGTCAACAGCGTCTGCCCGGCGCTGATTCATTCCCCCCTGTGGGAGAGGTTGGCCGACTCGATGGTGCCCGACATGGGGAAGGACCGGGATGAGGTCTACCGGAACCTGGCGGGCCAGTATCTGGCCCTCAAGCGGTTCGGTCGCGCCGAAGAGGTGTCCGCCCTGGTGGCGTTCCTGGCCTCGGAGCGGGCTTCGTTCATCACGGGCAGCGTGTACGACGTGGACGGCGGCTGTCAGAAGTCGATTTAGCGTCAGCGCAAGAGGTACAGGGCGCTGAGGTTGAACGCACGGTTGTCAGGCAGAAGAACACAGGTTTCGGGGGTCTGAAGGGGACCGTATGGGATCAGAAAACGACCTCGATGCTATCAGGACGCTCTACGATCAACTCGGGACCGTCGCGGTCGGCGGCGATGCAGAGGGGTACGCGGCGCTCTATGATGATCGTGGCGTCCTCATGCCGCCAAATGCGCCGGCCGTCGGGGGACGTAACGCAATCCGCGAGTGGGCGCGGGACTTTTTCCGCAGGTGGGCGCTTGAGGTGAGCGGCCTTTCGATCGAGCGGCAGGAGGCGACCGGAACGACCGGGTTCTGCCGGTACCGGGCTGTTGGGAGGTACGTGCCGAAAGCCGGCGGAGAACCGGTTCCATTCGATCAGAAGTATCTGGACGCACTGGTGCGCGATCCTGGGGGGGCCTGGAAGATAGCCGCCCACATGTGGAGCAGCAACATTCAGGGGCCAAGTATCTGGGTTTGATCGGCGCCAGGGGCGCGGCAACTTGCGGTGGATCGGAGGTTTCTGATGAGGTTATTGTCCGCGTTCGGGCTCTCTGCCCTGCTCGCCTTTGGTGTGGCGCTGTCGCCGGAGCGTCGTTGGGCAACTCTCTGGCAGCTTTTTTTCGGTCTTTGTGTCGGCCTTCACGGTCTGGCGGTGGCGAATGGACCCTCTCGAAAAATGGTTGGGATGGATCGGGAGAGGCGATTCTTTATCTCAGGATTTCATTGGAGGAATGCAATGTTCAAGAAAGCGTGGATGATCTGCTTAATAATCGTTTTTGTTATTACATCGGGAGTTGAGTCACAGCAAAGCGAGAAAGGACGGCCGATCGAGATCGATGTGGATGCCTCGGAAGTGGTTAGAAAGATTCTTCACGCGCGACTCACTATTCCGGTCACACCTGGCCCACTGACACTTTTTTATCCCAAATGGATTCCTGGCGAACACGGGCCAACCGGTCCAATTGCCGACCTGGCCGGCTTGAAGATCAGCGCCGGGGGGAGTGCAATTCCCTGGTATCGGGATGAAACGGACATGTATGCCTTTCATTGTGAAGTGCCGTCCGGGGCCAAAGCCATAGAAGTCAATCTCGACTTTTTATCACCACCGCCAGCAACAGAAGGTTTTACCTCAGGCGCTTCGGCTACGACACAGCTTGCGATCCTCAACTGGAACCAGCTTCTGCTCTATCCCAAAGGTCGGCCGGCGCGGGAGATCGAATTTCAGGCGAGCTTAACACTGCCAGCGGGCTGGAGGCTCGGCACGGCGCTGCCGATGGCGTCTCAGTCAGGTCGTCAGACGAAATTCGCGCCCGTGTCTCTGGAGGCGTTGGTCGATTCCCCTGTACTCTGCGGCAAACACTTCCGCGAGGTCGCAATTGGTCCTCCCGGAAGTCCATCCCATTTTCTTGAAATTGCCTGTGACAGCGAACAGGGAGTGGAACTGAATCCTGATTTGAAGACCAAGCACGATCGGCTGGTGGCAGAGGCAAAGGCTTTATTCGGCATGGTTCAATAGAGGGTAACAAAAGCAAAAAGACATTGGCCTTTTCCTG
>CAYRZX010000554.1:0-3040 GCA_964428665.1 uncultured Gemmatimonas sp.
GCCTGCCACATCGGCGAGCGGGAGGTCCGCAAGCTGGCCGGACGCCACGGGAAGGACCGGCTCCGGTCAGGGTTCACGCAGCTCCTCGACTACGCCGAGCGCCTGACCCGCGCCTCGATCGCGGGCTTTCCCGACGGCGTGTACCGCTTCACGGACTTTATCGACGACGACGGCATCGATCCCGGCCCCATTCCGATCACCGTCGCGATCATCGTGTCCGGCGAAGGCCTGACCGTCGACTTTGAAGGGACTGCACCGCAGGTCCGGGGGGCCATCAACTGCTCCCTCTCCTCTGCGAAGTCGGTGGTCTACGCCGGCCTGCGCTGTCTGATGCCTCCCGATGTCCCCACGAACTCCGGCTTCTTCCGCGCCGTCCAGGTCCGCGTCCCCCCGGCCTCCCTGCTGAACCCTGTCCTGCCCGCGCCCGTGGCCGCGCGGGGCCTCACCGGCCTGCGCACGGTCAGCGTCGTCCTGGGCGCGCTCGCGCAGATGGCCCCGGACCGGGTCCCCGCCTGCGAGGGGGGCGGGGACTCCGGCATCGGCATCTCAGGCTACCGCGCCGACCGGACGCCCTTCAACTTTCTCGAATTCCTCCTGGGCTGCTGGGGGGGCAGGCCCGACCGGGACGGGATAGACGGCTGCGCCAGCATCGTCGCCAACACGGCCAACAACCCCGTCGAGGTCGTGGAGCGCGAGCACCCTGTCCAGATCCTCCTCTACGGCTTCCTGCCCGACACGGGCGGGCCCGGAAAGCACCGGGGCGGCCTGGCCATGGTCCGGGAATATCGCTTTATGGAGGAAGAGGGGATCCTCCAGATTCGCTCTGACCGGCATCGTTCCCGGCCCTACGGCCTGGCCGGGGGCAGACCTGGAAGTCCCTCCCAGAACATCCTGAACCCCGACGGCGAGGGCCGCGTCCTCCCCTCCAAGACGCTCCTGACCCTCCGCAGGGGCGACGTGCTCCGGCACCACCTGGCCGGGGCAGGGGGGTACGGCGACCCGCTAAAGCGCGACCCGGGGAAGGTCCTTGAGGATGTCCTGGATGAGAAGGTCACCCTCACGGCTGCGGAGAGGGATTACGGGGTGATTGTCGACCCGAAGACCTGGACGGTGGATGACAGAAAGACCGAAGCCCTGAGAAGAGAGACGAAAAATAAAACATGACCGCTTATTCTTCCATCGAACTCGAACTCCTCAAGAACACTCTGGAGTCCATCGTGGACGAGATGGCCCTCACGGTCGTGCGGACCGCCTACTCCACGAATCTCCGGAACTCGATGGACTTCTCCACCGGCCTGTGCGACGCCGGGGGCGCCCTCGTGGCCCAGGGCCTCTGCCTCCCGCTGCACCTGGGCAGCCTGCCGGACGGCCTGGCCGCGGTCCTGAACCGCTACGGGGGACGGATCGCCGACGGCGACGTGTTCATCCTGAATGACCCCTACGAGGGGGGCACGCACCTGCCGGACATCTATCTCTACAGGCCGGTCTTCGTGGACGGAGAGATGCTCGGCTTCACCGCCGCCATCGCGCACCACACGGACATCGGCGGGCGCGTGGCCGGGGGCAACGCCTGTGACTCCACCGAGGTCTACCAGGAGGGGCTGCGCATCCCCCCCCTCAAACTCTACGAGGCTGGCCGACCTGTCCAGGCCCTCTTCGACCTGATCGAGCGCAACGTCCGCGTGCCCCGCAACGCCCTCGGAGACCTCCGGGCACAACTCGCCGCCTGCCACATCGGCGAGCGGGAGGTCCGCAAGCTGGCCGGACGCCACGGGAAGGGCCGACTCCGATCAGGGTTCACGCAACTCCTCGACTACGCCGAGCGCCTGACCCGCGCCTCGATCGCGGCCTTCCCCGACGGCGTCTACCGCTTCACGGACGTGATCGACGACGACGGGATCGACCCCGGCCCCATCCCGATCACGGTCACGATCACGGTGTCCGGGGAGGACCTGGTCGCGGACTTTGAGGGGACCGCCCCGCAGGTCAGGGGCGCGATCAACTCCGCCCTCCCGTTCACCAAGTCTGCCGTCTACGCCTGCCTGCGCTGTCTGATGCGGCCCGACATCCCCACGAACTCCGGTCTCTTCCGCGCCATCCAGGTCCGCGTCCCCTCCGCCACCCTGGCCAACCCCGTCCTGCCCGCCCCCGTGGCCGCGCGCGGCCTCACCGGGTTCCGCCTGGCCAACGCGATCATGGGCGCGCTCGCGCAGATGGCCCCGGACCGGGTCCCGGCGTGCGAGGTGGGCGGGGACACCGGCGTCAGCATCGGCGGGTACCGCGCCGACCGGTCGGCCTTCGTGTTCCTCGAATTCCTGTTCAGCGGCTGGGGGGGGAGGCCCGACCGGGACGGGATCGACGGCTGCGCCAGCGTGGTGGTCAACTTCTCCAACAACCCCGCCGAGGTCGTGGAGGCCGAGTATCCGTTGCAGATCCTCCGCTACGGCTTCCTGCCCGACACGGGCGGGCCTGGAAAGCACCGGGGCGGCCTGGCCATCCTCCGGGAGTACCGGTTCACCGAGGAGGAGGGGACGCTCCAGATCCGCTCAGACCGGCACCGCTCCAGGCCCTACGGCCTGGCCGGGGGCCAGCCTGGCACGCCGTCTCAGAACGTCCTGAACCCCGACGGCGAGGCCCGCAGGCTCCCGTCCAAGACGCTCCTGACCGTCCGGAAGGGGGACGTGCTGCGCCACGTCCTGGCCGGCGCAGGCGGCCACGGCGACCCTTTCGTCCGTGACCCGGAGAGGGTCCTGGACGATGTCCTGGACGAGAAGGTCACCCTCGCGGCTGCGGAGGGGGATTACGGGGTGGTTATCGACCCGAAGACCCGGACGGTGGATCGCCGGAGGACGGAGGCGCTGAGGAGACAGACCTATCCCCCCGTCCCCCTTTCCTGAAGGAAAGGGGGAGGAGACCTTCTTCCCCCCTTTAGGGGGGATTAAGAGGGGGGTCTCCTCTCCCCCGCGATCAGCCGCTTCAGATATCTGATCTCGTGCTCCGCGGTCTCGTAGGGCGGGTGGTGGCTGCCGTGCTCGATGGA
>CAYRZX010000555.1:0-3007 GCA_964428665.1 uncultured Gemmatimonas sp.
TGAAGACAGGGCCTGATCATCGCACTTGACCTCAAAATGATATTTCTGAAGCGATAGGCCGATACTCTTTGCGGCCAATATATGAATAGGGGAATGGCCTGTCAAGGGCGGGGATGGACGGTCAAAAGATAAGGCCCGGCGATCTCCCGTCGGGCCTCTGGACAGATCCCTGCAATGAGCGAAACTTTGGAAGGTCAGGCGGGTCTGCTTTGATCCATCTTCGGCAGGGCTTCAAGGGTCACAAGGCCGCCGTCTATCGCTTGAATACGCACATCGTATCCGTACAGCAAAGCCATACCCACGAGTGGAGCCGTGTCCACAGATTCGATCAAAATGGGTCGGGGTATCCCGTCCCAGATAAGGGTCGCCGCATAAATGTCAAACTCATCTTCAGTCCCATTGGCCAGGATCGCGCTGCCGCGTGTCCGCCACGGAAGCGCCAGCGCAGCGATGAGAGCAGGCGGTAGCGTAAGCGATCCATTGAACCCGGTGTCGATGATCGCCTCAATCTCATGCGCCTGCCCGGCAGCGTCCCGCACCAGCGCCCGGATCATCGCTTCGTATCGTGCGTTTACAAGGCCGGTGATCACGAAGCCTTATCCCCAGGGCGCCACCCGATCCGGTAGGCCGCACGATCTCCTGCCCGAACGAGCCAGGTCTGCGCATCAGGGCAGCGGACCAGCAAGCGTTCAGTGGCCGTGTAGTCGTCCCGGTCCACTTCATACGCCCCCGACTCAATGTCGATAGCCACGAACTTCCCCTCATCGCTTGCCTGGAGGTGGGGGCGAACAGTGCGCTCGTAAATGGCCTGTCCGCGCCGTGCGAATTCTTCCTTGCTGTAGCGGGGTCCTAAAACTGCCATCGAACGCCTCCTAAAAGAAAAAAAGCGCCCAGGCACAATCTGAGAGTAGACTTCAGGTTCAAATTACCGGAATGGGCCTGCGCTGTCAAGCGGTTTCTCCCGGCCTTCGGGCGTGATTTGGGGCGGTGTTCCGTAAAAAAGGCCAGGCGGCTTCCCGCCGACCTTCCGCGAGGAAATGAATTTCCTCGCTCCGAAGAAGAAGCCCGGCTGCGCCGGGCTAAGAGGTCCCCTCAGTCCGCCGCAGGCGGACTTCCTGGCGGGAGGGCGGGAATGAATTCCCGCCCTCCAGGGCGGAAATCCCTATCGTCAGGGCCTCCCGGTCCAGGACAAAAAAGGCCCGGCGGTCTTCCCGCCGAACCTTCAAAACCTCCACATACGCCAAACTCTATGCTATCGCATCCGCTAAAACGCCTGGGGATCGCGTCCTCTCCAGGATTTTCAAACATAGAGAGCGCATCGTCTCAAGTTCGTGAAAGAACTCGCGCTGTGCCTCCTCCGCTGATAATGCGTCAAAAAGGTCCGGCAATTGCACCCCGTGACTCATGATTGCATTGGCCTCCCGGTTCCGGAGATGTTTTCGGACATAGAGGCAGTTGTCCGCGTGGTAGAAGCGTTGAATGGCTTCTGTAGGGCTTAAGACCCCACTGGCCAATGACTGCACGAGGCCCAGGTTCAAAAGCGCAAAGTGCTCCAGTTGCTGTGTTGGGCCTCCGCTCGCACCCGAGAGGACCATGCGGAATGGATGGCGCTGTTTCATAGTGCTATCGCCCTGAAAAGAATTTAACACCGGCAACGCTACCGGATTCGTGTTCAAAGTAGTGAACTTCGCCGGAATTGCCCTGCCTGATGACCTTTTTCCACCTGCCGGTGCGTAAGCGCCGTAACTCACGAAGCACGGCGTGATTCCGTACCGGGTACTTGAGGGCGCCACCCCGGACGGGTGTCCAGCCCTGGGGTACTGAGCCGGACGCATAGATGTCCGGGTAAAGGTTGAGCGGCATTCGCGCCCCTCGGAAAGAGCTATTTGGGGGTGAATGCTTTCAAAGTACGGGAATGGGTCTGCCCTGTCAAGCGGTTTCTCCCGGCCTTCGGGCGTGATTTGGGTCAGCGTTCCGTAAAAAAGGCCCGGCGGGAAGACCGCCGGGCCTTCTGAATCTGCTCCCCCTCTCCCCCTCCTGAGAAAAAGATCAGGTGAAGGACCTCCCCTCTCCCGCCTGCCCTGAGCGGAGCGGCGCTTTTGCGCCGCGTAGTCGAAGGATGGGAGAGGGGCCGGGGGTGAGCGTCTGATCGGCCTTCAGGATTTGCGCATACCCCAGGATGACGCCCATGGGCGTGCGGATGTCGTGGCTCATGTGGGACAGGAAGACGCTCTTGGCCTGGCTGGCCCGGTCGGCCTGCTGCCGGGCCTCCTTCAGGTCCTCGTTGGACTTCTGAAGCCGCCGGTCCCGCCGGATCACCCGGACGGTCTGATAACCGACCAGCGCCACGGCGACACCCAGCATCGCCCACAACCCGATCAGCGTGTAGGGCGGATGCACCCGCAGCGTCACGGTCGCCGGCCTCTCCGAGTAGACCAGGTCCCGGTCCACGGCCTGCACCTCAAAGACATACTCCCCTCGCGCGAGGTTCTGGTACTCCACCTGGCGCTCGTGCGTGGTCCTCCAGTCCCGGTCATACCCCTTCAGGCGGTAGCGGTAGACCATCTGCTCCGGCCGGGTCTTGAAGTTGACGCCGTGAAAATGAAAAGCGACCAGTTCAACGTAGGAGGGGATGGAGACACGCCCCTCCCCCGGATACCGGCGGTCGGCCACCACCTCGTCGATGACGGCAGGAGGGGGTGACGGCGCAGGCCGGCGATAGCGCGTCGCGCCCTTCGTGGTGCCGAACCAGAAGTACCCCTCCCGATCCTGAAGGAGCATTCTCACCGAACTGCTCCCCAGGCCGTCCTGCTGGCGAATCGTCTGAAACGTCTTCCCATCGTAGCGGCTCACCCCGCCGCCGCTGCCGAACCAGAGGCGCCCCTCCCGATCCTGAAAAATAGAGGACACCCAGTCGTCCGCCAGGCCATCCCGGGCGGTGAAACTGGCAAAGGTCTTCCCATCGTAGCGCGTGACCCCGCTCCCCCACGTGCCGAACCAGAGATTT
>CAYRZX010000556.1:0-2991 GCA_964428665.1 uncultured Gemmatimonas sp.
TAAAATCTAAAATCGCCTCATTCCTCCCCGAACGGATACCCCCTCAGGTCCCCCTCCACGGCCTTCAGCAGGATCGTGATCTCCCGTCTGTCCTGGGCGTCCAGCGCCTGCTTCCCGGAGGGGATGCGCTCCGCCAGGGAGGTGAACACCCCCCGGCGCTTCAGGATGTAGCGCATGTAGGGGTGCGTCTCCAGGTTCAGCAGGGGCAGGAGACGGCGGTGCAGGTCCCGCGCCTTCTCCTCCTCCCCGGCCCACCAGAGTTCGAAGATCTTCGCCAGGACGTCCCCCATCTCGCACGCGGGCATGCAGCCGTTCGCCCCTCGCCTCAGCTCCGCCGGAAGCACCTTGCCCGCCGCCCCGCCGAAGACCGTCTTGACGCGGTCCCCGCACGCCCGCCTCACCTCCTCGATGTGCTTCGGCCCCGGCTGCCGCTCCTCCTTGACGTACTCGATCTTCGGCGCGTCCTCGATCAGCCCGGCGATCTGCTCCCCGGTCAGCGGGGCGTATCCGTCGGCGTTCTGGATGAAGATCGGGCCGTCGAAGACATCCGCCATCCTCCGGAACATCTCGATCCCGGAAGCCTGGTCCGCCCTGGCCGGGGTCATGGCGATCACCGCGTCCGCCCCCGCCCGCTGCGCCGCGCGGGCGAACAGGACCGTCTGGGGCACGGAGACGCCCGAACACCCGAACACCACCGGCAGCCGCCCGTCCACCGCCTCCAGCACCGCCCCCAGGCCCCGGACGCGCTCCTCCTCGCCCAGCGCGTAGAACTCCCCCACCATCACCGGCCAGACGATGCCGTGCTGCCCCGTCTCGCAGCAGAAGCGGGCCACGCGCTTCAGGTCCTCGATGTGAATCTCCAGGTCGTCCCGGTAGGGCGTGGGCAGCAGCCCGAACAGCCCCTTCATGTGCGTGAATTTGGTCACGGTCAGCTCCTTCCCATTTTCATCTTGCCTGTCTTGACATCCTTCTCATATATTAAATCAAAAGCCGCTTTCACCTACTCTCTTCGGAGCTCTGTTTGCCCCAGCGCGTCGAAAAGATCGCCTTCCCCCCGGAGGAGTCGCCCGACGCCGTCCCCGCCCGGCAGGGCGTCACCCCCCGCGCCGTCGCCGTGGGCCTCGGCCTGGTCGTGACCGACTGCCTCTGGAACACCTACGTCGAATACATCGCCCACTCCGCCCGCATCAACATCACCCACTTCCCCGTCGCCCTGTTCGCCCCCTACGTCCTCCTGCTCCTGGTCAACCGCTTCGCGGCCCGAAGGCTCCGCCCCTCCCTCGCCCTCTCCCCGGAAGAACTCCTCGCCGTCATCGCCATGGGCCTCGTGGGTTCGGCCATCCCCGCCTACGGCCTGGTCAGCTTCTTCCTCGGCATGATCGCCACGCCCTACTACCTGGCCTCGCCGGAGAACCAGTGGGTCGAATACTTCCACGACCATCTCCCCGCGTGGCTGATCCCCTCCAACAGGGGGGACGCCATGCGGTGGCTCTTCGAGGGCCTGCCCGACCCCTCCGTCCCCATCCCCTGGGGCGTCTGGGTCGTCCCCCTCCTGTCGTGGACGGCCCTCATCGGGGCCATCGTCGTGGCCTCGACCTGCCTCGCCGTGATGCTCCGCCGGCAGTGGGCGCAGCACGAGCGCCTGACCTACCCCATCCTCCAGCCAGCCGTGGAACTCGCCGGGGCGGGCGAAGAGCCGGACCCCTTCCGCCGGAGGCTCTTCTACGCCGGGGCCTTCATCCCCTTCTTCATCATCTGCTGGAACATCATCTCCTACTTCCAGCCCGGCTTCCCCATCATCGACAGACACCGGGGCTGGATGTCGATGGGGGCCTACTTCCCCCGCGTCCACGTCAGCCTCAACTTCTACACCCTCGGCTTCTCCTACTTCGCCAACGTGGACGTCCTGTTCTCCATCTGGTTCTTCTACCTCTTCTACGGCGCGCAGGCCGCCGTCTACCGGCGCGTGGGCCTCAACCTGAGCGCCAGGGACGAGTCCAGCGACGCCACCACCTCCCTCCAGGCGTCCGGGGCCTTCCTGGCCCTGGTCGTCTGGGGCCTCTACGTGGCCCGACGCCATCTGAGGGACGTCTTCCTGAAGGCCGTCCGGCCAGACTGCCCCTCAGACGACGGCGGCGAGATCCTCTCCTACCGGACCTGCGCCGCCGGCCTCCTCCTCAGCCTCCTGTTCATCCCCTGCTGGTTCCACGCCATCGGCCTCGCCTGGCCCGTGGCCTGCCTCCTGACCGCCGGCCTGTTCGTCTGCTACGTCGGCGTGGCCCGCGTCATCGCCGAGACCGGCGTCATCTACTTCAGCATGCCCATCGGCCCGGCGGGGTTCCTGCCGTTCCTCTACGGCGGGAAACACGTCTTCCCCCCGGCCACGCAGACCGCCCTCACCCTCTCCGACGCCATCGGGAGCCAGGGAAAGGCCATGTTCATGCCCCCCCTCGTCCACGCGGCCAGGCTGGGCGACCACCTCGGCGCCGGCCGCCGCCGCCTCGCCTGCGCCCTCGCCCTCTCCCTGGCCGTCGGCGTCTTCGTGACGATCTGGTACTCCCTCTACCTCGGCTACACGCGCGGCGCCTACAACTTCGACGACTACCCCTTCACGCGCTACCCCCCCCGCGTCTACGACGCCCTCGTCAAGACCCTCAAGAACGACGTCACCTGGGAGAGCGAGCGCTACCTCTTCTTCCCGCTCGGCATCGCCATTTACGCCCTCGTCAACCTCCTCCGCTACCGTTTCTCCTGGTGGCCCCTCCACCCCATCGGCATGATCGTCCCCCCGACCCACGCCGTCCATTCCATCTTCTCCCTGTTCATCGCGTGGGGCGTCAAGACCGCCCTCCTGCGCGTCGGGGGCGTGGGCCTCTACCGCCGCTGCCGCCCCTTCTTCCTCGGCCTGATCGTCGGCCACCTCCTGGGCGTCGTGGTCTCCTTCCTGGTCGATTACATCTATTTCCCCGGCCAGGGGCACCACGTGCATTC
>CAYRZX010000557.1:0-2986 GCA_964428665.1 uncultured Gemmatimonas sp.
CATCGGATCGGGGTCCGTCGGCTAAAACGAGAGGTCACCACCTTGTCGCGCACGTCGCCTCCCCAGGACACCAGCGTCTCAACGGCCTCAAAACATCTGAGACAGAAACGTCTCACGTCTTTATAACATGCTGCTTTTAAGAAACATAAAATGTGACCTGACGGTCACACAGAGACCCAAAAGCCATCTCAAAGGAGGCCTTTTTCGAGGTCCCACACCCCCACACCCCGGATGCAACTCCCGCCGTTCGATGCCTCATCCGAAAATAATTTGCTGTTTTTTCAGGAAGATGTAAAAAAAAGACCCTCTCCCTGCCGTGCCTGTGCCACTGGCACGTAAATCGCATATGGACATGGGCGTGGCCAGAGAGGTATCGCTGGAACCCGAACCGACGGCGGGGTTAAGGCCTCGCGGATCGGGTTGTGGATGGGCAGAGGAGGCGATCACGGGCAGAAAAAGATCCCGACCTTGAACCCTCTATGTGCGGTCTCTCACCGGAAGTCATGCTCAGACTGAGGTCGAGCGCTTCGACAGGAATCAGAGACCTTGCACCGGGTTAGGACGGCGATCTCGGAACGGGTGGTGTGGGGGATCATAACCTCCTTGGGAAGCCCCCGGGATGTCGCAAGATGTCCCGGGGGTTTTTTATGGAAACGTAGGGGCGGGTTGAAAACCCGCCCCTACGCCTTATCCATCACGATCAACGTCTTCAAAGACGCCCCGGCCTCCTTCGCCCTCCTGAACCCCTCCGCCGTCTCCTCCAGCGGGAAGCGGTGCGTGACGACCTGCCCCGCCGAGACGACCCCCTGCTCGATCAACTCCATCGCCTCCCGCGTGTCGTAGGGGCCGCAGGAATAGCTCGTCACGAGCGTCACCTCATTGAAGTAGAGGTCGTGGGGGGCGATCTCCAGCCGCTCCTCCGGCCCGGAAGGGGTGAAGAGCATCACCGTCCCCCCCTGCCCCACGCAGGCCAGCCCGGACCGCATGGCGTCCAGACTGCCCGGCCCCACGATCACCACGTCGGCCATCAACCCGCCCGTCAGCCCCCTCACCCGCTCCGTCAGGTCCTCCCTCCCCACATCCACCGCCGCATCCGCCCCCAGAGACAGGGCCTTCTCCAGGCGGTAGGGGACCAGGTCCGCGCCAATCACCGTCTTCGCCCCGCAGCGCCGGGCCAGCAGGGCGTTGATCTGGCCCATGACCCCCAGGCCGATCACCACCACGATGTCCCCGGCCTGAACTCGCGCCCGCCTGAGCGCCTTCACGGAGCAGGCGAGCGGCTCGATCAGCGACCCGTCCTCGAACGACACCCCGTCCGGGAGCCTGAGCGTGTCGTACCTCAGGTTGTGCGCCGGAATCTTCACGAACTCCGCCAGCCCGCCGGGGATGAGATGGGACGCCCGCCAGACCCGGCACAGGGAAAAAAAACCCCGCCGGCAGAGCCGGCAGGTGAAACAGGGCGCGTGATGGTGGACGAACACCCGGTCCCCCTCCTGAAACCCCACCGCGTCGCGCCCCACCTCCACGACCACCCCGACCGGTTCGTGGCCCAGGACCGCCGGGACCTTCCGCGCCACGTACCACGGGATCATGTCGCTCGTGCAGAGGCCGCAGACCTTCATCCGGATGAGCGCCTCCCCCGGCCCCACCCCCGGCGTCGGCATGTCCTCGATGCGGATGTCGTCCAGCGAGTAGACTTTGGCGACCTTCATGTGCCTCGCTCACTTCCCCGTAGGCACGACCTCGATCTTGACGCAGTTCCCGTCGATGAGCTGATCGATCACCTTCTTCATGTCGTCGAGCGTGTAGGACCCCGTGATCAGGTCCTTCACCCGCACCCGGCCGCTGGCCAGGAGATCGTAGGCGCTCCGGACCGCCGAGCGGGTGAAGTGGAACACCCCCTTGAGCGTGATCTGGTCGTAGTGCAGCCGGGCCGTGTCGAAGGAGGCCGTCGTCCCCTTGGGCAGGCCCCCGAACAGGATGACCGTGCCCCCCCTGGCCACCAGCCTCGTGGACTCTTCCCAGACCTTGAGCTGCCCCGTGCACTCCACCACGAGACTCGCCCCCACCCCCCTCGTCTCCTCCATCACGCGCTCGTGCACGTCCTCCCTCGCCGCGTCGATGACCACGTCCGCCCCGATCAGCCGGGCGATCTTGAGGCGCTTGCGCCGCCGGCCCGACACGATGATCTTCCCCGCGCCCAGCACCTTCGTAACCATGACGTGGAGCAGGCCGATGGGCCCGGCCCCGATGATCAGGACCGTGTCCTCCAACTTCAGCCGCACCTGCTCCAGCCCGTAGACCACGCAGGCCAGCGGCTCCAGCATGGCCGCCTCGCTGTAGGACAGGCCGGGCGGCTTCTTGAACATGTTGTGCTTGACGATCCGCGCCGGGACCTTCATGTACTCCGCAAAGGCCCCCCAGCTAAACATGTCCGGGGAGGTGCAGAGGTTCTCCAGGCCCCGTCGGCACTCCTCGCACTCCCCGCACGGGGCGGAGTTGACGCACATGACCTGGTCCCCCACCCTGAACCCCTCCACCCCTTCCCCCACCTCCCAGACATCCCCGGAGAACTCGTGCCCGAACCGCGTCGGCATCGGAATCTTGGGATGTCCCCGGCGGAACGCCTTCAGATCGGTTCCGCAGGTGAGCGCCGACCGGACCCGGACGATCACCTCCCCCGGTCCGGCCCTGGGCATCTCCACCTCCTGGAGTTCGATCTTTCCGGGCTCTAACAGTATGGTGGCCTTCATGCTCACGTCCGTCTCCCCCAAAAGAGATCCCCCTCCTCGCCCCTTTACGGATGCGATGGGCGGGGTAAGTCTCGGCCAGGTCTAAACTTCTATCTCACAGGGCCGCCGCGCCCCCCTCAGCGCGACGCGCAGGCATAAAACTATGGGTAATAATAGTCAAAATGAGGACAAGAATCAAGGGGGATCAACAGGACCACAGGACCACAGGACCACAGGACCAATGCAAAAGCCTT
>CAYRZX010000558.1:0-2956 GCA_964428665.1 uncultured Gemmatimonas sp.
TCCTGTCTGCTTCAGGCAGTTGCCTGAGCCTGTGGCCCAAACGAAGATCATCCCCAGGATCCGATAAAAACCTTGACTCACATAAACCGGCTCATCAGCACAGTGGCCAGGCCGAGGTAAATGAAGATTCCCAGGATGTCGTTGGAAGTCGTGATGAACGGCCCCGACGCCACTGCCGGGTCGATCCCCAGTTTGTCGAACAGGAGCGGCACTAATACCCCCAGGACTACGGCCACGGAGATCGCCAGGAACATCGCCACACCCACGCAGATCCCCACCAGGGGGTGTTTGAACCAGAGCCACGCCACGGCGCTCGCGGCCGTGCCGCAGGCCACCCCGATGACCGCCGCTGTGCCGATCTCCCGCAGGATCGTCCGGAGCACCAGCCCCGACGACACGTGCCCGGTCACCAGGCCGCGCACAGTCACCGTGGACGATTGCAGGCCACTGTTCCCCCCCGTCGCCGTGATCGCTGGGAGAAATGAGGCCAGGATGATGATCTTTTCCAGCGTTGCGTCGAACACGTGGATCACGGCCCCCGACAGAAAGCTCCCCAGCAGACAGATCAGCAGCCACGGCAGCCGCGTACGGGCCACCCCGAACACCGACGGGCGCTCCATCTCCTGGTCGCTCGTCCCGGCCATCTTGTAGATGTCCTCGGTCGCCTCCTCCTGGATCACGTCCACCACGTCGTCCACCGTGATCTGCCCCACCAGCCTCCCCTCCGCGTCCACCACCGGCGCGGCCAGCAGGTTGTAGCGGCTGAACATCCGCGCGATCTCCTCCTGGTCCGTCTCCGGCGTCACCGTGACCAGGTCCCGGTTCATCAGCCGGCTCACCGGCGTCTGGGGCCGGGCCGTGGCCAGGCGACGCAGGGGGACCATCCCCACCGGCTTCCCCTCCGCGTCCGTCACGTAGATGTGAGAGATGTCCTGGTCCTCCGCGTCGTGCCGCAGCGTGTCGATCGCCTCCGCGACCGTCGTCTCCTCGCGCACCGAGATCAGCTCCGGCGTCATGATCCCGCCGCCGGTGTCCTCCTCGTGCGCCATCAGCTCCTGGACCTCCTGCGCCTCCTCCGTCTCCATCAGGTCCAGGACCTTCTCCGCCTCCTCCCTGTCCAGATCGACCAGCACATCCGCCGCGTCGTCCGGCTGCATCTCCTCCAGGAGGCCGGACAGCCTCTCCGGCTCCATGTCCTCCACAATGGCCATCGTGGTGTGCGCGTCCGTCTCCGCCAGCACCTCCGCGGCCAGAGACTCCTCCAGCAGGCCGAAGGCCGTCTCCCGGACCTCCTCGTCCAGGTGGCGCATGACGTCCGCCAGGTCCGCCGGCCGCTCCCGGTTCAGGACCTTCCGGAGCATGTCCGTATCTTCCATCGCCAGGAGTTCGTAGGTCACCTCCACCAGCGCCTCGATGCGCTCCTGGGTCCCCCCGCCGGAAATGCCCGATGTGGTGATCGGCTCGTTCGACACGATTAACTCTCTCGTTTGGCTTTTTCCTACCACGCCTTCATCGCGTCCTCGAACATGGCGGCCAGGTCCGCCTCCTCCGCCGGCCTCGGCGAGAGCCTGGTCACCCGGTGCTGCGGCAGCGTGCCCGCCACCAGGGCCGGGATGTCGTCCCGCGTGAACCCCACCGCCCTCAGGCCGTTGGGCATCTCCAGCTGTTTCATGAGGGCCACCATCCGGCCCGCCAGGACCCCTCCCGCCTCCCCCTTCGGGTCCCGCACCCCGGAGACGTCCGCCCCCAGCGCCTCCGCGGCCTTCAGGTGCCGCTCCGGGCAGGCCGGCCCGGTGAATCGGAAGACCGCCGGCGCGTTCAGCGCGACCGACATGCCGTGTGGGATGATCGGGTGGTCCCCCACGAACCCCTCCGGCTTATAAGCCCTGACCATGCCGGACACCGGATACGACATCCCGTGGCAGAGGTGCACCCCTGCGTTCCCGAACCCCATCCCGGCGAACGCCGAGGCCATCAACATGTACCCGCGCGCCTCGTCGTCCTTCGGGTCGGCCACGGCCCGGACGAGGTACCTCGCCACCAGCTCGATGGCCCGCAGGGCCCAGATGTCGCTGATCGGGTTCGCGCCCTGGTAGGCCGGGCGCAGGATGGGCCGCTTCGGGCGGGGGCGCTGGTCGTACGGGATGGCCGTGTAGGACTCCAGGGCGTGGCAGAGCACGTCCAGCCCCGTGGAGGCCGCCACCACCGGGGGCATGGTCCGGGTGTTCTCGGGATCCACGATGCCCAGGGTCGGCTTCAGCCGCCGGTGCGCGATGCCCGTCTTGATGTGGCGGTCCTTCAGGTCGAAGATCGCCACCCCCGTGGTCTCGCTCCCCGTCCCGGCGGTCGTCGGAACCGCGATCAGCGGCTTCAGCGGGCCGGGCACGGGCCTCCCCTGGCCGATGGGCGCGTTCACGTAGGCCATGAAGTCGTCCGGGCAGGTCGTGTAGAGGTTCGCGGCCTTGGCCGTGTCCATCGAGGACCCCCCGCCCACGGCCACGAACGCGTCGAACCTCCCGTCCCGCGCAAAGGCGATGGCCTCCTGAAACGAGGCGTCCGTAGGCTCCACCCGCGCCCGGTCGAACAGCGCGAAATCCACCCCCTCGCCCTTGAGCGACTCCACGACGGTCTGCACGGGCGGCAGATCGCGCAGGTTCGGGTCCGTCACCACCATCGCCCGCTTCACGCCCATGTCCTTCAGGTCCATCCCGACCTCCTGCGTGGCCCCCGTCCCGAACCGGAGGTTGGAGGTCCCCATCTCAAAAATCGGGTCGCGATCCATAAAAACCTCATGAAAAGACCACAGGACCACAGGACCACAGACTACAAGACTACAATCTCACAACCCCGCAACATCAGAGTCAGTGGTCTCGTGGTCAGTGGTCTTGTGGTCTGCCTTTCCCAATATACCACCTTCCATTTGACATGTCAACTTTCCCGCGTTACCTTTCCTCAA
>CAYRZX010000559.1:0-2934 GCA_964428665.1 uncultured Gemmatimonas sp.
GCTCCGACATCTTAACACGACATTTCCCAACAGTATCATGAATTCCCGCGCTACCAGTATGAAGTCCGCTGAAGCGGACTGATGGCCTCTCTTAGCCCGGTTCACCGGGCTTTCCACAGGCAGCGAGGAAATTCATTTCCTCGCTGCTGCTAAACGAGACGGCGGGCAAGGAGTGAATGGGCGTCCTGCAAAACAGAAGGCCCTGCCGCCATGCGATAGGGCCTTCTGCATCATCTGCGAAATCTGCGAAATCTGCGGACTCCTATTTTTCCCCCAGCGTCACCCGCCTCCGCTCGCGGATCAGGCTCCTCCCCCTCTGCATGAGCGTCGTCCCGTTCACGATCCCCGCGTAGACCACCTTCCCCCTTGCGTCCCGGCGCACGAGCGCCACGTCCGCGTCCGTCCTCAGCCCCCCGAACCTCCCCATCCCGGCCTCGTTCCACCGCAGAAAGACCTCGTCGCACCGCCCGTCCCGGTGGCGCAGCCGCGCGGCCCACGCGGCCCGGCCCGCCCTCAGCGTCTCGACCGTCACCCCGGCGTTTACGCCGGTCACGTACGGGCACAGAATCGTCGCGAGCCGGATCGGCAGCCGCCCCTTCTTCTTCAGGACGACCGCAGGCGACGGGATGTTCTCCCCCCCGACCGCGATCCACCCCTGCACCGGCCTCTCCTGCCCGCACACGATGGACACCCCCACCCCGTCGTGCGGGGAGAGGATCATGTCCAGGTTCGCCCTCCCCAGCCGGTTCGTCCGCACCACCCCGTTCGCCTCGTCGGCCTGGATGCGCATCGGCGTGAAGTGGAACAGGGACTCGACCTCGTGCGCGCCCCGCCCCGACACCTCGTCCCACACGACCCAGTAGTCCGGCTTCACGAACAGGATCGCCCGCCTGTGGACGAACGTCCGCACCAGCCCCCGGTAGCCCGACGCGTAGCTCCCCGACAGAAAATCCAGCCCCCGGCCCGACGCCCAGACGTTCGTCCCCCGCGCGCTCCGGACGTGGTCCTCGTGCATCTCCCGCCTCCCCCGGTGCTGCCCGCACCCGTCGATCATGATCGTGTTGTGCGCCTCCGGGTTCCGGTGGTACGTCGTCCAGTCCTCCAGCATGTAGCTGACGATCCCTGGATCCACGATGAACGGCGTCCCGCAGGCGTAGACCTCAAAGCTCAGCTTGTCCTCGTGCTGGTGCGCCCCACCGTAGGGGCCGAAGTCCGCCATCAGCCACCGGTCGTCCCGCCCCCACCCGCTCCGCATGACGTAGATCCCTGAGTCCGGGAAGGCGTGCGAGGTCCTGCGCGGCGGCCTCCCCTCCCTCCCCTCCGTCCCGACCCACCTCAGGTCCTCCCGCCTGAACAGCCGCGCCCCCTCCAGCAGGAACCCCCCGCCCCGGCCCTGGAAGCTCCCCGAGTCATTGAACGAGGGCCGCGTCCAGTCGGGCCGCGTGATGTGCATGATGTAGTCGTAGGTCCCCTCCAGCCGCCGCGCATACACCGGCTCCAGCGGGATGCCGTTCAACTTTGCCAACTCGTAGGCCTCCGCGAACCCCCCTGCCGACATCGCGTGGTACCCGGCGGCGATCTCGTACTGCGCCCCGTCCGGGTAGACCTGCCGCCTGATCTCGTTCGTCAGTCGCCGATACCCCTCCTCCCGCCAGGCCGCCGCCCGCTTGAACTCCGGGAACACCGTCCCGATCATGGCGATCACGCGCGACTCCACGATCAGCCAGTTGTTCGCCCCGCCCTGGAAGTCCATCAGGTGCTCCGCGTGGTCCCAGAACGACTTGAGCATCGCGATGCGCGTCTCGTCCCTGAACCCCGGGGCGTCCAGCAGCGCAAAGAACATCTCCATCCAGACCGTGTAGATCCGGCACGCCGTGGACAGCGTCTCCCACGCCGGGTCCCCGCCCCCGTTGTTGTCCACCGGCGCGGGGTTCATCGCCATCCACGTGGACATCAGGTAGTCCAGCTCTTTCGCGTACTTCTCATCCTTCGTCACCTTGTAGGCCGTCACCAGCGGCCCCATGAAGGAGTGCCGGTTGAAGGCGTGCATCCACTCCAGGTAGCCGATCGGGTTGGCCCGCCAGTCGATCTCCCTGCCGAGCTGCTGTCCATTGATATAGTGGTCGCAGACCCGGTCCGCCGCCGCCGTCGAATAGTCCTTCCCGACCTCCGCCCGCTTTCCGTAGATGTGCCGGGGCCGCGCCCGCGTCCTCAGATGGTCCAGCATCGCTTGCTTCGCCCTCTTCAGGTCACCTTGCTTCACGGCCCGCGCCACCCTCTCCATCCCCGGATACGACAGGTCCAGCTCCTCGAACAGCCCCTCGTCCGTCATCCTCGGCCCCACGACCCGCGACCGATGCTGGAGGAGCAGCCCGCCCACGTGCACGGGCCGGTTCGCCCGGACGCTCACCACGACCTCCTTCACCGGGCTCCACCCCTCCGGGATGCCGTAGATCAGGAAGTTCTCGTAGGGGAACTCCACGTTTCGCCAGCCCGTCCAGTCGATCCGCGTCCGGCAGTTGATGAAGAACCGGTCCGGGTGCTGGATCCCCTCCGTGTGGGACGACAGCCGCACCTCCATCCCGACGCTCCCCCGCACGCCCGCCCCGGCGTGGACCGGCACGGAGAACTGGTCGAACGGCCTCAGGTCCCCCCGCGCCGGGCGGATGACCAGGTCCCCCTTCCCCGGCTCCACCCTCACGGCGGGCCCCTTGCGCCACGCCACCTTCCGGTCCGTCCTCAGACCCCCGGCCTTCGCCAGCCCCGCCGCCGACGCCAGCACGATCTCCTTACGAATCCTGTCCAATCTCAGATGGTCTGTTCGCATGGTTCCTCCTGTTAAGACCCCTCCCCCCATCCCCCTTCCCCCCGCAACCTGTCGCTCCCATGAGGTCGCGACCCCTGCCCTCCCGAAGGGAGAGGGGGAGCAGCCTT
>CAYRZX010000560.1:0-2887 GCA_964428665.1 uncultured Gemmatimonas sp.
TTGCTGCCCTGGCTCCGACATCTTAACACGACATTTCCCAACAGTATCATTTATCGCCGTGATAGCGCGGGATGAAAACGACAGGCGGAAAGATACATCGCGGGAGGCAGGGGCGCAATCGGGGAAACTACTGATTTGGGACTTCGAAAAACCTGAGTGGAGGGTCGAAAAGAGGGGGAATGAAGAAGGAGGCCCATCCGAACTTATGGGCGGGAAGGATCGGCCCCCCCTGTGGTCCCCCCGTGGACGGGGGGACAAACTCCCTCCCCGTCCACGGGGAGGGGCGGGGTGGGGGCGCTTCCTATGCGATCACCTTTCAAGCGAAGTCAGCCCGGCGCGGACGGCGTATTTGGTCAGGTCCGCGATGCTGTGGAGGTTCAGCTTCTCCATGAGCCTCTGGCGGTGCGTCTCCACGGTCTTCGCGCTGACGTGGAGACGGGAGGCGATCTGCTTGGTGGACCTCCCCTCGGCCAAGAGCTGGAGCACCTCGCGCTCGCGGGCCGTCAGCCCGACCGCGTCCGCGCCCTCCCCGGCGTGGCGCACGTAGTCCTCCACCACCACGCTGGCGATGCCGGGGCTCAGGTAGGTCTGTCCCCCCATCACGACCTGGATGGCCTGGGTCAGCTCCTCAAAGGCGCAGTCCTTCAGCAGGTAGCCCGACGCCCCCGCCTTCAGCATCTCCGCCACGAACCGCCTGTCCGAGTGCATGGACAGGGCGATCACCCTCGCGCCGGCGCCTTCGGCCACGATCTGCCGCGTGGCCTCGATGCCGTTCAGGTCGGGCATGGCCACGTCCATGACCACCGCGTCGGGTGACAGGTCGCGGGCCAGCCTCACCGCCGCCCGCCCGTTCTCCGCCTCGCCCGCCACCTCCATGCCCGGCTGCCCCTCGATCAGGGCGCGGAGCCCATCCCGCACGATCTTGTGGTCGTCGGCCAGAAGAATCTTGACGCTCACGACGCATCCCTCCCTGTGTCACCCTCCCCCTTCCCCTCCCAGAACCGGAGAGCCGGAGAAGCGGAGAGCCGGGGAAAAGACTCTCTCCCCGTTTCTCCGACTCTCCCTTCTCCGTTTCGGTGGGGAGGGTAGGGGGCTGTCACTTCTTCAACGGCGCAGTCAGGACCACCCGCGTGCCCTGCCCAGGCCCGGAGGCGATCTCTATAGACCCGCCCACGTGCGCCAGCCGCTCCCGGATGCTGAACAGCCCGAACCCCCCGTTGCGGTCCGTGCCGTGGCCGTTCCCGGAGAGGTCTATCCCGACCCCGTCGTCCTCCACCTCCACCCGGATCTCCTCCCCGTCTCCCCCGACGCACACCCTCGCCCGGCGCGCCCGCGCGTGCTTGACCACGTTCACCAGCAGCTCCTGCACGGCCCGGAACAGCAGGTCGCGCACCCCGTCCTCCAGCGGTATTTGTCGCCCGTCCCCCTCCACCTCCACCCGGATGCCGTGCCGGCCCTGCACCTGCTCGGCCAGCCACTCGATCGTCGCCTCCAGTCCCAGCTCGTGGAGGGTCGGAGGACTCAGCTCAAAGGTCAGCGACCGGGCGTCCTGGACCGCCTGGTCCACCAGCCTGCGGACCTCCTCTAAGGACTCGGCCAGCGCAACGGAGCCTGCCCGCTCCCGCAGCGCCCCCAGCGTCATCTTGGCCACGGCCAGGGTCTGGCCGATCCGGTCGTGCAGGTCCATCGCGATGCGCCGCCGCTCCTCCTCCTGCGCCGACACCAGTTCGGACGCTAAAGACCGGAGCTGCCCCTGATACAGAAGAAGTTGCTGCTCCGTCCGCCTGCGCTCGGTGATGTCCCGGATGTCGCTGATGACTAAGAGCCCCTCCTCCGTCTCGACGGGGCTCAGGCTGATCTCGATGGGGAACTCGACCCCGTCCTTGCGCAGGCCGTAGAGCTCCAGGCCCGCCCCCATGGACCGCGCGCGGGGGTCTGCCGCGTAGCCTGCCCGGTGCCCGGCGTGCCTCCCCCGGAAGCGTTCGGGCATCAGGATTTCGACGGGCTGATTCAACAGCTCATCCCGCGTATACCCGAACAACTGCTCCGTCTGCGAGTTCACCAGCGCGATCCGGCCCTCCCCGTTCGCGATCACCACCGCGTCCGGCGCGGACTCTAAAAACCCCCGGAACCTCCCCTCGCTCGCCCGCAGCGCCTCCTGGGACGCCTCCACGCGCTCTAAGTCCTCCACGCGGGCGATGCCCACCGAATAGACCTCGGCCACCTGCCTCAGAAAGGCCACGTCCGCCTCCGAAAAGGCGTCGGGATGCACGCTCAGGGCCGAGATGACCCCCTGAGCGAAAGGGACATCCATCCAGCTGCGGACCGGAAGGCCGCCGAACTTCTCCCGAAACGCCTGCGCCTCCTCCGCGCCCTGCCTTTCGATATCGTCCTCCCGCAGGACCTCCCCGCTCTGCCAGCACTCCACGACGGCCCTCCCCCGACGTCGTTCCCCGGAGGTGATGACCCCCGACGGCCCGGCCCGGTACGTCTCGACGGTCTTCTGTCCCGCGTCTAAGACCCTGTGGAGGGCCATCGCCTGGGCCTTCAGCCCGACCCTCTGCGACACCCTCAGACAGACCTGAGTCACCCGCCCCAGGTCAGAGGCCCTCGCCATCTCCTGCACGGCCCGGTTGACCCGCAGCAGCGCCCTCTGCTGCCAGACGCGGCCCTCTAAGCTGACGTTCAGGTCCCGCAGCCTCTCCTCGTAGTGCCACCGCTCTACGGCGGCGGCTAAGGTGGGCCGGAACCTCTCCACCATGACCCGCCCCGGCTCGGAAAAGGCGTCCCTCTCGCGGCCCAGCAGGTGGAGCAGGACCTTGAAGTCCTCCCTCAGGACTAAGAACCTATCTCTAAACCGCTGCTTTTCTCCAGCAGATGATGGCAC
>CAYRZX010000561.1:0-2874 GCA_964428665.1 uncultured Gemmatimonas sp.
CCTCTCGGCTTTACCTAACTTGAGCACCAAAGGAGAGGTTTGTTCAAAGTCCAATTGAATTTGATGTAAATGGTATTCATAGAAGTTCTCCAAGCTTGAAGGTCTATCCCATGTTAACAACTTCCGGGGGGCCTGTCAAGCGGTCTTTCCCATCAACCGTCCATATTCCGGCGGATGATCAGATGCCTTTGCAGCACGCGAAATAGGCTTCGGCCCACTCAAACCCCTCCGGAAGCGGATCGACCCATTCCAGAGACGAGATGTCCACCGGATAGGTCTTGCCCTTGTACTTGCACAATGCCTTGATGTTGTTGCCCAGGTCCGACCATTCAAGGGATACAACTTCCACTTCCTCGCCGATGACCTTCGCCCTGAACGGACAGACGACGTTATCCTCCACCGATGTCAGAACGCCGGAGATCTGTTCCTCTTCACCGTAGCAGTCCACCGTCGCCTCCTCGATAAGCTGACGGAGACGTTCGGGGTCAGTGATGAACTTACGCTTTTTCTTTTTCATCTTTTCCTCCCGCTTTTTTGATCAACCGCACCTCGCGCAGATGGTTCCCCTCCCGGTCGATCTCGACGTAGCCGAGGGCCTCCAGCACCCTCAGGCCGCTGCTCCGGACCGCTGCCGCGCTGGCGGGCTGGCACCCCCGGTGTTCGGCGATGGACGCCGTGATGTCCGCGGCGTCCATCCTGCCCCCGTGGGCGGTCAGGACGGCCCAGACCGTGGCGGCGGTGCCCCGCTGCCACGTCACGTACGTGCCCTTTAGCTTCTCCCGGTCGCCCTCCTGGATGGGACAGAGTTCGACCAGTTCGTCCAGATTCACACCCTTCAGACGGCCAGCGGTCGCCTTCTCCAGCCGCTCCCTCCGCGCGCGGTCTCTCCACGCCCTGCCAAGCTCCACCATGTCTCCGAGGGCGCTCATCAGGCTGCTTCGACGAGAGTATTTTTCCACGACCTCCGCCATCAGTTCAGCAAACGCCTCCTCGTGTCTCGGGATGTCTTTCATCTGCCGTGCGTGGAAGGCCGCGGTGTTGTATACGCCACGGCCTGTCCCGCTGTCCAAGACGTCCCGCAACACCTTCCGGTAAAGGTCGAAGCAGTCGGCGGGGAATCGCTCCCGCAAGAGCTTGATCATACGCGGAAACTCCGAATCCTCCGTGTGCCGCCCGGCGCAGTCCAGAAGGTCCTCCCATCGCTCTTCTTTGGAGAGGATCTTGATCAGGGCCCCTGCGGAACACTTCGCCTTGACCTCCTGGATTAACCGTTCGCGCTCCTCCTCACTCCGCAGGAGGTCCCGCAGAAAGGTGTAGTCGGCAGGTCGATTGCCCTCGAACAGGAGCGTTTTGGCGCATCTGATCAGATGCCTGCGCTCTGTCTTGGGGTCGTAGGTCCGAACCAGAAAGCGCAGCAGGGACTCCCGCGTATCCTCATGGTCTGACAACCAGAAAAAGTCCTCCCCCTTCGTCCGCTTGAGCGCGCCTTCGGCCACATCGATGGCCTCCTCCCGCCTACCCATCTCGACCAGCTTCTCTCCCAGCGGCAGGGCCAGGTGAGGATACTGAGGGATGGCGTTCTTCCCCACCTTCACGAAACGCGATGTGTCCTCGCTCAGGCCGAGCAGATGCAGAAGGACGCCGGCCTTTCGCGGGTCTTGATCCAGGTGTTTGACCTTCAAGCGTGACAGGTGGGTGAGGGCGTTTTTCGCTTCGGCAGTCGTGCTCACAGCGACTTTGAAGGCCCCCTCCCACGCCTCCGGTCCGAGAGAATAGGGGTTTTCAGCGAACACCCTCACAAACCGTTCCAGCATACGCTGTTTATCCTTCTCGGCAGAGGCCCCCGACAGGGCCTCTGCCCAGTGGCCGAGGGCCTTCTGTGCTTCCGTAAGACACTCGTCCTCTATATACTCCAGACCATCATCGTCCTCGTCCTCGTCCTCGTCCTCATCGTACATCTCCTCATCTTCTTCATCCTTTTCGTCGTCGATCTCATCCTCTTCTTTATCTTCGTAGACCCTGACCATCTTGCCGCAGGCGTGGACGATGGCCTCGTGGATCTTGGCGGATTCGATCCAGTTCCCCTGCGCCTGATACTTGCGGGCGAGGTCGCGATAGGGTTGCAGGATGCCGGTTACGGTGTCGCCCTCCTCATCGTCCTCCGCGTGCTCTCCGTAGCGATACCCATAATCCTCGTATTCGTCCTGAACGCTGAAGTCCCCAGATTTCAGGGCAGCCGCGATCTCGGCCTCGTAATTTTTGACGGTCTTGCCGGTCTCCGCTGTGCCTTGCGAGAATATCTTCAGATCCTCGGCCAGTTTGGGATATTCGGGGATCTGGAGGCGCACGAACCTGCGCAGCTCTTCCTCAGGCAGCGCGGCGAGGAGGTCTTCGACCGGGACGGTCTTTGCAGGCTTGGGGGCCGGAGCGCGCTTCACCTTCACGGCCCGTTTCCCCTCGTCTTGTCTCAAGATCGCCAGCATCACAGCCACGACGTGCTTGCAGATGCCCCCCCAGTCGTACGGGCAGGTGCAGGAGGTCTGGAGGTCCTCTCCACTGCCCCAGACCTTGACGGTGTAGCGCCTCGTCCCCTGGACATACGCCCTGTAGACATCGTCTGCGAGGGTCAGTTTCTCAACCGCCCCGGAGGCATAATAGTCCTCCCCGCGATCGTAGGATGAATCGGTCGCAAGGGTGCGAATCTCAGATTCATCGAAACTCGGAATGCCCATCGTGTCCTCTTCTCACTCCGGCAGCGGTAAATCCGGCTTCCCGTAGGTGGCGTGGTGGAAGGCCTGCCAGAAGTGCCTCCCGGTGTAGCGGACCGTGAAGTCGTCCACGCGCTCAGCGCCTTCTCTCAGTTTGGCCGGCCAG
>CAYRZX010000562.1:0-2858 GCA_964428665.1 uncultured Gemmatimonas sp.
GACCTACCTGGAGACCGGGGCGCACCTCTACCCGGAGATGGAAAAGGTCCATGAAGTGGGACTGGATCGGCTGTTTCTCTCTGCAGTGGTGCTCCAGATCCCCCGCGGCCCGGGTGAAAAGGTCACGGCCCCGGACATCGAGTCGGAACTGACAAGGTCCGGGGAGGTCGTCAACCCCGGCGAGGCATTGCTGATCGCCACTGGATACGACCTGTTCAAAGAGACGGACTTCAAGAACAGTCCCCACTTCCGGTACGACGCCGTGGAGTGGGCCGTGCAGCGTCACTGTCCTGTCCTGGGGTCGGACATGGGCGCCTGGCAGGACCCTGGACGAGAAACCGCACTTTTTCCCTATGTTTCTGAGATCCGGAACGCTGCTTTTGGCCCCCATGGTAAATCTGACCAAGATTCGGGGGGCGCGGATCAAACTGATCGTGATGCCGCTCAAGATCCACGGGGCCTGCGCCTCGCCGTGTCGCGTCATAGGGGTTGTGCCGGCCTCGAACTGACCAGAGGATTGAGATTATAAGGGAAGAAAGGGGATTTGAAATGAAAGTCGCACGGATCACCGCGCATCGGCTCAAAGAATGTGAGATCAGCGCGGAGAAGTGGGCGCTGTTCACGAAGTGGAAGACGAGCGAGGAGTGGATCGGCGATGAAACATTCGGTAAAAAGTGGGTCTCCCCCACCTGTGTGCTCCACAACCCGAACGACGGTCTGGTCTACGTGGGCATGACCTCGCTGGCGGGGGATGTCTTTTATACCTTCGATCCCCGGACGGACCGGTGGGCGTCGCTGAACTATCCCGGAGGCCGGGACCGCTACGGGTCCAAGATCCACCAGTGTCTGGAGCTGGACGCGGAGGGACGCATCTACGGGGGGATCGCCACGCTGGGGGACGTGGACATCTGGCCGAAGGCGCCGGGTGGGGCGATCTTCCGGTTTGATCCCCGGACGCGGGAGTACGAGTTTCTGTGCATCCCCATCGCGCACGACTACGTGCAGGCGACGGTAATGGATCATAAGCGGGGGATCATCTACGGGGACACGTTTCCGGGGCGCAAGCTGTTCCGCTACGACATCGCCACCAACCGGGCGCGGGAGCTGACGATGCTGGGCAACATCGCGATGGAGAACCTGGCCATAGATGCGGACGGCGGGGTGTGGCACACCTACGAGATGATGCAGTGGGCGGGGCGGTACCCGCTGCTGCGCTACGACCCGGACCGGGATGAGATCGACTTTTTGAACGTAGACTTGCCGGACGTGGGGAGCGTCACCCGGCGTCCTGGCGCCAACCAGATAGACACGGCCCTGCTGACGAAGGACGGGAGGCTGTACATCGGGACGAGCGCAGGAGTGCTGGCGCAGGTGGACCACCGGGGCCCGAAGGTCACCTACCTGGGAAAACCGTTTGCTGCCCCCCGCCTGAAGGGGCTGCTGGAGGGGGAGGACGGGCTGATCTACGGGGCCTGCGGGGCGGAGTATGACACGCACCTGTTCACGTATGACCCGGCCTCGCGGGTCTTCACGGATCTGGGGCCCATTGTGGACAGCCGGGATGGGACGCGCTGCTGGCTGGCGCATCACATGTGCGCAGTGGACGCCCGGACGTTCATCGTGGCGGAGTGCGACAACCACGAACGGGCCAGCTTCCTGTTCAAGGTGGAGATGGAAGGATAGGGTCTCTCTGGGACGCTGTCGATAGAGGGAGTCGATATGAGGCCGGTGCGTATCGGAGTCGTCGGGTTGGGCGCTTTCGGGGAGGTGCACGCCAGGACGCTCAGTCAGATGGCGGAGTTTGAGGTCGTCGCCGTCTGTTCGCGCTCGGCTGGTCGAGCGAAGGAGGTCGCCGGGACATTCGGGGTGCGGCGGTGGTATACGGATGCGCGCGACCTTGCGGGTGATCCGGAGGTTGAAGCGGTGGACGTCGTGAATGAGGTCGCCCGCCATGCTGAGGTGGCTCAGATTGCCCTGGCCGCGGGAAAGCACGTCCTGGTGGAAAAACCCCTGAGCGCGCGCATAGACGAGACCGAAGCGGTGTTGCGCCTGGCTGAAGAGAAGAAGCGCATTGTCATGGTCGGTTACATCGAGCGCCACGACCCGAGGCGGGCGATGATCCGGGAGCGGATCTCGTCGGATGAACTGGGAGAGATCGTGTCGCTGTACGGGCGTCGTAACTGCGGCCGACAGTATCTGAGCAAGCCGCGTTTTCAGCACTGGCCTTTGATCATTGAGCCAGGCATCCACACGGTGGACATGTTGATCTGGCTGGCCGGGTCGCGCGTGGACAGGGTCTACGCGGTAGGCCGAAGCCAAAACGAGTGGAATATCACCGACACCTGGTGGGCCACCCTGGAGTTTGCAAGCGGCGCGGTGGGGGTAATCGAGCAGGTCTGGCATATCCCCGAAGGGGCCCCGGGGGATTGGCCCCACGACAACTACCTCGAAGTGATTGGCACGAAAGGCACCGCCCAGATGCGTGACCCAACCGACGCCTTCTGGATGTGGGCATCTGGCGCGACGCGCATTCCGGACTTCTACCTGAGCCCCGAAGTGGCCGGGCAGGTCACGGGCGCCCTGCGCAACGAATTCGGGTACTTCGCACGTTGTGTGATCAACGGCCAGCAGCCGGCTCTGGGCACGCCGGACGAGGTCCGTCACGCAACAAAGGTTGCGCTGGCTGTCGTCGAGTCAGCCGGGCAGGGTCGTCCGGTCGAGGTAGAAAAATAAATGGAAACTGTCCCCCAGTTTGCCCCGGCGTATCTGCTCTACGGCCAAAGACAGAAAGCATACCAAAAAGGGCATGGTTCAAATCAGGGTAACACTTTAGCTTGCCCTGATATGGATATAAGGCT
>CAYRZX010000563.1:0-2831 GCA_964428665.1 uncultured Gemmatimonas sp.
GCCGCCTCGCCAATCCTGAGGAAACGGATGCGTTTGATCTTCATGAAAGCCTCCATGTCATCGCGTGGTCGTCAGATTCCGGTTCATCTCGGTCAGGGACAGCCCCGGCGTGGCCAGATACCGTTCAAAGTTCGACCGGATGGCCGGCCACTCCTCGTCCACGATCGAAAACCAGGCCGTGTCCCGGTTCCGGCCCTTCACGATCAGGTGCTTCCAAAACAGGCCCTCATACTGAAACCCCATCCTCAACGCCGCCCGCTTGCTCGCCTCATTCCGGTTGTCGCACTTCCACTCCACCCGCCGGTAGCGCAGGTCATCGAACAGGTACCGCAGGAACAGAAAGGTCACCTCGGTGTTCACCCCGGATTTCTGGGCCAGCGGGCTGTACCAGATATGCCCCAGCTCGGCCCGGCCCATATCGGGCACGATGTTCAGGATAGAGATCATCCCCACTTTTCTTTTCAGCTCCCGGCTGTACACGCTGTAAAAGAGGGGATCCTGACTGTCCCGGATGGAGGTCAGCCACGAGCGCATGGCGTCCTTATCGGGAAAGGGGCCGTATCCCAGGAAGGTCCACAGACGTTTGAACTCCTCCGTCCGGTGCGACACCTCGTACAGATCATCCACATCCGCCCCGGGGTCGAGCCGCGAGACCGCGACAGATTGCCCCTGGAACCCGGCGACGTCCGGCCTGGCCCAGCTCCCGGCCACGAGTTCGTCAGGCATGACCTCTCCCTTCCTCGCGACAGAACCCCCGCGCGGCCTCCACCAGGACCCTCGCGCACGTCACCACAGACCCCAGGTCCACCCACTCCACGGCCTCGTGCGCCCCCGCGCCCGCAGGCCCGTAGTTCACCGTCGGGATGCCCGCCTCCGCGAACAGGGCCGCGTCCATCCAGTAGGCCACGCCCGCCTCCTCCGGCGGATGCCCCGTGACCCTGCTCGCCGCCCCCCTCACGCACCGGGCCACGGGCGAGTCCCGGTCGCACACCAGCGGCGGGCGGTCAAAGAAACAATTTACCCCCGCCTCCTCCCCGGCCCCCCGCACGACCTCCTCGATCTCCCGCGCGACCTGCTCCGGCGTCTCGCCGGGCAGCGTGCGCCGCTCCACCTTCAGCCGGCACTCCGGCGCGTAGGTCGAAAGGCCCGTCCCCCCCTGCACCGTTGCGCAGTGCATGGACGCCGGACCCACCAGCGGGTGGACGCGCCTCCGCAGCTCCTCCCGATCAAACTGTTCCAGCGCCGCGATGACCCTCCCCATCCTGCCCACCGCGCTGACCCCCAGATCCCACCGGCTCCCGTGCGCCGCCCGCCCCCTCGTGACCACCTCGGCCCAGACGAACCCCTTGTGCCCCAGAATGAGCCGCCCCTCGCTCGGCTCCGTCAGGATGCACCCGTCCGCCCGATGTCGCCGCACGAAGTCCGCCGCCCCCACGCTGGCGTACTCCTCGTCCGCCACCAGCGCCACTAAGACTCGACCCTTCACCCCCTCCTGCGCCAGCGCCGCCGCGGCCGCCATCACCGCCGCCGCGCTCCCTTTCATGTCGTAGCTCCCCCGGCCGTAGACCCGATCCCCCTCCACCCCCGGCTCAAACGGCGGGATCGTCATCCCCGCCGTGCCCACCGTGTCCAGATGGGCGCAGAACACCAATACAGGCCCGTCCCCATCCCCGGCCTCCGCCACCGCGTTGGGCCGGCCCGGCCCGGCCTCCTCTATCCACGCCCGCAGGCCCTGCCCGACCAGCCACTCGTGCGCGAACGCCGCAATCCTGGCCTCCCCCTGCCCCTCCTCAGGGACCAGGGTCGGGTTCACGGATGGGATGCGGATCAGCGCCCGGAGCAGATCGCGTAAGGCAGCGCGGGAGAGGGTGTCGGACGCCACAGGAATAGCCTCTCAGGTAATGCGGTTAACGCGGTCACGCGCACAGCGCCCGGAAGAGCGCCCGGTAGTAGTTCATCACCCGATCCGGGTCCGGGCTGCCGGGGATCTCGGCCAGGCAGTACCCCCCGTACCCGTGCCATTGCAACAGCCGGAACAGCTCCCGGTAGGGGTAGGCCGTGTGCAGCTCGTTGATGTGGACGAGTGCGATCCTGTGCCTGAGCAGGTCAAAACTCTGCCTCACGGAGCCGTCCACCACATCCTGCGCGTTGGAGTTCCAGCAGACGAACACGTTGTCGTGGTCCGCCACGTCCATCATCTGCCGGATGTTCGCCGGCTGGCACGTCTCCCTCCCGTGCACCTCCAGCCGGACCTGCACCCCGTAGTCCTTCGCGAACCCCCCGCACTCCCGCAGCGCCTTTCCGATCTGCTCGATCGTCTTCTCGCGCGGCACCCCCTCCGGAAACCCGTTGGGCCGCACCTTCACCCCCGGCGCGCCCACGTCGTGCGCCAGCTTAACGTACTCCTTCGTCCCCTCCACGTTCTGCCGCAGGACCCCCGCGTCCGCCGCGTGGTACTCGAACGTGCCCCCCAGCCCGGCCAGCCGCACCGGCGAGTCCTCGAACCTCTTCCGCACCTCCTTCCGCTCCGCCGCGCTCAGGCCCACCTCCACCCCGTGCGCGTGGGTCGTGCGCAGCTCCACGCCCTCGAACCCCGTCGCCCTGCACTTCTCGATCATCGTGGGGATGTCCCAGTCCTTCGCCATGTTGTAGGTGACCAGGCCCAGTTTCATGTCGCGTTCTCCTGTTTGTGAGACCCCAACCCCATTCCCCCTCTCAGTTCGCCGGCTTCGACTCGATGGGCTTGACCACGTAGCTGGAGACCGCCCGGTCCAACGACTCATACGTCGAGAACAGGCTGGCCAGCTGCGTCACCGCGAAGATGCTGTCCA
>CAYRZX010000564.1:0-2814 GCA_964428665.1 uncultured Gemmatimonas sp.
AGCCGGCCCTCCGGCGGCCGGACGGCCGGATCCTCGTCGGCCTCCTGAAGGCCGTGGCGGAGGAACCGGTCTCCATCCCGTCCGCCTTCAAGCCATTGGCCCCGGCCGGGACGGCTGATCCTTACCCGGGCATCGTGACCACGTCCACCAATGGGTTCGGGGACAGCACCCTGAGCCTGGCTCGGACCACCTATCAGGTCGTCGCGAACCGCGCTCGACCCGTGCGGACGGTCACCGAGGCGTTCAGCAAGGGGTTGGACGGGACCGAGGCCGTCACGTCGAGCGAGGTCACTGCGGCGTACGACGAGGTCGGACGGCAGACGTCGCTGGTCCAGCAGCAGACGGTGACGGCTGTGACCGCCGAGGGGACGCGGTCTGTCACCGTCAGCGGCTTGCAGTATGCCTACGGCTACGTGGGAGACACGAACGGTGACGGCCGCGTGGAGGCCGGCGACCGCTGGGGGATCACCCAGGCCGCCGACCAGCCCGTCGCGGTCGACCCGGCCTACCGGGAGTTCGCCGCCGGCACCCCCGGCTACGACGCGGCGACCGGCCGCTTCACCGGCCCCGTCACGACGACGACCGACGTCTTCGGCACCCGCGCCCTGACCCTGACGACGAACGCCTACGCCCTCCTGCGGGACGCCGCCAACCGGCCCACCGGCCAGGTCCGGGTGAGCCAGGCGACGGCGCGGACCCGGGGCCAGACCGTCGAGCGCACCGCGACCGAGAGCACCCTGACGACGACGTACGCCTACACCCAGGGCACCGAGGCCCCGGCGGCCCTGACCGAGACGGACCTGGTCACCCAGGCGCCCGACGGGACCTGGCGCCTGCGCAGCCCCGCGCTCGCGGACGCCCAGGGGCGCCTGCGCATCAGCGGGCTCCTCCGGCACGCCGAGGCCCAGGGGGCGACGACCGAGCGCGACCCCTTCGGCACGGTGACCACCGGGAGGCTCACCCAGACCTTCCGGGTCATCCACAACACGCCCCGGCTGACCGAGAGCCGCACGCAGACCGAGACGGTGCTCCTCGACCAGACCCGCTCCGCCGCGACCCTCATCCTCCAGTACGCCTACACGGAGGGGACCGAGGCCCCCGCGGCGCTGACGGCGACGGACTACACGGAGACCGTCGAGGGGACCGTCCGGATCACGCCGGCCTTCCGGGACCCGACCGCCGCCACCCCCCGGATCCTCCGCGGGCTCCTGAAGGCCGTGGCGACGGCCGCCGGCAGCCAGACGGTCACGACGGATGCCTTCGGGAACACGACGACGACGACCCCCCAGCAGACCTACCGGGTCAGCCGCCAGACGCCCCGGCTGGCCGAGGTCACGACGACCGCCGAGACCCTCAGCCTCGACGGGGCCCGCGCGACCACGACGACCCGCCTGACCTACGCGTACACGGGCGACCTGAGCAATGGCCTGGGGGAGACCGCCGAGCAGTTGCGCCCCCTGCGCACGGACTACCTCGATGCGGCGGGGAACCTCAAGGGCGCCTTCAACCAGGGCAACGGCCGGGTCCGCCTCGGCCTCCTGCTGCAGGTGGAGGAACGCTCCATGCTCTCCGCCTTTGACCTCACCGGCGATGGCGACACTGCCGACGCCGGCGAGACAAACCCGCTCGGCGCGGTGACGACCGCCACCGATGCCCTGGGGACCCGCACGACCGCCCTGGCGCAGTCCACGTACCGGATCATCCACAACCAGGCCCGCGTCCAGGAGTCGCGGACGACCGCCCTAGCTCTGGGTGTCGAGGCCACGCGCAATTGGACCCAGAGCCGCCTGGCCTACCAGTACACCGGTGAAGGTTTCTTGAACAGCGTCGCTGAGCAGCCGGTCCCCATCCCGGCGGCGTTCAAGCCATTGGCGGGAGCCGGCGCACCGGACCCCTACCCCGGGGCCGTGACGACCACGACCACCGCCTTTGGCGACCGGACCCTGACCCTGGCCCAGACGACGTACCGCGTCCTCAACAACCAGGTGCGCGCGGCGCAGACCCAGTCCGGCGTCGAGTCACGCAGCGTGGATGGGGCTGAGAGCCATACGGACGCGCGGGCCATCCAGACCTACGACGAGGCGACCGGCCTCATCCGGTCCACGGAGCAGACCCAGACGACCACCTCGGTCTCGGCGGAGCGGACCCAGACGCGCGCCGTCAGCGCCGTGGTGTACAGCTACGGCCTGGTCAAGGACGTCAATCGTGACGGCCGGCTCGACCCCGGCGACCGGTGGGGCGTCGGGCCGGCGACCGGCCCCAATGGCGGGGCCGGCGTCCAGGACCAGGCCGTCGAGTACGACGACCCGCGGACGCCGGCGGAGGAGCGCCAGACGTTCCGGGGGATCGTCGCGGTCGTCCGCGACGTCTTCGGCGGGGCGATCCTCTCGACGACGGAGAATCGCTACCGCTACCTGAAGAATCGTGCCGGCGAGGTGACGGGCCAGGTGCGGGTCGAGCAGACGATCGCGACCGCCCTTGGGCGCACGGCCGACGGCACGGCGACGGACAGCCGGATCACGACCTCCTTTGCCTACACAGACGGCACCGAGAATCCCGCGGCGCTGGCGGGCACCGATCTCGTCAACGCCGCGGGCACCGCCTTCCGAGATCCCGCCCTCCTCGACGCCGATGGGGACGGCCGGATCGACTTCATCGGCCTGCTCAAAGGGGCCAGCGCCGTCGGCACCTCGACCGACGCGGACCTCTTCGGCGCCCGGACGACGGGGGCCTTCGACGACGGCCACGCGACGACGCAGACGTTCCGGATCATCCACAACGTCGCCCGGCTCGTGAGCTCGCAGACCAAGACGG
>CAYRZX010000565.1:0-1500 GCA_964428665.1 uncultured Gemmatimonas sp.
CGTTTGCCGTTTGCCCTCTGCCGTTTGCCTGTTTTTATCTTTCGCCGAACACCTCGGCGGAGAAGACGCTGATTTCGGTTTCGGGCCTCTTCCAGGCGTCCCTGGAAAGGCCTGCCTTGCGGCACGTATGGGCCAGAAACGTCTCGCGATCCCACCCCCGCTCCACGGCCACCTGGGGCAGCAACAGCCCCTGCCCATCCGGGTGGTGAACGATCAGGCCGTGCCGGCCCACGCAGATCTGGTCCACGTCCTCGACCTTCCGGGGGAGGCTCAGGGCCGATATCTCGACCTCGATCTCCGGCAGCTCATCCGGGGAGACCGGGGGGAAGCGGGGGTCCCGCAGCGCGGCGGCAGCGGCCATCTGCTGAACGGTTTCAGCCAGGGACAGGTGAGGGTAGACGTGTCCGATACAGCCCCTCAGCTCCCCGCGATGCTCCAGGGTGACAAAGGCCCCCCGTGGGATGCGAAGGGGCCCCGAAAGGTCTCCGAGCGGAGGGAGGGGTCTGCCGTAAACCGCCTCCCGCATGGCCGTGCGCGCAATGTGGAGCAGGCGCTCGCGCTGCTCCGCAGTCAGGCGCTCAGACTCCTCCTTCTCCTCAGGGCCGGAGGGGCTCCGGTAGAAGAGGGCAGCGCCGTACCCGACCACATAGCCGTCCTTCGCGCCGGTCACGTCCCCCGAGTTGGCGCGGGCCACGACGGCGGCCCGGTCGGCGCCCATCTGCCGCGCTGCGATCATGGCCGTCGTGATGGGCGCGCTTCCGCACGCCTGGCACTCCTGGCGCTCGACGCGACGGGAGAACTCCTCCGGGTCGAACGCCTCGATGCGGCCGAGGGTCTCCGCATCCGTCCGGACGCACTCGTCGTAGGAGTATCCGTGATAGAGGTCGGAGCTGGCCACGATGAGCACCCGTCTGCCGCGCGATGCCCCGGCGATCGCCTGCCCGAGGCCCCGGCAGAGGTCGAAGTCGCTCCCGGCCATCACGATGGGGACGATCCGGAGGTCCGACAGGGTCTCCTGAAGGAAAGGGATCTGGACCTCAATGGCGTGCTCCCCCCGGAGGCGGGAGAGGCCGAAGAGGGACGGAGGGTCTACCCGGTGGCCGGCGTCCGAGGCGTGGGCGTCAGGGTCCCGGCTCAGGATGTCGCGGGCCAGGTCCTCCTCCACGGGGACGAGGCCGAGGGGGGTCCGGTAGCTTCCGCGCGCGTAGACAGAGGCCCCCTCAAACGCCTCCCGGTGGCTGGGGCTCATCACGACCACGGCGTCGTAGGGCCTGCGCCGGACCGCGCGGTAGGCGGCGGCGGCGGTGGGGCCGGAATAGGGGTAGCCCGCGTGCGGGGCGACGACGGCGACGATCTCCCCGGAGACGGAGGACCCTTCCTGCCGGTCGAGCAGGTCATCGACCGTGACCTTGAGGGCCTCAGGGTCCGCCGGATAGAACTGCCCGGCCACGGCCGGCTCGCGGATGGGCTTCCAGGGCTTCTGCATGGCGCTCACCTCCT
>CAYRZX010000565.1:1600-2810 GCA_964428665.1 uncultured Gemmatimonas sp.
AAAGGCGGTGAAGTAGACTTTGACGATCTCCCCCTGCCTGAGGTATTTGTTGAGGGCGATCTTGACCTCGTCCTTGATGACCTCCTTGTCTGCGGGGTCATCCATCTCCTCGACCGTCCTGGACATCAGGATGCCGAGAATGGTGTCGATCACCTTGGGCTCGATCTGCGTGATTTCGTCGTAGACCTTATCCGGGGTGACGCCGAGCTGGACGTGCACTTTCACGTAGCGGAGACGGTCGCTGTCGGCGGAGTTGGTGAGCAGGTCTTCCTTGATGTCGTAAACTTTGGCCGGTTTGTCGGGGAGGACCTCCTCCTCCGGCTCCTTCAACTCCTCGACGGCGAGAAGGGCCGCCTTTTGGGCGCTGTCCTGCCTACCGATGATCATGGTCCGGATGATGAAGAACGCCAGGGCGATCTGCACCACGAGCACCAGAACGACCAGGACGGCGTAGTTGCGGATGGCCTCCCGCAGGTTCGAGCCTGGGGGGGGGGCGGGCTGTTCGGCGGCCATAGAGTCCTGAGTAAAAACAGTCCTGAGTCCTGAGTCAAAAACAGTCCTGAGTCCTGAGTCCTGAGTAAAGGCAAAAACTTTGTTCTTTGCTTTTACTCAGCACTCAGCACTCAGCACTCAGGACTTTGTTTTGAATGATAGACCAAAACCCTGAGGTTGTCAAGGGGGAAAATCCGGGACGCGAATTCCCTTGACAGGAGAGGGATGAGGGATTTAATTCGGGATGTCTTCAGAAGAGTCTGATCACGCAGGTGCGGGCGGCGCGGTCGTGCGGGGCCTGGCGAAAGGGGTGGCGGGCGAGGGTGATTGCCGAGAGCAGGGGGAAGAGCAGCCCGGCGGCGGCCAGCCCGGCCCGGAGAAGGGTCGGACCCTGCGCGAAGAAGGCATACGAGGTCAGGGAGGAGAAGAGCAGGAGGGGGATGACCTTGACGAGACAGCGGACAAAGGCCTGATGGTAGTCGACGGCGGAGCCGTCCGTGCGGACGATCTTGAGGCCGAGGAGGATCTTGCCCGGGGTGGCCCCGCGACCGCCGTCGAAGGTGACGGAGTAGGCGATCCAGATGAGCAGGTTGAATCCCGCGATCCAGGCCCCCTGCAACAGGGCGACGACCACGACCTGAATGATGCTGAGGACGGTCAGGTCGATGAGCAGCGCCCAGGCGCGGGGCCTGACGCCGACCTTTTCTCCGGGGATCAT
>CAYRZX010000566.1:0-2804 GCA_964428665.1 uncultured Gemmatimonas sp.
AAATAGACCTCATAAGATATGGAAAAGCCCTTTCAAGGTCAACAGGATAAATAAAGAACGCCCGCGCGCTTTGCGTGGGCGTTCGACCTTCGACCTTCGACCTTTATCTTCCTTCACGCCTCGCCGCCTTCTCCGCCCCCCTCCTCGTCTCCTCCGGTGGCGCTCTCCAGCTTGTCCACCCCCAGGTCCAGGTTCTCCCGGATCTTGGCCTCGATCTTGCCGGCGATGTCGGTGTGCTCCTTGAGGTAGAGGCGGGTGTTCTCGCGGCCCTGTCCCAGGCGCTCCCCCTCGTAGGAGAACCAGGTCCCGCTCTTCTCGACGATGCCGTAGAGTTCGCCCATGTCGAGCAGGCTCCCCTCGCGGGAGATGCCGGTGCCGTAGAGGAGGTCGAACTCCGCCTCCTTGAACGGAGGGGCCATCTTGTTTTTGACGACGCGCACCTTCGCCCGCTGTCCGATGACGCTGTGGCCGTCTTTGATGGTGGAGATGCGCCGGATGTCCAGCCGGACGGAGGAGTAGAACTTGAGGGCCTGGCCGCCGGTGGTGGTCTCCGGGTTGCCGAACATGACGCCGATCTTCATCCGGATCTGGTTGGTGAAGATCACGCAGGTCTTTGATTTGCTGATCGAGGCGGTGAGGATGCGCATGGCCTGAGACATCAGCCGGGCGTGGAGGCCCATGTGAGAGTCCCCCATCTCTCCCTCAAGCTCCGCGCGGGGGACCAGGGCGGCCACGGAGTCGACGGCCACCACGTCGAACGCCCCGCTCCGGACGAGGGTGTCCGTGATCTGGAGGGCCTCCTCCCCGGTGTCGGGCTGCGAGATCAGGAGGTCATCGACATTCACCCCCAGCTTCTGGGCCAGGTCCACGTTGAGGGCGTGCTCGGCGTCGATGAAGGCGACCGCGCCCCCCTGTCTCTGGGCCTCGGCCATGATGTGGAGGACGAGGGTGGTCTTTCCCGATCCCTCAGGGCCGTAGATCTCCACCACCCGGCCACGGGGCACCCCGCCGATGCCGAGGGCCGCGTCGAGGGTGATCGACCCGGTGGGGATGGCGTCCACCTGCACCCGGGACCCCTCGTCGCCGAGCTTCATGATCGAGCCTTTGCCGAACTGCTTCTCGATCTGTGCAATGGCCTGCTCGATGGCCTTCTTCTTGCCGTCTGATGGGTTGCGAACCATGACGTCGTCCTCCTATACGAACGGGTGACATAGGGCGCTGTAAGGTTGTCTCTGGCCCCGGCGTTGCGCGCCCGGAGCTGTCAGGTATGGCGAACGCCCTGCGACGACGTAAATATACTGAACAAAAGTGTAGATGTCAAGAAAAATCCGCAGTTTAAAATAATTTATAAGATGTTATTTTTACATATTTTAAAACGATTATTAAAAATTTTCTCACAGGCCATCCACAAGGTGCATAACGCCTCCGGGTAGCGCCCCTGACCTTGAAAGGGATGGACGCGCTCTGTGAACAAGGTGTTCATATCTAAACCGCGTTGGACTGCGCGTCCGTGAGCGTTTTTATCGATTGGTCCGACGTTTCGGGCTTGTCCTGCGCCGTCGCACCCTCTGAAGCTCGCAAAGGGCGTGCCAGGCGCGTAGAGGCGTTGCATGCAACGCCTCTACGTATCCAATGCTATTCTTGCCATCGACGTATAAATAGGTCCTTCGGGCCGGAGGTCGCTCTTCATGACGAGGACCTCCCGGACGACCATCTCAGGAGCGGTCCCGGCGGAGGTCGGGGGCAGGTCTATGGGGCCTCGACGGTCTCGCATCGCCCGGCCGATGGTCAGGTGGGGCGAGAAGGGTCTGTCTTCTTTGGGAAACCCCCGTCCAATTAGTTCGTTCTCGATTCGCCGCTGAAGGCCCCTGAGCCTTTCGACATCCCCCTCCAGGCTCACATACAGGACCCGGGGGCGCCGGGCGTTCGGGAAGGCCCCGAATGCGCCGGGCCGGATCGCGAGGGGGCTGACCCCCTCTGCCGCCGAGCGGACGGCCTGATGCGCCTCCGGCATCCGGCCTTCCTCCACGTCGCCGAGGAACCGGAGGGTCAGGTGGAGGTTCTCCGGGGACACCCACCGGATGCCCTGGGCGCGGGGCCTCAGGTCCTCCATCCTCCGGGCGACCCAGAGCCTGACCTCCCCGGTCAGGACGATGGCGATGAATGTCCTGATCGCGGCCATTTCACGGTTTCGGCGCGGCCTTGAGGGCCCGGACGACCCCGTATTTTCTGTCGTCCAGCTGGCGGTAGAGCACCGAGCCGCTGGCCACGACGAGCGGGCAGAGGGAGGGGGTGTTCTCCAGTTTGTGCCGCCAGACCTCTTTTCCTGAGGCCCCGTCGAGGGCGTAGATGAACCCTCCCCTGTCGTTGGAGCCGTGGTAGACGACACCGGTCGTCGTGTCGACGGTCGCCGGGAACCGGACGGGCCACCTGTCCTCGAACCGCCACAGCTCCTTTCCGGTCAGCCGGTCCAGGGTGACGACGCCCTTTCCCGAGGAGACGAAGACCCGGTCGCCGTGGGCTGCGATGCCCTCTGCCTTCAGCGGCGAAGACCAGAGCCTTTCTCCTTTATCCGCGCTGAGGGCGTGGAGGCCGCCCTTCTCCGACGCGGCGTAGTAGATCACCCCGTCTGCGACAAGTTTGACGCTGTAGCCCTTGCCGGGATTGGGGTACGCCCAGAGTTCCCGGCTGGCGGTGTGATCGACGGCCATCAGGGCGCCCTTGCCGTCGGAGGACCCTATCAGGATGGCCTTGCCGTCGAACGTGAACGCATCATAGCCTTTTCCCTCCAGGGTCTTTTCCAG
>CAYRZX010000567.1:0-2793 GCA_964428665.1 uncultured Gemmatimonas sp.
ACAGCAGCGCCTCCAGCGAGTCCCGCCTCCGTCTCCGGTAGTTCTCCTCCAGGACCCACGCGAACGCCTCCCCGTACCACGCGCGCCCGACCTCGTAGAACCCGGCGGCGTCCGGCGTGTTGTGGCAGGTCTCCCCCAGCAGGGTCGTGAAGTACCAGCAGTCGTTCATGGCCGGCATGCTCAGGCCCGGATAAGCGTACTCCACCGGGGCCTCGAACATCCGCCTCAGCCGCTCCATACGGTGCAGCGCCAGCCCCGCCCCTTCCGTGGCCGCCGCCAGGGCGATCAGGGCGGCCAGGGTGTAGAAGTGGTAGCTCGTGGACCCCTCAAACCAGAACCCGTCGGGCCTCACCCCCTCCCTGAGCTGCCTCCGAAACCCGTAGCGCGAGTCCACGGCCAGGCGCACCAGGTCTGGCCGGTCCAGACAGACCCCCACGGCCCCGATGGCCGCGTTGTGCCAGCACTCGATGTTGTGGATCTGGTTGAACCGCTGCGTGACGATGTGCTCCGCCGCCGGGATCAGCAGACCCTCCTCGATCCGGCGCCGCGCCGGGGCCGTCAGGGTCCCCCGGATCAGATCGTAGGCCTGCGCCAGCGGGATCAGCCAGACCGACTCATCCAGCGAGTGGTAGCAGCACCGGCCCAGGGCGCGCGTCCCCGGCCTGCGGCAGACGTAGGACGCGTACCGGCGGGCGTATCCCGTCAGGATCTCCTCCGCACCGCGCCGATGCCCCTCCTTTCCGCCGATCCGCCAGAGCAGGGCCAGCTTGAAGGCCCCCCGCGACAGCAGGGTGTTGACCCCCCATCGCCACGCCGAGTCGAACGGCTCCCCGCAGAAGACCTTCCCGTCCACGGGACAGCGATGGGCCTCCGGGCTGCGAGGGTCCCAGGCCAGCTCGACCGCGTGCTCAGGGCAGAAGAAGTCGTGGTAGTAGCCAGCCGACGCCGCAGGCGCGTCCAGACCCATCTTCTTGAGCGCAGCCGCGTCGGCCCGCAGCCGGTCGCACGCCGGCGAAAACTCCGGCGTCCGGGATCGGGCCAGGAGGTCGGCGAGGCGTTGATCTGAAAAGAGGGTCATGGGATCATTCTGGATTGAAGGTTGACAAAAAGACCTGAAGGGTATACCTTGTCGTTATGGAACCTCACCTCTCACGCATCCTGATCGGGCCGGAGGAGCTGCAATCGGCCGTCGCCCGTCTGGGGAGACAGATCACCTCGGACTACCGGGAGAGGGACCTTGTCCTCATCGGCATCCTGAAAGGCTCCGTCTTCTTCCTGTCCGACCTGGCCCGCGCCGTCTCCCTGCCCCTGGAGATCGGCTTCATCGGCCTCTCCTCCTACGGGGCCGCCACGGAGACCTCCGGCGCGGTCCGCATCACCCACGACCTCGACACGAGCATCGAGGGCCGGGACGCCCTGATCGTGGAGGACATCGTGGACTCCGGCCTCACCCTCGACTACCTCCTCCGCCTTCTGTCCGCCCGGCGCCCCCGCAGCCTGGGCGTCTGCGCCCTCTTAGACAAGCCTGCCCGGCGTCGCGCGGACGTGCCCCTGGCCTATGTCGGGTTCACCGTCGAAGACGCCTTCGTCGTCGGCTACGGCCTCGACCTGGACCAGAAGTACCGGAATTTGCCCTACATAGGAATAATTAACGATGAAGTCAGAACGATGAACGATGAACAAAGACAACGATGAAGTATGAGCGATGAACGATGAACGAAGAGCAAAACAGGTTTATGCTTTTACTTCAGCGTTCAGCGTTCAGCGTTCAGCGTTCTCTTTTCTGCGCTTCTCCCGTCATCGGCACGAATCGCACCGGGATCACCCACTCTTTCCGGAGCCCCTTCACCTCCTTCACGATCTTCAGCAGCTCCTGATCCTCGTCGCCCACCGGCAGGACCAGCCGTCCGCCCACCTTCAGCTGGTCGAGCAGCGCGGAGGGCACGTGCGTCGGGGCCGCCGTGACGATGATGCCGTCGTAAGGGGCATATTCCTCCCAGCCCCGGTACCCGTCCCCCGTGCGAAACGTGATGTTGCCGTGCCCCAGACGCCCGAGCAGGTCGCGGGCCTGCTCGAACAGCCGCCCCACGATCTCCACGGTGTAGACCTCTCCGGCCACCTCGGCCAGCACCGCCGTCTGATAGCCCGACCCGGTCCCGATCTCCAGCACCCGCTCTCCCCCCTTCAACCCCAGCAGAGAGGTCATGATCGCCACGATGTAGGGCTGCGAAATGGTCTGCCCCTCGCCGATGGGGAGCGCCCCGTCGTCGTGGGCCTGGTCCCGGAGGGAATCGGGCACGAACAGGTGCCTGGGCACGCGCCGCATCGCGGCCAGGACGCGCGCATCCGTGACCCCGCGCCGGAGGATCTGCGCCTCCACCATCCGGTCGCGCGCCTCCTGCGAGCGCTCGTTGTCCCCCTCCGGGCGCTCGCGTCCCAGATTTCCTGTGAAGAGAAAGGAGAGCATAGAAAACAGTCCTGAGTAATGAGTCCTGAGTCCTGAGTAAAGGCAAAAACCCTGTTCTTGGCTTTTACTCAGCACTCAGCACTCAGCACTCAGCACTTTCTTTCGGCACTCAGCACTCAGCACTCAGCACTCAGCACTTTCTTTCGGCACTCAGCACTCAGCACTCAGCACTCAGCACTTTCTTTCGGCACTCAGCACTCAGCACTCAGCACTCAGCACTTTCTTTCGGCACTCAGCACTCAGCACTCAGCACTCAGCACTTTCTTTCGGCACTCAGCACTCAGCACTCAGCACTCAGCACTTTCTTTCGGCACTCAGCACTCAGC
>CAYRZX010000568.1:0-2785 GCA_964428665.1 uncultured Gemmatimonas sp.
CTCCGGCCCGTAGCGCCGGATCAGGTCGTGCACCGCCCGCTCCCCGATGTGGCAGGCCGAGAGCTGCGCCCGGATGTCCCCGATCGTCATCTGCGGCACCCGCACGTTGGCGCGAATGAGCGCGAAGATCGCCCCGTCCGGCTCCCCCCTCCGGTAGAGCCTCAGCCAGGGGATGCGCAGACCGTCCTGGAAGATCTCCGTGTTGTCGCAGGCCGAGCTGCCCGGCAGCCTTCCCCCCAGGTCCAGGTGGTGCGCCGTGCTCACCGCGAACGCCACGCGCCTCCCCTCCCAGAACACGGGCCTCACGATGAAGATGTCCGGGATGTGCATGCCCCCTTCAAACGGGTCATTCAGGATGAACACGTCTCCGGGCGCCATGTCCTCGCCGAACTTCCTGAACAGCGTCTCCATGGCGAACGGGACCGAGCCGAGATGCAACGGGATGGTGACCCCCTGCGCGATCATCTGCCCCTCCGCGTCGCACAGGGACGTGGAGTAGTCCAGACAGTCCCGCACAATGGTCGAGTAGGCCGTGCGGTACAGGGCCGTGGACATCTCGTCCGCCGCGGACGCCAGGGCGTTCTGCACGATCTCGCGGGTGATCGGGTCGATGTCAGGCATTTTGAAGTTCCATCACAATATTCCCCTGCTCATCCAGATGGGCGCGCACGCCGGGCGGGATCACGGTCGTCGAGTCGTATTCGTCGATCAACAATGGACCCTCCACGCCCTCCGACAGCGCGCGGCGCGGCGCGACCGGCGTGTCCAGCATCTCCTCCCCGAAACAGGCCCTCCGGCTCGCCTCCCCGGGGCGCTCCGCCGGACGGATCGCCCCTTCGAGCCCGCCCGTGGAGGCACGGCCCACCAGCCGCACGACCACCACCTCGACCGGGTTGTCCGGGTCGGACCGGTGGCCGTAGAGCCGCTCGTGCTCCCGCTCAAACGCAGCGCACAGCGCACGCACGTCGGGGAGCGGGGGTCTGCCGTCTGCCATAGGGACAAGACCGCCGACCGATGACCGCCGACCGTCGTCGCCTTTTCTGCGGTCGTCCGTCGTCGGTCGTCCGTCGCCTTTTCTGCCGTCTGCCGTCTGCCTTCCGCCTTCCAGAGGTATCCTGATCTCCGACGCCTGCCCCTGAAAGCGCACGTCCGCGCTGCAGCTCATCCTCACCTGATCCGCGCCGAAGCCCTCGGCCCGGAACTGCGCCAGCATCCCTCCCCGCATCTCCTCCAGGACCTCGCGCAGCGCCTCCCCCGTCAGCGCCTCGCCGGACAGCAGACAGCTCCGGGCGTCGTGATGCTCCACCCCCGAACAGAGCAGCCCCAGGGCGCTGAACAGGCCGGGCAGCGGAGGTACGACGACCCGGCGGATGTAAAGTTCCCCGGCCAGCCCTGCGGCATGAATCGGGCCGGACCCGCCGAAGGCCATCAGGACGAAGTCCCTCGGGTCCCTGCCCCGCTCCGTGGACACGGCGCGCAAGGCCCGCATCGTGCGCGCATTGGCGATCCGGTGGATGCCCTCCGCCGCCCGCAGCAGGTCCATCTTCAACGGAGCGGCAATCCGGTCGTGAATCGCGCGGGCCGCGGCCTCCGGGTCGATCTTCACCTCCCCGTCCGCCAGGGCCCCGGGACGGATGTAGCCCAGCGCCACGTTGGCGTCCGTGACCGTCGGCTCCGTCCCCCCGCGCCCGTAGCACGCCGGGCCGGGGAAGGCCCCGGCGCTGCGGGGCCCCACGCGCAGCCCGCCCGCCCGGTCCAGATACGCGATGCTCCCCCCTCCGGCCCCCACCTCCGCGATGTCGATGCTCGGCGCGCGGATCAGCTCCCCGGCCCCCCCCACCAGCCGGTTGCCCGCGGACAGGGAGGCGCCCACCTCGTACTCCGGGCTGTAGGAGAGTCTCCCCCCCTCGATCATGGACGCCTTGGCCGTGGTCCCCCCGATGTCCAGTGTGACCACGTTCTGGACCCCGACGCGCCGGGCCATAAACCCGGCGGCCAGCACCCCGGCGGCCGGCCCCGACTCCAGGGCGAACACGGGCCGGACGGCCGCGTCCTCCTCCGGCGTCAGCCCCCCCGCCGACTGCACGATCAGCAGCGGGGCTTCAATCCCCATCCCCTTCAGCCCCCCCCGCAGGGCGCTCAGGTAGCGCTGCATCACCGGGCGGACGTAGGCGTTCACCGCGGTCGTGGCCGTCCGCTCGTACTCCTTGCGCTCCCGCAGGACCTCCGAGGAGAGGGAGACCTGAAGGTGAGGCAGGCGCTGCCTCAGAAAGTCTCCGACCACGACCTCGTGCTGCGGGAAGGCGTAGGCGTGGAGCAGGCAGACCGCCACGGACTCCACTCCCTCCTTCTCCAGCCGCTCCTTGAGGTCCCACAGCTCCGCCTCCTGCACCGGCGTCAGTATCTCGCCCGAGGCCGAGACGCGCTCCGTCAGCTCGAACCGCAGGTAGCGTTCGATCAGCGGCGGGGGCTTCTCGAAGAACAGGTCGTACATCTGCGGGGCGCGGATGCGCCGCAGCTCCAGCACGTCCCGGAACCCCTTCGTCGTGACCAGCGCGGTGCAGGCCCCCCGGCGCTCCAGGACCGCGTTGGTCGCCACCGTGGTGCCGTGCGCTACCTCGGTCACGTCTCTCCCCGGCAACCCGGCCTGGCGGAGCAGATGCGCGATAGCGTGGAGCACGGCCTGCTCGAAGTCCGGCGGCGTGGACGGGACCTTGTGCGTCCAGACCCCGCCCTGGCCGTCGATCACGACCACGTCCGTGAACGTGCCGCCCACGTCGGCCCC
>CAYRZX010000569.1:0-2762 GCA_964428665.1 uncultured Gemmatimonas sp.
GGGCGAGGCCGGGGGCCAGGTTGGCGCGGGTCTGATTGCCGCAGCCGATGAGGCCTATGCGCAAGATGTCAGGCATGAGAATCTCCTAAGATCAGTGGTCAGTCAGACAGACCTCACCCTCCCCCAGCCTTGAAGAAAGGCCCTTGATGCCCCCTCCCTCTCCGTATACGGAGAGGGAGGGGGTCAGGGGGTGGGTGAGGTCTCATTATCCCTGCCCTATGGGGCACACGATCTCCAGCCGGTTCCCGTCCGGGTCCGCAAAGAAAAACCGGTTGATGTTCCCCACCTGCGTCGTCTCCGTCATCTCGATCCCCTCCGCCTCCAAGACCTTCCGCGCGGCCCGGATGCTGTCCACGCAGATCCCGAAGTGCCGGGGGGAGTCCGGTTCCCGTTTGTCCCGCCTGATCAGATTGATCTGGCTCGGCCCGACCTGAAACCAGGCCCCGTCCGATCCCTTGACGCCCCGCCGGGGCACCTCCTTCAGGCCCAGGATGCGCCCGTAGAAGTCCCGCGCCCGGTCCAGGTCGGTGACGGCCACGGTGGCGTGGTGAAGATAGTGCGCTTTGAGCATGGATGCCTCCCGAAGATATTGAGTTGCGAGTTGCGAGTTGCGAGTTGCGAGTTGCGAGTTTTGAGTCGGTAGAAGATAGGTCAACGGCGGGAGGAACGCAACAGGGGAATTATGGCAGGAAAGAAACCATCTCGCCAGGAGAGATTCAAAGATCAGGGGAAGGACCTCCCCTCTCCCTTTGGGAGGGCAGGGGTCGCGACCTCATGGGAGCGACAGGTTGTGTGGCGGGCCGGGGGAGGGGTCGGTCTGCCCCTTCTCACAAGCAGGCCGTCTCTTCATAAACTCCGCGCAATGCCGATCCTCAACGCGAGTGTATCCAGATCCACGAAGCCGACGCCCCGCTGAAACGAGTTGATCGCGCCGCGATAGGTAATCCCCACATCGACCAGAAAGAGAGCGTGGACAGAGACTTCCGCGCCGATCCCCACAAGCGGCCCTATGAGCCATCCGTGCAGGGTCTTCCCCTTCTGTTTTGAATGGGCGCTGAGGATGCTGACGCCGGCGGTGGCGTATCCCCTTTTTCGCATGCCAGCGGCGGAGTGTGAATGGTAAGTTATGCTCAACCTGACCGGGATCAAGGTCAGGCGCTCCTGTGGGGATCTGTAGATCGCCGGTTGGATGGCGCCAGCAGGTAGGAGAGGTTGAGGGTCATCCCAAGCAGGCAGGTAAGGTCGATAGCCACCCCGAGCGTCGAGTCTAGCCTTCGATATGCCGAGAGCGCCGTCGAGCGTCCACCGGGGCTTAAACCGGTATTGAACGTGCGCCTCATAGAGTGGAGCCCTTTCATCAGCGCTGATAAAGACGAGCGCCGAGAGGGAGGCCCCCACGCGCCATTTGCGGGCATCGTGCGCAGACCAGATGCGCAGGTACCGGGACTCCAGGGTGTCCGGCCCGGCCACGACTTCCCCAGGGACCTCACGGTCCGAGGCGCTGCCTGACACCGGCAGCCCGCCCAGGACGATCAGGACCCCCGCGATGACATAACCGCAGAGATGTCGTGTCTGCGTCCGCATGGCCGGATGCCTCCTTTTCAAAACGAGATAAGAATGGAAGCCCCTGTGGCCTTTTTGCGAGGGAGTAAACTCCCTCGCTACGACTACAAAGTCCGCCTGCGGCGGACTCCCCCAGCCCGGCCCCGCCGGGCTTTTCAGGGGTAGCAGGGAGGGGAACAGGGCCGGGGTCGCGACCTCAACGGGAGCGACAGGTTGGGTGGCCTCAATGGGAGCGTTAGGTGGATGGGGAATTCATTCCCGCGCTACAGGGCGGGGAGCTTTAGCTTCTATATGTCCTGTCTCCACGTCGCAACCTGCGCAAGAACACCGTGCCCTAATGAACCAACAAATAGTTCTGATGGACCATCTCGCCGGTAATGGCATCGACGAAGACCGCCCATCGCGCGTAAGAATCAATTTCTTCAGGCCCCATCCTGACCTCCAATTCACGGCATAACCGGACCTCCAACACATCTTCTTTGAGACTCGGAAAGATCACAAGTTCTTTGAACGTGACTAACGTCTTTGTCGTGATCTCGTAGATTTTAGAACTGTTGAAGTCGTAGTATTTCAGCGTTTGTCCGATGAGACGCTTTCGGATGTCCTCACTTGACAGGACCGCCCGGTTGGGGACTCGCACTACGGGTATAACCCTGGCATCTAACAGGACTACATCGCCTCCCTTGATAATAAGATTCACCTTCCCATAACCTTGGCAATCTTAAACCTGTAGATCATGTAGGGTGTCGCCTGTTCATATGTCAAGTTCCAGAGTTGAAGGCCAGACGAAGATATTGACGATCTATCCACCGCCTCGATCAACCTGAGAGAATTCGAGTCTACGCCGATAAGTTTCCGCCGCTCATCGATAAATTTCTCAGTATAGCGAACGACCTCATCTTTTGTGAACTTCGTCTGCCCGGCCTTGAGCGGAACGGGAAAGTTAGGGCCGCCGACCGAAATACGGTAAGGCGCGTATCCCTGGACGGTCGACGGATACCAACCCAGGATAGATGAGACGCTGTCAGTGCCCATCTGACAGCCTGAACACAGGATCGCGCCGGCCAGGGTCACATAGGTCCACGTTGATATGTTGAGGAACAGACGCATAATACCGTCCGTCTTCATCCGCCGAAGGCATATTGGCCGTTCTCTACAACCGACTTACTCAATTGGGTGTGTTTTAATATATCGGGTAT
>CAYRZX010000570.1:0-2752 GCA_964428665.1 uncultured Gemmatimonas sp.
AGTGTATGGGCAGATCGCCCTGAGCAGTCCAACATAAAATCATGAGACTGTGTGAGAAAATCATATAGATACGATGGATCATTCTCATCCGTTTTGGGGAGGAACTGGCGTGGGAATGCGTTACTCCGTGATTTTCGAGCCGATTCAGGAGCCCGGATTCGAGGGCTACTATTACGCCCACATCCCGGCCCTGGACCTGACCGCCCAGGGCGAGGGCATTGCCGGGGCGCTGACCGCAGCGCGGGAACTCGTGAAGGCGTGGATCACCCGAAAGCGGGCGCGCGGGGAGGTCATCCCGATGGAGTGCGGGTCCGTCATCGCCTCCATCGAGGTCCCCGGCCCCCTTCCTCCCTGCCCCCAGAACCGGGGAAACGGGGAACCGGAGAACCGGGGAAAAGAACCTCTCCGTTTCCCCGACTCTCCCTTCTCCGATTCGGTGGGGGACGGGGGATAGGGCTATTTATGCGCCCTTAAAAACAGGGCCACCCCCACAGCCGCAAACACCGCGTTCGGCAGCCACGCGGCCACCGCGGGCGGCAGAATCCCGTTCCAGCCGAGGGCCTGGCACCCCTTGATCCCCCCGTAGTAGATGAACGACAGGAGCAGACAGAGCCCGAAGGCCGTCCCCCGGCCCGTGCGCCGGAGGGAGGAGGCCAGGGGCGCGCCGAACAGCGTCATGACCAGCGCCGCAAACGGGAAGGCCAACTTGAGGCGCAGCTCCACCTCCTCCTTCTGGACCGGCGCCCCGCTGAGCCTCCGGCGGTCGATTGTCCGGCGCAGCTCTGCGTGGCCCATCTCCTCCGGCTTCCGGTCAGGCCGCTCCAGGTCCTCCGGGCGGAGGGTCAGGCCGTCGGGCCGGAGGGACGCAAATGGCGTCGCCACCTCCCTGTCTCCGTCAAACTCCCGCAGGACGCCGTCCCGCCATTCCCACCCCTCTCCGTCCCACCGCATCGTCGCGGCCGTGACCCGGACCCGGAGTCCTGAGTCCTGAGTCCTGAGCTTGCCCTGAGCGAAGCCGAAGGGTCCTGAGTCTGATTTTGAACCCTTGAACCTTGATTGACCCTCGACCTTTTCATACCGATCTAACGAGACCGTATAGCCCACCTTCGCCCCCACCTCGTAACGCCCCACGGACAGGACTCGCCCCCCCGCGTCCCGCAGCACCAGGTTTTCTCGCACGGAGAAGGGGGGGACCTCCAGCGCCCCGCCCCGCTCGATCTCCGCCCGCCGCCGGTTGGCCCCCGGCACGGCCCGGTCCGCCACCAGGAGCGCGATCAGGCTGAGCCCGAAGGCCGCCCCGACCAGAGGGGCCAGGATGCGGCCGAGGCTCAGGCCGGCGGCCTTCATGGCCGTCAGTTCGCCGTGCCGGGAGAGGTCCCCCACCGCGAACAGACACGCCAGGAGGGAGGCCATGGGGAGGGTGAGGATGACGACGTAGGGGACGTAGAAGGCGTAATAGCTCAGAATGGCCCGGCCCTCGAAGGCCCTGTCGAGGAACTCGTTCAGCCGGTCCGTCAGGTCTACGACCAGAAAAATGGCCACCAGGGCCGTCAGGGCCAGCGCCAGCCAGACTAAGTAGCGCCGGGCGATGTAGCGACTCAGAATGCGCATGGCGCTATTTCAACGACACGACCCACGTCTCTTCCCCCTCCTCCGTCTCCACAGCCAGCCCTATCGCTCCCCGGACGCCGAGGCCCTTCGTGACCTCTCGCACCCCCCTGACCCAGGGCCTCCCCTCGTGGACGCAGAAGACCGACGCGAAGACCGTCGCCTTCGCGCGCCGCCGGGCCACGACCACGTCCGTCCGCTCCGACGCCGGGTTGAACGGCGCGTCTCCGACGAAGACCTCCGAGTTCCCCACCAGAAACAGGTCCACCACACCACCTGTCGCTCCCATGAGGTCGCGACCCGCCACCCTCCCCTTTCCGACCCGCCAGGAGAGCCGCGCCCCGCTGCCGCAGACGCGCCCGGCCCTGACGTGGGCGATATGCTCGTAGCCCTCTCCCCCTCCCAGACCCCCGTTCCCGAAGGGGGGAAGGGGAGAAAGGGAGAGTGGGGGATTCCCCGCGTCCCCGCGTCCCCGCATCCCCGTTTCGCCCCGCCTCCGACTCCGTAGCGTGCCTTTAACCCTGAACACCCAGTCGATCTGCCTCTGCCGGTCGCACGTCACTGCAAACAGGTCTATAAAATAGATTCCTTTCGCCTTCTGCCTTTCCCCCTTCGCCTTCTTCACAAGAACCACCCGCCTCATCCGCACGCCCTTATAACTCCCCTCCTCCCACGCGACACCTGCATCTGCGACCAGGAACCCCCCCTCGCCGGACCCGTCGAACCGGTTCAGCCGGCCCTCGTTGGGCGGCTGCGACAGCCCGTCGATCACGACCGTGTTGTGGCTGACCGTCCGGCGGTACCACGTCTGATTCAGCGCGATCCCGTAGCCCGGCGTGCCCAGGTCGGGCGAGACCGGCGCGCCGCAGGCGTGCAGGATCAGGCTCAGCTTGTCGGGATGCCCGTGCCCCCCGCCGTGCGGCCCGTACTTCAGCAGGAGATACGCCTCAGGCGCTCCCGCGCGGAGGACGGCGTAGCCGGAGTCGGGGAAAAGACGTGAGACGTGAAACGTGAAACGTGAAACGTGAGAGGCATTCCTGCGTTTGGCGTTTGACGTTTGACGTTTGACGTTTGACGTTTGCCTTCCACACAGCAGCGCCTCCAGCGAGTCCCGCCTCCGTCTCCGGTAGTTCTCCTCCAGGAC
>CAYRZX010000571.1:0-2738 GCA_964428665.1 uncultured Gemmatimonas sp.
GTTTCCACATCGGCGCGAGGCTGGGGCGGGGCCGGTCCTACGCCCGCGGCGGCCAGGTGCTGTCCATCGCGGTCGACAAGGGGCGGGTCAGGGCGAAGGTCCAGGGCTCCCAACCCAGGCCCTACGACGTGGTGATCGAGGTGAAGCCCATCCCGGATGCGGGATGGGAGAGGCTGATCAAGGCCCTGTCCGGTCAGGCCGTGTTTGCGGCGAAGCTGCTGGCCGGGGAGATGCCCCAGGACATCGAGCGGGCGTTTGGGAAGGCCGGGCTGTCGCTGTTCCCCGAAAGGCTCCGGGACCTGAAGACGGACTGTTCCTGCCCGGACTGGTCGAATCCCTGCAAACACATCGCGGCGGTCTACTACCTGCTGGGCGAGGAGTTCGACCGAGATCCGTTCCTGATCTTCAAGCTGCGGGGCCTGAGCCGGGAGGGCCTGGTCGAACGCCTCGGCGCCTCCGGCAAAAAGGAGGCCCCCAGGAAGGGGCGCGGGAAATCCAGCCCCGCCGCGGAAAAGGAGATGTCCCCGCCGAAGGAGCCGCTGGTCCCGGATGTCCCTGTCTTCTGGGAGGGCGCGGGCCTGCCGGACGGCCTGATAGGGGAGGTCCGGGTTCCGCCTGCGCCTGCGAGCCTGGTCAAGCGGCTGGGGAGTTTTCCGTTCTGGCGGGGGGAGGAGCGGTTTATGGAGGCCGTCGAGGCGGTCTACCTGCAGGCCTCGCCGCGCGGCCTGAATGTGTTTCTTGGGGATGAGATGCCGGAGGAGCGGGAGAGGGCGTGAGAGCGCGATTTGCAAAACGAAGCCATTTTGTCAAAGCCTGACATGACCTTTCTCGCGCAGATTCTGGGCGTCTTAAAGGGCCGGCGGCTCCTGATGGGCCTGTCGGTGGGGTGCGGGCTGCTGTTCGCCGCGACGAATCTGTTCCCGCCCCTGCTGATCCGGCGGCTGATCCGGTGGCTCACGGAGGGGGGCGGGGCGGCCTCCGAGCTGCTCTCCGTGAGTCTCCTCCTGTTCGGGGTCTACCTGCTGCGCGGGGCGGCGCGCTACGGGTACGGGCGGTTCTCCCACGTGGCCGCGTACCAGGTCCTGCACGACCTGATGACGCGGGTCTACGGGCATCTCCAGGGGCTGCCGCACCGGTTCTTCAACGACCAGCGCACCGGGGCGCTGGTGTCCCGCGCGGTCAACGACGTGGAGGCCGTGGAGGACTTCGTGGCGCACGGCATCCCGGAGACGATCCTGGCCCTGATCATCCCGGCGTCCATGGCCGCGGTCCTGTTCGCCATCCATCCGGGGCTGGCCCTCCTCACCCTGCTGCCTTTGTTGCCCACGGCCTATCTCGTGTACCGCTACGTCTCCCGCGTGCGCGGCCTGTGGCGGGCCGTGCGGGAGCGGCTGGCCGACCTGGTGGCGCAGGTGCAGGACAACCTCTCCGGCATCGCCGTCATCAAGGCCTTCGTTCAGGAGCGGGACCGCGCCCGGCAGGTGGAGGCGCGCAGCCGGGCGTTCCGGGACACCATGATCGCCGCCAACATGGTCTCCCTCGTGCCCGCCGGGGTCATCGAGGCCGCGGGGGGGCTGGGCATCGTCCTGGTGATCTGGGGCGGGGGGACGATGGCCATGGAGGGGGCGATCTCCGTGGCCGATCTTTTTGTGTTCATCGTGTATCTGGGGCACATCTACCAGCCGTTTCTCCAGCTCGCCACGCTGCACGACGTCCTCCAGAAGGCCGCGGCCAGCACGCAGCGCATCTTTGAGCTGCTCGCCGTGCAGTCCGATGTCGCAGACGCGCCGGACGCTGCCGCGCCTGCCCGCGTGGCGTGGGACATCCGCTTTCAGGGGGTGACGTTCGGTTACGACCCCGGCGCGCCGGTGTTGCACGGGATCGACTTTTGCGTGGAGGAGGGGGAGGTCGTGGCCCTGGTGGGGCCCACGGGCGCGGGCAAGACGACCGTCGCCTATCTGGTCCCCCGGTTTTACGACCCCCAGCGGGGCGCGGTGCTGGTCGGAGGTCGCGACGTCCGCAGGCTCCCCCTGGACCACCTCCGGAGGCACGTGGCCCTCGTGCTCCAGGAGGTGTTTCTGTTTCACGGCACGGTGCGGGAGAACCTCCTGATCGGCCGGCCGGGGGCCACGGAGGAGGAGATGCGGGGGGCGGCCCGCGCGGCCAACGCCGAGCCGTTCATCCTGGAGTTGCCCGGAGGCTACGACGCCGTGATCGGAGAGCGGGGCGCCCGGCTGTCGGGCGGGCAGAAGCAGCGGCTTTCCATCGCGCGGGCGCTCCTGAAGGACGCGCCCATCCTGATTCTGGACGAGGCGACCTCCTCCGTGGACGCGGAGACGGAGCACCTGATCCAGGAGGCGATCTCCCGCCTGGCCCGCCACCGCACCACGCTGGTGATCGCCCACCGGCTGTCCACGGTCCGCCACGCCAGTAAGATCGTGGTGCTGGACGTGGGGCGCGTTGTGGAGGCCGGGGCGCACGAGGACCTGATGGGCCAGGGCGGGCTCTACGCCCGCCTGGTGCGCGCTCAGGACCTGTCGCGGAGGTGGGAGGTCGGGAGGGCACGCGCGCACGCGGCGGATTGATAAAAAAGGGCGCGATGGATCGCGCTCCTACATCCACATCTCCCCTCTTCTCATCCCTCCGTTCCTCCCTCATCATCGCCAAAAATCCTGTCTTTCATTCTGACGATCTCCAGACCTGCGCTTGCAAGGATTTCGGGGAGGTCTCGAACCGCA
>CAYRZX010000572.1:0-2723 GCA_964428665.1 uncultured Gemmatimonas sp.
AACTCGAAACTCATTCGGATGGAGGAGTACCATGGGCGCACTGGCAGTGACGGGCGGGGAGAAGACGCGGACGGGGCCGTTCCCGGCCTGGCCGACCTTCGGCGAGCGGGAGGAGAAGGCCCTGATCGGCGTCCTGCGGAGCGGGCAGTGGGGCATGGGGAAGCAGATCGACGCCTTCGAGAAGGCCTTCGGGGCGTATCAGGACGCGGGGCACTGCATCGCCGTGACCACCGGCACCGCCGCCCTGGAGGTCGCGCTGAAGGCGTGCGGCGTGAAGCCCGGCGACGAGGTGATCGTGCCCCCCTACACCTTCATCGCCACGGCCTCGGCGGTGGTGCACGTCGGGGGCATCCCGGTCTTCGTGGACGTGGAGCCGGACACCTTCAACCTCGACCCGGCGAGGGTCGAGGCCGCGATCACGAGGCAGACGAAGGCGATCATCGCGGTGCACATCGGGGGGCGTCCGGCGGACCTGGACGGGGTCGTGGCCGTGGGCCGCAGACGCGGCCTCCGGGTGATCGAGGACGCCTGCCAGTCCCACGGGGCGATCTGGAAGGGGCAGAAGGTGGGGGGCATCGCCGACATCGGGGCCTTCAGCTTCCAGTCCAGCAAGAACCTGAACGCCGGCGAGGGGGGCGCGGTGGTCACGAACGACCGGGAGTTAGGGGAGCGCGCCTGGTCCTACCACAACTGCGGCCGGGTCAAGACCGGGGCCTGGTACGAGCACCACGTGCTGGGCAGCAACCACCGCATCACGGAGTTCCAGGCCGCCCTCCTGCTCGCGCAGATGGAGGACCTGGAGGCGCAGACCCGGACCCGGCAGGCCAACGGGGACTATCTCACGAAGCTGCTCACGGAGGTGGACGGGATCGAGGTCATGCGGCAGGACGAGCGGGTCACCCGGAACGCCTACCACCTCTACGTCTTCCGGTATAAGCCGGAGGCCTTCGGCGGCCTCCCCAAGAAGAGGTTCCTGGAGGCGTTGAGCGCAGAGGGCGTCCCCTGCTCCTCCGGCTACGTCCCGCTCTACAAGGAGCGCGCATTCACGGTTAGCCGGGACGACATCCCGTTCGACAGCGCCTTCTACGGCGGAAAGGTGGACTACGCGAAGGTCTCCTGCCCGGTCACGGAGCGCGTCTGCGCAGACGAGGCCGTCTGGCTCACCCAGCGGATGCTCCTGGGGCCCAAAGAGGACATGGAGGACATCGCCCGCGCCGTGCGCAAGGTGCGGGTGAACTGCGCGGAGTTGAAGAGCTGACCTATCCCCCCGTCCCCCTTTCCTGAAGGAAAGGGGGAGAGACCTGATCTTCTGCTGGTTTTTCTCACAAAAAAATCAGGAAAGGACCTCCCCTCTCCTTTAGGAGAGGGGCCGGGGGAGAGGTCTGAGAGGACCATTGGGTGAGGGCCTTCTATCATAAAGGCGGCCCGGGGGAGCGTACGCTCGTCTCCCCCGGGAGCGATCAGCCTTTCGCGCGCAGGAGCGCACCCCGCCTTCGCCGGGTCCGACCGCCTTTGACCGCCGTTACTTCTATTATAGGTCGATTTCAGTTGTCCAAAAGTTCGGTCTAAACGCCACCTTTTTTCTGTCCCTGAGCCGCGATGACCGCCTGAACCAGGTGCGCCATCTCGGCCCGCACTCTGGCGTCCTTCTCTTCCGCCAGGGCCAGAGCGGCTACATCGAGGGGAATATCCGCCGCCCAGGGCAGGAGTTCGCACGCTGCCCTCCATCGGACACGCCAGGTCGGGTCGCGCAACAGCGAGATGACATCAGGCACAAAATCCCTGCGCTTCCGATCGTCGCTCACCTCCACGTTCAGCAAGGCCCCCGCAGCGGCTTTGCGGACCTTCTTGTTGCTGTCGCCGATCCCCTTCTTGAGGAGGTCGAGCACCACCTCCGCAGGTTGAGGCCTGGACTCCTTCAGCATGGTGACGGCCCACCTCCGCGTGCGCCAGTGCGGCAGGGCAAACGCCCGGATGAATCCTTCGATGCCCGGCGTGCCGATCTTCCGCAGCTCCGAGACAACTTCGTGCCAGTTCAGGCGTTTACCCTCTGGATACCGGCACAGGAGTTCAAACACACGCTCCCCGAAGTCCTCTCTGGGCGCTCCTGTCTTCAGCACGTCTTCCACCACGTCCATCATCTCCTCTTTGAGCCGGTTGCGGGCGTCGTGCAGCCGGCGCTTGACCGTGCCGACCGGCACCTCCTGGATGCGGGCGATCTCTTCCTGCGAGTAGCCGTTGATGTAGAACAGGACGGTGGTCTCGGCCATCGGCCGGTTGAGCCTCCCGATGGCGGCCATAATCCGGTCGCGCAGCTCCTGGCGTTCCATCTCTGTGTGCGGCGTCGCAGGGTCGCTCAGGCGGTCGTCGATCTCCTCCACCCCGGCGACCTCCACTCGTCTTCGCAGGTGGTCGATGCAGCGGTGGATGGTGATGGACCGGAGCCACGCCCCCAGGCGGGCCGGGTCCTTCAGGTTGCCCAGACGCTCGTAGGCCTCCACGAACACGCCCTGCGTGATGTCCTCCGCGTCGTGGAAGTTCCGCAGCCGGGCCAGCGCCACGCCGAAGGCCGCGTCCCGGTAGCGCTCCACGATGGGCGCGAACGCCTCCGGCCCGCCCGCCAGCGCCGCCGCGACCAGGGCCGCGTCATCGTTCATAAGGGGTCGCTCTCATGGGCTTTCATGAGACATGTCGAATCCGGGCCGGAAAAGGTTCGGGGGGAA
>CAYRZX010000573.1:0-2722 GCA_964428665.1 uncultured Gemmatimonas sp.
CGGCGGTGCTGGTGCAGGCGAACGCCATTCCGCAGACGGCGCTGTCGCTGTTGCAGTAAAAACAAGAGGCAGACGGCAGACGGCAGACGGAAAAACATCCGAGCCGGGAGCGTTAGACCGGAGTATGGGGAGGGCAACATCCGAGCGACCGGAGTATGGGGAGGGCAACATCCGAGCCGGGAGCGTTAGCGACCGGTGATTTGGCGACCGGTGAGGGGATAAAAAATTTCAAAAAAAGTTTAAGGAAATTGGAACAGGGCCGATATAATTTATATAAAGCAATACAAAGTTGAATCAAAAAGTCTAAATTTGTTATCTGAGCGGACGGCGGGCTTTAAAGCCTGGAAACCTCATATCAGAGTGGCATCTGATAACCTCCCAGACCCGGTGGCGGCCGGGCGCCGAACCGCGATGACGGCAGAGACGACGCGCAGGTAGATCGCAGATCACAGGAGGACATAGACGACGAGACATCGCAGGGGCGGCCTCGCGCAGCCCCTCTCTTGAAAAACGGCAATCCCGTTCATTCAGGCCGTCTTTCCGGCCCGGATCGACGGTTTTTGCCTCCTTATCGATGCAGATCGCATTAAAGATCGGTATGGATTCTGCCGATATGTAAGGACAAAGGCATATCCATACTTATGGGATAGAAGCGACTGCAAGGAGGTGAAGACCGTATTGTCATTCTGATCCGGGCCGGTCAGACGGCCTTTGTTGTTCTGCTGTAAAGACCGATCGAGAAAGCGTCGGACGCCGCCAACGTCCGATGTTCGGCAAGGATGCCGCAGTCATGTCTCTTGAGGTGAGACAAACAAGGAGGTTATCAGATGCCACTCCGGGTTAACAATAACATTCCATCCCTCAACGTACGTCGGCAGCTCGGGATCAACAACCGGGACCTGGCGACTCGCATTGAGCGGCTGTCGTCCGGCCTGCGGATCAACCGGGCGGCGGACGACGCTGCGGGCCTGAGCATCTCCGAGGGGATGCGTGGGGAACTGACCGGCCTCCGGCAGGCGGTCCGGAACGCCGAGCAGGCCACCAACCTGATCCAGACAGCGGAAGGGTCTCTCAACGAGATCAACGGCATCCTGATCCGGATGCGGGAGCTGTCCGTGCAGTCGGCCTCCTCCACGGTGACGGACACGAACCGGGTCTCGATCAACGCGGAGTTCACGCAGCTCTCGAACGAAATCGACCGGATCGCCGAGGTCACGTCCTACAACAGCACGACCCTCCTGAAGGGGTTCGGGAACGTGGTGGAGACGGACGACACCGTCTCCACGGCCCTGGCCTCCGACACCACGGGCGTGACCCAGGTGCAGCTCTCCGGGGCGGCGACGGGGACCTACACGTTCGAGGACACGATGGCCACGGACGGGCTGGTGACGCTGGGCAACGGGACGGTGTCGCAGACGATCAGCCTGGGCACGTTGCTGGACGTCGACACGGTGGCCACGGGCACGACGGTGGTGGCCAACTTCGACCGCCTGGGCATCCAGCTCACGCTGACGGGCGTCCGGGATGCCACGGCCACGGTCCCGGCCAGCGACGGCTACACGGACGGGGACCTGGACGGCCTGGAACTGATCGTCGAGAACACCGGGACCGGGGGGTCGTTCCAGATCGGGCCGAGGGACGGGGCGGTCCACCGGATCGACATCAACATCAGCGACATGACCGCGTCGGGGGCAGTCCTGAACATGGGGTCCCTGTCCACGGCCACGCAGTCCGGGGCGCAGGCGGCCATCGCGACCATCGACCTGGCGATCACCAACGTGTCCAACCAGCGGGGGTCGCTCGGCGCGTTCCAGAACCGGCTGTCGTTCAACATGCGGTCCAACGAGAGCACCATCGAGAACCTCCAGGCCTCGGAGTCGGCGATCCGGGACGCGGACGTGGCGACGGAAGTCTCCGCGTTCACGCGGAACCAGATCCTGGTCCAGGCGGGCACGGCGCTTTTGGCTCAGGCGAACGTGTTGCCGCAGAGCGCCCTGTCGCTGCTCGGGTAAACGCAGAGACCGGCGAATAAGGCAGTTCACGTCAGATAGCGTGCGGGCGGGGAGGATGCCCGCACCCCCCTCAAAGGCAGCTTAACAGGGCGAGAGGGCGCCCGGAGAGGTGATGGGACATGGATGCAATCGGCGCGATCGTGACAAGTGATGTGAAGCCTCAGCGCCTGAATGGGTCCAGCCCTGTGCCGGTCAGACGCGATGAAAGATCGGGGTCGGCGGCCGCGCCCGTGACCGGGCGAGAGGTCGATCAGGAGGAGGTCGGGCGGGCGGCAGAGCGGGTGAACGAGGCTCTGGACGCCCTGAACCGGAACCTGAAGGTTTCAGTTCACAAGGACACGGGTCAGCTCATCGTCCGGGTCACGGACCCGGAGTCGGGAAAGCTGATCCGACAGCTCCCCCCAGAACAGTTGCTGGAGGCTGAGGTCAACATCCGAAAGGTCATCGGCCTGTTCGTAAACGACAAGGCATGACCGGGCTGAGACGGATCCCTTCCGTCTCCGACCGGAGGGCAGATCCACTCAGACAGACCTGTCGCGAGGCGGGGGTCGTTTCAGACGACCCCCGCTTTTTTTCGGCCCGAAAATTGCTTGATTCTGGGCGGAGGGGGGGTTAGATTCACAAAAAAGCCTAAAGAACATGGCCTTTTGTGCCGTTATTATAGGTGGGGGCGTGGGGGAAATTATGCCCTGCGCAGGGAATTTTTGACC
>CAYRZX010000574.1:0-2716 GCA_964428665.1 uncultured Gemmatimonas sp.
GCGTCCTGTGCCTTTTTCGTGGGCCACTTCTCAGGGTGCGCCTCCGGGCCGTCCACCAGGTGCCCTCCGGGCCGGGCAGTTCGTCAAAGGAATTGGGTGGAGATTGACGCCAGCAGTGCAATAGGGTGCAATAAGCACAATTACACAAACCATTTATTCACAATATAATATATATTTTTATGCCTATATTTGCACCGAATTATGCGCCAGATTTGCACCCAAACCACCGTTGGTGCAAAACCCTCGAATCATCAGGAAACGGGGACCCATTTTGCCCCTTTCCTGGCCCCCTTCAGGGCAATGAGACCTTCGCGCCTGAGTTCCTGGGTCAAACGCTGAACCTGTCTTCGCGACAGTCCATGCAGCACTTGGGCAAGTTCAGCAAAGGTCGCCCCTTCAGCGCCCCTCTCCTGGATGTGTTTCAGCAGCAGCGCCCTGTTCGTCTCCCGGTTCAATCCGCTGCGCCGCGTAGATACCCCGGACTTGCTCAGAGCACGGTAGAAACGCCGGGAGAGAAGATACCGCACGCTCCGGCCACGCCCCACTCGCTCGATCACATCCTGTTCCAGCAGGCGCTGGGTTCTGGGCTTGAGATACTCGGGAATAGGCTGCTCTCGATGAATAAGATCAATAATCAGGAAGTCCTCCGTGCTGAAGGAGGCTGTGCGTTCCTGGCCGATCTCCTCCAGAAAGCGGAGAAACTCCGGGTCCTGAATTTCCCCGTGGAGGGTCACCCAGACGAAGTGGGCGTCTGTGCGGGAAAAGTCGGGAAGCGGCTTGCTCTGACGGATACACTCGCGGCAGATGAGATCAAACCCCTGACCCGCCCGCTCGACCAGTCCGCACTTGCCGAGGACCTCGGCGATGCGGCGATTGCGCGGGTTCTGCTGCCAGAGCACGTTTTCAGGGGTGATCCCGGCGGGAAATCCACCCGGGCTGACGATCTCGATCCGGCGGGGGAACTGCCGGACAAAGACGGAACTGCCGCTGCGGTAGTCCCGGTGGCTGGCCGCGTTGAGGATGGCCTCGCGGGTCGCCCGCTCGTTAAAGGTGGGCACACCCCAGACGAAAAACCGCTGCTGGAAGTGCTGGAGATCGTTGCGCAGGTTGACGAGATTCCATATCTCGTCGAGTAATGGGAGGAACCCCTGCCGGAACTCGCGCCGGTCAGCGGCCGGGCCGGGCGCTTCGCTGGAACGATACTCGAAGATGATCTCAGCCTGGGCCAGGTACCGCCCCAGGGCTTCGCGCGTACCCAGCAGAATCAGGGCGGCATAGGTCAGGCCTCCATCCACAAGGAGTTCAGCGTCGGCCAGCAACCGCTCCAGAGGACGGGCGGCGATGTCCTGGTCGGGCGAGTTCTTCTGCCAGAGCTGGCGCAGGACTTCGACGGCGGCGGAACCGAGATCGCCGAGCTTTGCCTGCGCGCAGATTTCCGCAGAGAAGTCCGGGCCGGTCTCCAGGTGGATCAGGCGGAGTTGCTCGTCGGTCATCTTTTCCAGGCGGTCTCCGGCGCGCATCCAGAACGTGCCGTCGAGGGACCAGGATGAGCCTGGAGGTCGCGGCGGGACGTGAACGAGCACGACCCGCTTGCCGTCGTGATGCAGTTCCTCCACCTGCACGCGACGATGCAGCCGCTCGTAGATTCCGGCCTCTGTCCGACCCGGCTCGCCAAAGGCCGCCGTGCCCACGACGCTACGGGGGCGCTTGTCTGTGACCCCCAGGATGACCTTGCCCCCACCTTCGTTGGCCAGAGCGACGATGTACTTGAGCAGATCCTCGAAGTGGAAGCCGCCCCCCGCTGCCTTGAACTCCAGCCGGGCGCCCTCGGACGCAGTCAGGAAGCCAGCGAACTCTTCGGGCGTGGTCATGACAGATCCCCGGCGTGTGTGATCAATTCCTTGATGAGCAGTCCGGCCATGATGATCTTGCCCGCGCCCGGGTCGTCCGCGAGCAGGAAGCGCAGCGGCTGGCGTGGCAGCATGGCCTCGTAGACCGCCGTGATCTGGTGCGGCAGCGGATCAACGAGCGAGGTATGTACAGCCAGCACAGGGTCAAACAGGTGCGCGAGCCGGATGCGATGCGCTTCCGAGACAAGCCGGAAGAGGCTGCCGTAGCCGTCGAAATACGGTCTGTCACCGTTAGTTTCGACAGTTATGTGTGAAGGAGTGCATCCTTTCCCTCCCGACGCCAGGGGCACAAAAATAGGACTGCACAGGCAATTTACACGGAGGGCTTTCAGATGTCAAGCAGAACAGCAAGGATTATATCCCCGGCGTCAAAAAGGCCCGCCGGAGACAGTCCAGCGGGCCTTTTGCGTACCTCTCCAAAAAATTCAGCGCGCCTACAGCAACCCCCACAGGACATAGGCCACAACCCCCGTCCCGACCAGAGCGCCGCCGTAGCACAAGGCGTCCATGGAGATCCGGAACTCCTTCACCCCCAGGTCGTACAGGGAGAACCGGATCCGATGGGCCGCGTGATACAGAGGGAGGACCACCAGGACGAAGAGGTAAATCTTGAAGAGAGGATGCCCGACCAGCGCCAGCATGCGCTCGTAGCTGAGGGCATCTGCCCGGAGCAGGCCGAGCGGCACGGCCAGGCCGTCCAGAAAGATGTGGATCGGCACCAGCAGCGCAGCCACAACGCCCCCCACCGAGAACATCCCCCACCAGAACGGCTCACCCTTATCCATCTTGTACACGGCTCCCTCCCT
>CAYRZX010000575.1:0-2709 GCA_964428665.1 uncultured Gemmatimonas sp.
TATGCCCACCTTCACGATAGACGGAAAAGAGATCGAGATCGATCCGGCGCTCGGCAACCTGATCCGGCACGGGACGAAGCACGGCATCCACATCCCGCACTACTGCTTCCATCCCGGCCTGAGCGCGCCCGGCAACTGCCGGATGTGTATGGTAGAGGTGGAGTCGGACACCCCGGCGGGGCGGCGGAAGGCCCTGACGACGGCGTGCACGACGCGGCCGGCCCCCGGCATGGCCGTGGACACGCAGTCGAAGCTGGTCAAGGACACCCAGAAGGCGGTGATGGAGTTCCTGCTGATCAACCATCCGCTGGACTGCCCGGTGTGCGACCAGGCGGGGGAGTGTGACCTGCAGGACTTCAGCTACAAGTACGGGTCGGGGGACAGCCGGTTTCAGGAGGCGAAGGTCGTCCAGCCGAAGAAGGACATCGGGGAGCACATCCTGCTCTACGCCGATCGGTGCATCCGGTGCACCCGGTGCATCCGGTTCTGCGACGAGGTGAGCGGGACGAGCGAGCTGGGCTATTTCTACCGGGGCGTGTACAATGAGATCGACGTGTTCCCCGGCGTGCGCCTGGACAACCGGCTGTCGGGGAACACGGTGGACATCTGCCCGGTGGGGGCGCTGCTGGACAAGGCGTTCCTGTTCAAGCAGCGGGTCTGGTTCCTGGACGGCGTGGAGAGCGTCTGCCCCGGATGCAGCGCGGGGTGCAATGTCCGGGCCGACGTCAACCGGGACAACAACCGGGTCTACCGGCTGAAGCCGCGGGAGAACGCCGAGGTCAACCAGTTCTGGATGTGCGACGACGGGCGGCACGGGTGGCGCTACGTCCACGCGGACAACCGGCTGACGGCCCCGATGCTGCGGTCGGGCGAGGGGTGGGCGGCGGCCGCGTGGGAGGAGGCGCTGGGGCAGGTCCGGCAGGGGTTCGAGGGGGTCCGGGCCGGGGGCGGGGCCGTGGCGGGGGTCCTGTCCGGGCACCTGACGAATGAGGAGAACTACCTGTTCGCCCGGCTGATGAAGGAGGTCGTGGGGTCCGAAAAGGTCGGGCTCAGGACCAGGGTGAGCGAAGAAGGGGATGTGAAATTCAAGGGCGGGTTCACGATCCGGGCGGACAAGTCCCCGAACAGCCGGGGGGCGCGGGACATGGCCGCGGCCGTCGGGCTGACGCTGACGGAGATGCCGGACCTGCTGAGGCAGATCGAGGGGGGGACGGTCCAGGGGCTCTACCTGCTGGGCGGGGACCCTGCGGAGGGGCTGACGGAGGCGGAGCGGTCGGCGTTTGGGAGGCTGAAGTTTCTGGTCGTGCAGGACATCCTGACCTCCGGCCTGGCGCCCGTCGCCCACGTCCTGCTGCCGGGGGCGGCGTTCGTGGAGAAGGAGGGGACGTTCACGAACTGCGCGGGGCGGGTGCAGCGGCTGTGCCGGGCGTTCCCGCCTCCGGGCGAGGCAAAGGCGGACTGGGAGATTGTCCGAGACGTGGCGGGCGCGCTGGGCGGGAGGCTGGATTTCGCGTCGGCGCGCGAGGTGATGGAGGAGGTCGCTCAGAAGGCGCCGGGATACGCCGGGGTGACCTACGAGGCGCTGGGGTCGGCGGGGATGACGGTGTCGTCATGATCGCGGATCTCATCGAAATTCTTGTGAAGATTGCCGTGGTCCTGGGCGCGTTGCTGGGGACTGTGGCGTATATGACCCTGGCGGAGCGGAAGGTGAGCGCCTTCATCCAGCACCGCTACGGCCCGAACCGGGTGGGGCCGTGGGGCCTGCTCCAGCCGATTGCAGACGGGCTCAAGTTCCTGTTCAAGGAGGACATCGTCCCGCCGCACGTCAACCGGGTGATCTACCTTCTGGCCCCGGCGGCGATCCTGACGCCCGCGCTGATGACGTTCGCGGTGGTGCCGTTCGGGGACACGCTCCCGCTGTTCGGGCGGGACATCCGGCTCCAGATCGCGGACCTGAACATCGGCATCCTCTACATCCTGGCGCTGACCTCGCTGGGGGTCTACGGGATCGTGCTGGGTGGGTGGGCGTCGAACAACAAGTATTCCCTGCTGGGCGGGCTGCGGGCGTCGTCGCAGATGATCAGCTATGAGCTGGCCATGGGGCTGTCCATCATCGGGGTGCTGATGGCCACGGGGTCGCTCCGGCTCAACGAGGTGGTGGCCGGGCAGCAGCAGATGCTGTGGGGCGTCGTGCCGGGGTGGAACATCTTCCTGCAGCCGCTCGGCTGCCTGCTGTTCATGGTGGCGGCGTTTGCGGAGACGAACCGGGCGCCGTTCGACCTGCCGGAGTGCGAGCAGGAGCTGGTGGCCGGGTATCACGCCGAGTACAGCAGCATGAAGTTCGCCATGTTCTTCATGGCGGAGTATGCGAACATGGTCACCTCCTCGGCGGTGATCGTGACGCTCTTTTTCGGCGGCTGGCACCTGCCCTGGCTGATCCCGGAGAACGCGACCTCCCTGGGCTACGGCCTCCTCAAGATCGGGGTCTTCGCCGTCAAGACGGGTTTTTTCCTGTTCGTGTATCTGTGGGTGCGCTGGACGCTGCCCCGGTTCCGGTACGATCAGTTGATGCGCCTGGGGTGGAAGGTGTTTCTGCCGCTCGCTCTGGCCAACATCGTGGTGACAGGGGCCGTGCTGGCGTTCAGGGGATAAGAGAGTGCTGAGTGCTGAGTGCCAGAAGAAAGTGCTGAGTGCTGAGTGCCAGAAGAA
>CAYRZX010000576.1:0-2699 GCA_964428665.1 uncultured Gemmatimonas sp.
CGCCACACATCCAGGATCAGCTCGTACCGCTCCAGCCGCATCCCCGTGTAGACGCAATTGCTCGTGGAGAAGATGTAGCCGCCCCCCGGCATGCCGTGGCGCAGGGCGTAGCGCGCCGAGGCGATGCACTCCTCGTCCTTCCCCGAGTCGAGCAGCCCGCAGTTCACGTTCCCGATCAGGCAGACCCGGCCCCCCACCAGCCGCTTCACCTCGGCGATGTCCACCCCCCCCTGCGGGTCCAGCGAGTGGAGGGCGTGGGGCTCCCCCTCCAGCAGGCGGTCCAGGATCGGCAGGATGTTCCCGTCCGTGTGCTTGATGACGTAGTGCCCCTGGGACCGGTACCCCCGGATCAGCCAGGCCAGGTAGGGCGTCACAAACTCGTCGAACCAGTCCGGCCTCAAAAACGGCCCCGTGTTGAAGCAGTAGTCCGCGCAGAGGGCGAACCCGTCGATCCCCCCGTGCCGGGCCAGCCGCTCCCCCCGCTCTAAGGCCCGGTCCACGCGCTGGGCGGCCTCGGCCCTCACCGCCTCCGGCTCCTCCACGAGCCGGGCGCACCAGTCCGCCATCGCCCCCCCGCTGGGGATGCTGTAGGTGGCGTCCCCGTGCAGCATCAGGAAGTAGGCGTCCCCCGTTCGCTCCCGCACCAGGTCGATCAGGCGCAGCGTCTCCTCCTCCCGGTTCGGGTTCGGGTGCAGAAAGATGGCGTCGTGCCCGAAGCGCTCCGCCGTGGCGATGAACAGTTCCGCCATGTCCCGGCGGTGCAGCGCGCGCTCCCGCTCCTCCATCTGGTCCCACTGGTGGTAGCTCCGGTGGGCGGGGTGCACCTTCCCGAAGGCCTCCATCGTCAGGAAGAAGACCAGCTCAAAGTGCGGCACCCGTCCGGTCAGGGGACGCCATTCCAGCGCCGCGATGAAGCGCTCCCGTGGAGTCATCACACAGCCCTCCCTCAAAAAAAACAGGGATAGACAGGATGAACAGGATGAAAGAAGCCTCTATCCTGTTTATCCTGTCTATCCCTGTAAAATGCGGTCTTCAACCCGATCCCTAAAACGGCCGTTTTCGGTAGCGCGCCGGGCTGATCTTGAGCTGGTCCCGGTACTTCGCCACGGTCCGCCGGGCGATATCGATCCCCTCCCCCCTCAGGATCTCCGCGACCTTCTGGTCGCTCAGCGGGTCCTTGGGGTCCTCCTCCGAGACCATTTTGGCGATCTTCTCCTTCACCGACTTGGTCGCGATATCCCCCTCCTCCGTCGAGAGCTTCCCGTCGAAGAAGTACTTCAGCTCGTAGACCCCGTGGGTCGTCTGCACGTATTTCCCGTTGATCACCCGGCTGATCGTCGAGACGTGCATGCGGACCTTGTCCGCCACCTCCTGGAGGACCATCGGGCGCAGGTGACCCGGCCCCTCGTCGAAGAACTCCTGCTGGTTCTCCACGATGCACCGCATCACCTTGAGCATCGTGCCCCGGCGCTGGTCGATGGCGTTGATCAGCCACCGGGCGGAGTTGAGCTTCGACAGCACGAACTTCTTGGCCTCCCCCCCCTCCTTCTCCGACTGGTTCAGCAGCACCTTGTAGAGCGGACTCACCCGGAGGGTCGGGACGTTCCGGTCGTTCAGCAGGACGACATAGGTGTCGTCCACCTTCTCCACCAGCAGGTCCGGGTAGACCAGGTTCACGTTGAGACGCGGCTCCGGCGAGAACCCCGGCTTAGGGTTGAGGGACTCGATCACCTTCGACGCCTCGCTGACCTGCTCCTTCGTCACATTCAGCAGCCGGCAGATCCGGCTGTAGCGCCGGTTCATCAGGTCATCGAGGTGATCCCTCACCAGGGCCGTGGCCAGGGAGTCCTCCATCCCCCGGTCGCGAAGCTGGATCATCAGACACTCGCGCAGGTCCCGCGCCGCGATCCCAGACGGCTCGAACGACTGCACGGCCTTCAGGACGCGCTCGACCTCCGAGACGGAGATGCCGAGCACATCGGCGATCTCCTGCGCCGAGATCGTCAAAAATCCGTCGTCGTCCAGATTGCCGATGATGTACTCCGCCACCTCCCGCTCGGCCTCGGACAGGTCGGTCAGCAGCAGCTGCTCCCGCAGGAGGTCGGCCATCGAGGGGCGGTCCGCCTCGGTGACCTCCCACGGCTCCTCGTTCGGGTCGAACTCCTGCCGGTGGCTGGTGTATTCCGGGGCGCTGGTCGCCTCGTTGAGATATTCTTTCCAGTCGTCGGCGTCCAGCGACCCGTCCACGTCCTTGGCCGCCACGCTCGCGTCCACCGGCTCGTCGGCGGGCAGGGTCGGGACCTCCGCCTCCTCGACGACCTCAGGGGCCTCGACCGGCTCCTCGGCGACCTCAGGGGTTTCAGACGCCTCCACAGGAGTCTCCGTGTCGAGAGAGCCCTCGTCGTCCGCCGGCTCCTCCTGGGGCTTTTCCTCCTCCTCCTCCTGGGTCAACTCCGGCTCAAGGACCTCTTCGAGGAGGGGATTGATCTCCAGCTCCTGCTGGATGGCCTGCTCCAACTCAATCGTCGGCATCTGAAGGAGGCGCAGCGAGTGGATGAGCTGCGGGGCCATCTTCTGCTGGAGCGACGCCTGTTGGGTCAATCGGATCATAAGGCTACCGCAAAAAGGATGCCAGGGAGGAAACGCGACACCCTAAAGTATAAAGAACACCTGCGCCGGACACAACAGTTTTTTTCAGC
>CAYRZX010000577.1:0-2661 GCA_964428665.1 uncultured Gemmatimonas sp.
CTCGTGGTGGGCTACGCCAACGGGAGGGGCGTGGGCTACGTGGGGCTGCCGGGGGAGAAGGCGCGGGGCGGGTACGAGGCCGGGGCGGGCCGGGGCACGGAGGAGGCCGGGCTGTTCCTGATCGAGACGGCGGCCAGGCTGCTGAAGGAAGTGAAGGAAAACTCATGACTCCCATTCAAGGCCCGCTCAGGGTCAGCCCTGAGAATCCCAGACGAAGGTGTAGATGCGCCTCTTACTTCGGATGAGGCATGATATCGATGAGGTAGTAGACGTCGCCCTCAATCTTGAAGTAAAATCGCCACCCTTCATTCACCCGGGCCTGCCAGATGTCCCTGGCCTCATCGTATTTTTTGGCCCGCAGGGAGGGGTGACGAAGGTTCTGGACCAAAAGGGCGACGCGCCGGTCAAACGCTCGCCGGATCTGTGGAGGGGCGCTCTCGTAGCTTCGACGGAAGCGTTCCGTGTAGTGGAGTCGCATCAGGGTCTTTTAGATTTCCTGGATCTCTTCGTGAGACTGCGCAGAGAGCGGACCATCTCCTGGGCTGAGCGGAAGGGGCCATAGACTCGCCCTTGTCTGATGTCTTCCAGACCTTCCTCGATGCGCTTATCCACGAGCGTCTTGGGCGTAAAGACCACCTTTCTTCCCTGAAGCTCCACCTCAAGGTAGTCGCCTGGCTCAAGCCCAAGTTGATCGTGGATCTTTTTCGGGATGACGACCTGACGGCTGGCGCCAACCTTGACGACGGACATTGCAGACCTCCTGTGTGAAGTTGATAGCGTTTGTTGGGTTTTTCATGTATTTGTAATATACGAGACGTTGCCTTTCAAGTCAAGATAGCCTTGACGGTGACAGCGTTCTTGCGTTGAATAGGCGCCGCTATGTTCGACAGACCTTTTCTGAAAAATGACATGGTGACGGTTGCGCTCGCCCTTGCGCTGATCTCTGCGCCCTTTGTTGTTTGTGGGCAGGTTGAAGCGGAAGGAGGGGTGCGAGGGGAGGTCGCCACGTTCTCCATCGTGGCGCGGGACTCCGCGACGGGCGAATTAGGTGTCGCGGTGGCGTCGCGGTTCTTCGCGGTGGGGAGCGTGGTCCCCTGGGCGAGGGCCGGCGTGGGCGCGGTGGCCACGCAGTCGTATGCGAACACGACCTTCGGGCCGAGGGGGCTGGAGTTGCTGGAGCGAGGGGTGACGCCGGAGGAGGCGGTCCGGGTCATGCTGAGGAATGACGAGGACCCGAAGCGGAGGCAGGTGGGGGTCGTGTCTGCGGACGGGGCGTCCGCGACCTACACGGGCGAGGGGTGTCTGGCGTGGGCCGGGGGCAGGAACGGGCGAGATTATGCGATCCAGGGGAACATCCTGGCGGGCGAGGGGGTGGTCCTGGCGATGGAGCGGGCGTTCATAGAGACGAAGGGGACGCTCGCGGAGCGGCTCTGCGCGGCCCTGGTCGCCGGGGACGCGGCGGGGGGCGACGCGCGGGGGAGGCAGTCCGCGGCGCTGCTGGTCGTGAAGGCGGGCGCGGGCTACGGGGGCTACACGGACCGGGCCGTGGACATCCGGGTGGACGACCACCCGGCGCCGTTCCGGGAGCTAAGTCGCCTGCTGACGCTGGCGCAGGTGAACTACGCCTGGAACGAGGCGTGGACGCTGTTCACGCAGAAAAAGTACGCCGAGGCCCTGCCGCACCAGGAGCGGGCCGCGCGGCTGGGGCCGGAGAACGCGGAGGCGCTCTACGACCTGGGGGTGATCCGGCTGGCCGCAGGAAAAAAGGCGGAGGCGATGGAGGCGCTGAGGCGGGCGCTGACGCTGAACCCGAAGCTGAAGCAGCAGGCGCGGGGGGACGGGGACCTGGCGGGGTTGAGAGGGGAGCCGGGGTTTGAGGCTTTGATGCGGGAGTGAACGCGCTCTGTCAGGGGTTTTGACTCAGTGGTTATTTGGGGTGGGGGATGATCGAGAGCAACCGGTAGGTATCTCCTTCAATCCGAAAGTAAAAGCGGTAGTTCTCGTCAAGACGGGCCTGCCAGATGTCCTGTGCCTCGTCGTACTTCTTGGCCCGCAGGGAAGGATGCCGAAGATTGGCCAGGAGAAAGCCCAGTTGCTTGTCGAACTTGGCTTTGCGTTCAGCCGAGAGGTCTGCGTACTGACGGATGAAGCGTCTGGAGAACGCCGCCTTCATCTGGCCGCCCGACGAAGGGCGCGGATGGCGGACTTGGCCGTCCGAAAGGGGCCTATGAACCGACCTTTTTCGTAATCTTCAAGGGCCAGGGCGAGTTCCTGATCAATGACACTTTTGGGGGTCAACGTGATCTTCTTGCCCTTCACCTCAATTTCGAGGAGGTCGCCTACAGCCAGGCCCACTTTCTGGCGAACCGAGGCGGGAAGGGTGACCTGATATTTTTCTTTCACCTTGACCAGAGACATGACAGATACCTCGCTGTTCGTGAGGCGTTGAAAACGGAGGATCGAACCGTTCTCAATATAAGGAGGGGAGAGACGGCGGTCAAGCGTAATTCGGTTTTGTTTACTTCTGTCCCGGACCTTCAGGGGCGCAGAATCCGCGTAACTCATTGTGCGACAAGCCCTGAATTTTGAACACGTGTGCAAAATTGGGTAGTGTCCCTGTAAAGGGTGGGAACCTATTTTGTGGTCACCAGAGGCATTGGG
>CAYRZX010000578.1:0-2635 GCA_964428665.1 uncultured Gemmatimonas sp.
TGAAGTGGGAACACATCAGGGACAACCCCATAAAGCAGGTCAAGCGGCTGAAGGTGGATGCCACAGAACCCCCTCACCTGTCCGTCGAGGAGGCAACCCGGCTCCAGGACGCCTGCCGGGAGGACCGGGACCTCTACACCTTCACGGCACTCGGACTGAACACCGGCATGCGCGTCGGGGAGATCGTCAATCTGACGTGGGCAGACGTGGACCTCCGGCGCAGGATCGTGAAGGTTCGACCGAAGGCGAAGGCCGAGGGCGTGAAGGCGTGGAGGGTCAAGACGGGGGACCTCCGGGACATCCCCGTCAACGACTTTCTGGACGGGGTTCTGAGCAGGCATCCCCGGCACATCGCCAGCCCCTACGTCCTGCATCACCAGAACGGGACGCCTTATACCGAAAAGTTCATGGGGCGACCGATAGAGAGGGCCGGTAAGCGGGCCGGGTTGTCTGTCCACGTTCACCCGCACCTGTTGCGCCATACCTTCGGGACGGCGCTGGCAGCCAACGGCGTGGACATCGAGACGATCCGGCGGCTGATGGGACACGCGGACATCCACATGACCATGCGCTACCTGCACGCGGCCCCGGACCGGATGAAAGGGGCGGTCGAAACGCTGGCCTTCGGGCGTCCAATTGCACAGAATTTGGACAGTCGCGCAGACGGGTAAGCCGTAACTCCTTAAGGGACGAAATGTTACGGCTTACCGTCTCTTTTGTTTTTGAAAATCCTCAACCGACAATTATATTGTCAGATGTTGACAAACTTCTTGTCATCAAGATAAGATAAATATTTTTAATATCTTAAATGTTTCTAAGGAATATGTGACAAAAACCTTGTCGGTTAGAGAAAAACAGGTGGCCTGGAGGAGTTTCGCAAAAATAATTATAAGTCTATGTCCTTCATTATATTAAATAATTATCAGAATTTTGTCCGGGCCGTCGGCATACCTGTTGCGAATCCTACCGGCCGAGTGCGGGTCTTCCGACGCACCGTCCCAGGACAGGAAGTATCTGGATCGTTCACCTTACCTCACACAGGAGGTCGATCATGTGGTCCAAGAAGCTGTTCATCGTTGGCGTCATCCTGACCCTGCTCATTGGAACATTCGCCGTAGGGAGTTACGTGGCTGCTCAGGGCAAGGAGAAGGCGTATCGGGGGCCGACCTATGAGTACAGGGTGGAAGGGATGCGCCTCCAGCCCAAGTGGACCGAGGAGGGGGGCAAGAAGATGATGACGGACGCCGAGATGGTGTCCATGTTCAACTTCCAGGGTTCTGAGGGGTGGGAATACGCGGGCGTCATTCCCGGCAAGGAAGATGCTATCTTCGTCGTCTTCAAGCGCCCCAAGCAGTAGAGGGCAAGCAGGATGCGCCTCTGACTCCTTATCGGCTCCGGGGCCGGTCCGATTCACCGGCCACACCTGGGACACCGGTTGCGGCCGGCCCCGTGAGCCGTTAGCGAGTTCATTTCCCGCAGAGGTCGCCCCTCGAAAGAGGTAAATGTCGCCCCCGGCGCGGGCCTGGACGGCGCTCACGGCTGAGGAGGGTGTATGTGGAGAGCGATTCTGGCGTGCATATTGGCGGGGCTGCTGTTAAGCCCTGGACGACCTCAGGCAGCCGAAGACCCGGCAGGTCGGGCAGAGGACCTGACCCGACAGGCGGTCAGGGCGTTTGGGGAGCGGGACTTCCGGGCGGCGGAGACCCTGGCCCGGCAGGCCTGGGACCTCTGTCAGGCGGGGACGGCCGGGCGACAGGCGGGGTTTGCAGCGGCCAACCTGGGGGCTGCCCTGGCCGTGCAGGGGCGTCTGGAGGAGGCGCTGGAGTGGCAGGGCCGGGCAGAGGAGGTCTTCGCGCGGGAGGGGGATGCGCTCGCGCAGGGCAGGCTGGCCCTCGCCAGGGCGGTGGTGTTCTACCTGAAAGGGAAGGAGAAGGAGGCCCTGGCCAGCCTCGATCTGGCCAGAGGGTTGTTCGGGAAGGACGATTTCAGGCTGGCCTGCGTGGAGTCAGAGGTCCGAAGCAGTTCCAACGACGGGGAACAGGCGCAGGCAGGTTACGTGAAATGTCTGGAGATGCTGAACGTTTGCCGGGCAAGAGGGGACTCCTCCGGCGTCGCGGTGTGCGCGATGCGCATGGGCTACCTGGAGGGGACCACGGGCGGGCACGAAGACGCCCTCAAGTATTATACAGAGGCGCTCCAGATCGTCCGGGTCTGGGGAGACACCTCCCGGATGGGCGTGGCGCTCCGGAATATCGGGCTGGCCAACCGGAAGCTGAGGCAGTACCCGGAGTCGGAGGCGGCCTATCGAGAGGGGCTGAGCCTGGCGGGGGCCGCCGGGCAGCGCGCGCAGGCCGCGGAGATCCTCAATGACCTGAGCATGCTCTACGCTGAAATGGGGGATGAGGCGCGGGCAGAGGCGACCGACCGGGAGGCCGAGGCGGCGCTGAGGTCCGTGGCCGATGATTTGAGCCAGGGCCGGCAGAACGATAGCGTTTTGCTCGATTTCTACCGGGGTATCCAGGTGCGGTTCGCGAATCTGCTGCCTTACGACACGGACCTGTTTGCGGGGTTCTGCGACCAGCTTGCGCTGGAACCCCCGCGTTAGGAAAACAGGACCACGGGACCACGGGACCAC
>CAYRZX010000579.1:0-2627 GCA_964428665.1 uncultured Gemmatimonas sp.
TCGGCGTTGTCCTGGCGGCCAGGGGAGACCTGGACAACGCCATCCTGGAGTACCAGCAGGCCCTCAAGATCAAACCCGACTACGCCGAAGCCCACGGCAACCTCGGCCTCGCGCTGAAGGGCAAGGGAGACCGTGCAGGGGCCCTCCGGGAATTGCGCGCCTTTCTTCACCTGAGCAACGACGAAGGGATGAAGCGGAAGGCGCGTGACCTCCTCAGCCAGCTCGACGATGCGCCATAAAAAAAGGGCGCGATCGCTCGCGCCCCTGGTCCTGTGGTCCTGTGGTCCTGTGGTCAGTCTTTCACCCGAACAGCATCGTGCTCATATACCGGTTCCCCGTGTCCGGCAGGATGACGACCACGTCCTTCCCCTCCCCGAGGTCCTGCGCCACCTTCGCCGCCGCGTGCCCCGCCGCCCCCGACGAGATCCCGCACAAAAGCCCCTCCTCCCGCGCCATCCGCCTCGCCATTCGCCTCGCCTCGGTGTTCGTCACCGCCACCACCTCGTCGATCACCCCCACATTCAACACCGGCGGGATCATCCCGGCCCCCAGCCCGTCGATCTCCGTCGGCCCCGGAGGCCCCCCCGACAGCACCGCGGAGTCCGCCGGCTCCACGGCCACCACCTTCACGCGGGGCAGCTCGCGCTTGAGCGCCTCGCCCACCCCCGTCAGCGTCCCCCCGGTGCCCACCCCGGCCACGAAGGCGTCCACCCGGCGCTCCATCTGCCGGAGGATCTCCTGCGCCGTCGTCCGCCGATGGGCCTCGGGGTTCGCCGGGTTCTGGAACTGCTGGAGCATGATGTAGTCGGGGTGATCCCGCTTCAGCGTCAGCGCCCGCTCGATGGCCCCCCGCATGCCCTCCTGGGCCGGCGTCAGCACGACCTCCGCCCCGTAGGCCTCCAGCACCTTCTGCCGCTCTGCGCTCACCCCCTCGAACATCGTGATGATCAGGCGATAACCCTTGACCGCCGCCACCATCGCCAGGCCGATGCCCGTGTTCCCGCTCGTCGGCTCCACAAGCGTCATGCCCGGCCTCAGCGCGCCGCTCTGCTCCGCCGCCTCCACCATGGCCAGAGCGATCCGATCCTTGACGCTCCCCCCCGGGTTGAACGACTCCAGCTTCGCCCAGATGCGCGCCCCCCCCGGAGGCCCAACCCGGTTCAGACGCACGACAGGCGTCTCGCTCACCAGCTCCAGAACGCTGTTTACCCTGGCTGCACCCAACAGTCTCTCCTTCCCACACAAAGAAACGGAGAACCGGAGAAGCGGAGAAGCGGGGAAAGTTCTCTCCCCGTTTCTCCGTCTCTCCGCTTCTCCCTTCTGCTTTACCTTCCCCCCGCAATCGCCGGCACAATGGCCACCGTGTCCCCCGTCTTGAGGGCCGTCTTGACGCCGTCCAGAAACCGGATGTCCTCTTCGTTCACATAGACATTCACGAATCGGCGGATCTCTCCGTTCTCGTCCATCAGCCGTTCTTTGATGCCGGGGTACTGCGCCTCCATGCGGTTGAACATCTCTCCGATGGTGGCCCCCTCCACTTTGACGTCCGCCTGGTCCTTCGTCAACTTCCTGAGCGGCGTCGGGATCCGAACCGTCACACCCATGACAAGAACCTCCTTAGATCAATATCCCTCTTCATATTCCGCCACCCCCCACGCCTTTTCAGCGAGCGGCCCCGGCGCCTCCCACGCGCGGAGACGCCCCGCAAGGGTCCTCTCTTCCGCTTTATACCCCAGAACCCGTCCCAGCGCCCTGCCATACCCGGCGAGATCGCCCCCGCCAGCCAGCGCCTCCGAGGCCATCCGGCCCGCCAGGGACCCGCTCAGGACAGCCGCATAGATCCCCGACCCCGTCACCGGGTCCGCGCACCCCGCCGCATCCCCGGCCAGCAGCACACACCCCCGCTGCACGGGGGACGGCGGCCCCCCCACGGGCACAGGCCCGCCGCTGTAGCCCAGAACCCCCTCCCTGTAGATCCTCCCCTCGCCGGCCAGACGCCCCAGGAGACCGCTCAACAGCCCGCGAAGCACCCCTGAGTGTTGAGCGGGGACCCCGACGCCCGCTCGGGCCGTGCGCCCGCTCGGGAAGAACCACATATACCCCCCCGCGCACTGCCTGTCGAACCAGATCTCCGCCGTGTTGAACGGGACCCTCAGCCCCACCTCCGCCTGCGCCGTGACCATCCATTCGACGTTTGGGGCGCCGATGGCCCGCCCCACCGCCGACCGGGGGCCGTCCGCCCCGATGATCACCCGCCCCTCCACCTCCGCCTCCTGCCCCCCGCGCCTGAACCCCACCCGATGCCCCGACACCCCCACGACCGTCCCGTTGGCCAGGTCCGCCCCGCACTCCAGGGCGCGCAGGGTCAGCGTCTTGTCGAACCGCGTCCGGTCCAGGATGTAGCCGGAGACCTCGGCGCGCGCCGTCCGGCCGTCCGGCAAAAACAGGCGGAGCCCTTCCACCCCTTGAAGGATGCACGCCTCGTCGAACCACGCCCGGCTTCGCAACCTCGCAGGGACGTAGCCCGCGCTCCGCAGCGGAACCCCCACCGACCGCTTCCGGTCGATGATCAGCACCGACAGCCCGCGCTCCGCGCAGGCCGCGGCCGCCGACGCCCCCGCCGGCCC
>CAYRZX010000580.1:0-2613 GCA_964428665.1 uncultured Gemmatimonas sp.
CCCCCCCCGCGACCTGCGTCAGCGGGATGAAGGTCCCGGTCACCAGCGGGCCGTTAGCGTAGGTCGGAGACGCCACCATGTTCGTGTCGTATCCCACCTTGACCGTATACCCCGTCACGCCCGTCACATCCCGCACGAAGACCTGGAGCGTGAACGTGTCCCCCGCCTTCGCGCCATACAGCAGACCCACGTTCTGGTTGTCCGCCGCCGCGTCCAGGTCCACCGCCGCGGCGGCCGTGACCGGCGGCGGGACGATCACCTTGAGCGTCTGCGTGGCCGTCGCCTTCAGTCCCCCCTTGTCCGTCACCGTCAGCGTGATGGCCACGTTCGACCTGGTCGTATCCGCAATCTGCACCTGCGCCACCCGGTTCGTGTCCGAGGTGGACTTCTTGAACGTCATCCCCGCCGACGCGGACCACTTGAACGTGATCGGGTCCCCGTCCGGGTCCGACGACCCCGACGCATCCAGCGTCACCAGGCTCCTGGTGTCCCCCGCCTTGATCGCGTCCGGCCTGATCGTGAACTTCGCCACAGGCGGGGCGTTCTTGAGCGCCTTGAGGATGGCGTTGGAGGTCTGGATCGCCGCCGTGGCCGTCCCCAGCGTCACCCGGTTGACCTTGATCTCCGTATACCCCTCCGTGAACTTGTCACTCACCTTGAACACCGCCGTGCCTAAGAACCCGTTCCCCGACTTGGGCGACCCGCCCAGCAGGGCCGCCCCGAACGTCACCGCCTTCATCCCTCCGCTCGTCGACACCTGCGGGGACAGGGAGATGGCGCCAGGAAGATAGTCCCCGATCTTGAACTTCTCGGCGACAAAGGTCACAGCCGTGGAGTCATATCCCAGTGTCACCCCGTAGCTGGTCGCGGAGGTCAGGTTCCGCCCGAACGCCTGGATCGTGACCTCCGCGCCGGGTAACACACTCCCCGACGCCACCATCTGGTTGTCCGCCGCCGTGTCCAGGTCCAGCCAGACGCCCAGCTTGGTCGGGTCCTGCTTGGCCGGCTCGGGGACCGTGGTGGTCGGCGGGGGCTGCGTGGACGGCGCCGAGTAGGAGAACTTGTAGACGCCCGTGCCCGTCCCGGCATAGACCGTCTGGGTATTCGAGGGGTCTATCGCAAAGGCGTTGACCGTCGTCTGGTCCGGCAGGCCGGAGTTGACCGCCGACCAGGTCGCCGCCCCGTCCGTGCTCCGGAACACCCCCCCACCGTCCGGCCCGGCATAGACCGTCTGAGGGCTCGACGGGTCTACCGCCACCGGGAGGACAAGGAGATTCGTCAGACCGGAGTTGGCGGCCGTCCAGGACGTCCCCCCGTTCGTCGTCTTGTACACGCCCGTCGGCGACCCGGCGTAAACCGTCTGAGGGTCTGAAGGGTTCACCGCCAGGCCGTAGACCACCGTTCCCTGGGGGATCCCGGTGTTGACCGCTGTCCAGGAGGTCCCCCCGTTCGTCGTCTTATACACGCCGTTGACGCGAAGCCCGACGTAGAGCGTCTGCGGCGTCTTCGGGTCCACCGCCAGGGCGAAGGCCGTGATGTTCGCCGGCAGGCCGGTGGCGGCCGCGGCCCAGGAGGTCCCGCCGTTCGTGGTCTTGTACACGTTGGACGACGTTCCCCCCAGCCCCGCATAAACGGTCTGCGGATTCGAGGGGTCCATCACCAGGGCGTTGACGCTCCCCGGCAGCCCGGAGTTGGCCAGGGCCCAGGAGGTCCCGCCGTTCGTGGTCTTGAACGCGTTCCCGACGCCCGTCCCCGTCCCCGCCCCTGCGTAGATCGTCTGAGGATTGGCGGGGTCCATCGCCAGAGCGACGACGCCCAGGTTGGTCAGCCCGGTGTTGACCGCCGTCCAGGCCGCCCCCCCGTTCGCGCTCCTGAACACCCCCCCCAGCGTCCCGGCATACACCGTCTGCGGCGTCTTCGGGTCAATCGCAAAGTCGCCGACAATGGTGTTCGTCAGCCCCGTGTTGACCGCCGTCCAGACGTTCGACGGCGGCTGCACGGCCGCCGCCTTGCCCACCCCCGTCAGCGCCACGGTCGAGGGACTCCCCGCCGCGTTGTGGGCGATGGACAAAGAAGCTGCCTTGGTGCCCGCAGAGGTGGGCGCAAACGTCACCGTCACCCGCGCGCTGTCCCCGGCCCCCACCGTCGCCGTCGCGGGGGAGGCCGTGAACTGCGAGGAGTCCGCCCCCGTGGCGCGGACCCCCGTGATCGTCAGACTCGCGGTCCCGGTATTCTTGATCGTCAGCGTCTTCTGAGACGTCGCCCCCACCGTCGTGCTGTCAAACGTCAGCGACGTGGCCGACAGGCTGATCGCCGGGGCCTGCTGCACAACCTGCCTGCCCACCCCCGTCAGCGCCACCGTCGAAGGGCTCCCCGCCGCGTTGTGGGCAACGGATAAGGAAGCGGATTTGACGCCAGCGGATGAAGGCGCAAACGTCACCGTCACCCGCGCGCTGTCCCCGGCCCCCACCGTCGCCGTCGCGGGGGAGGCCGTGAACTGCGAGGAGTCCGCCCCCGTGGCGCGGACCCCCGTGATCGTCAGACTCGCGGTCCCGGTATTCTTGATCGTCAGCGTCTTCTGAGACGTCGCCCCCACCGTCGTGCTGTCAAACG
>CAYRZX010000581.1:0-2609 GCA_964428665.1 uncultured Gemmatimonas sp.
AAATACACAAGGATTATAACACTACCAAATATGCCCCCAAAAGGCAATGAAAAAAAACTCAATTCGCAACTCTCTGAAATACAACCGATTGCTTGTCTGCCTTCTCGTCGTCACGCGCCCGCTTTTGCGCCGGTGACCAAATCTTGCCTATCCCGGCCCATTTTCGGGTCTGCCTGCTCGTCCATCTGCGCCTGGGTCGTCCCGTCCAGGTGCAGGTTTTCAGCCGCCCACTTCAGCCGATCCGGGGCGCTGTGCAGATACCTCATGGTGGTCTTGATGTCGCTATGCCCCATCAGCTTCATGATCGTCACCACGTCAACCCCGTTGGCCGCGAGGGTGGTCCCGTAGGTGTGCCGCAGGTCGTGGACGCGGAAATGGGGCAACCCTGCCTGTTTCAGCGCGTACTTGAACCTGCTCCAGACTTTGCACGCCTTTGGAGACGCGCCCCCTTTGTTGTAGATCACGAAGGGGCTGGTGATGTGCCGGGAGACTCTGGACAGGACGCCCGCCAGAAAGTCGTTGATGGGGACCATGCGGTTGCGTTTCCCCTTCGTCGTGAACTCCTCGTCACTGCGCACCTTGACCACCCGGTTACGAAGGTCGATGTCCTCCCACTTCAGGGCCAGAATTTCGGACAGGCGCAACCCGGTGTTGAGGGCCAGCGCCACGAAGGTATGGAGCCAGCCGGTGCAGGCCGGGTACAACCTGGCTACCTGATCCCGCGTCATGAAGGGCGGTTCCTTCTCCGGCAGGCGGAGGGGCCTCACCCCTTTGGCCGGGTTCTCCATCAGATAGCCCCATCGGACCGCCGCGTTCAGGATCGCCTTGAGTTGGGCGAGTTCCAGGTTGACGGTCCCGAAGTCAGCCACCTTCGCCCGTTCCTGCTGGTAGTCCTCCACGTGCCGGGGCCGGATGTCGGACAGGTAGCGCCGCCCCATGAAATCTTCGAGGTAGCCGCAGGCGCGCTCATAGCTCAACACCGTGTTGGGCGCTTTCCCTGTCTGCTTGCTCCTGAACTCCTTGCAGAACTCCGAGAAGGTGACGCGCTTGGGTTGCTCGATACCGAGCCATTTTCCCTGTGCGGCCCGGACCTGTAAGTCCTTCTCGGCAAGCTCCGCTGTCCGTTTGTCCGGCCCGATCTTGCGCCGGACGCGCTGACCCTTGACGTAGGTGTCGATCCACCATGCGTCATTCCGCTTGAATACACTCATAAGCGGGTCCTCCGTGTAAATGGAAAGGCCGGGGTTCGTCCCTGAACGTCCGGCCCTGCTTGCGCCCTGGCCGTCCCTGGCGTGGCCTGCTACCTGCGATACGTCCCGTTGACCGGCCTCTGCTGCGCGTTCTGCCCCTGCCCCGGCCCTCCGGTCGGCCTGCTGCGTTTGGCGCTGCTGTGGCGGCCTCTGCGCGGCCTGCGGCTTGTCGTAGAGATGCAACCCGACGCCGAACAGGGTAGCGCACTTCTTCAAGGCGTCCGACGCTGCGGCCTTCAGGTCGTCGCCGATGCTGACCGGCGCTCCCCTCTCGCCGTCCTGTCCTTTCAGCCGGTGAATGTCCGCCGATCCGAATTGCGCCTTGACCTGCCCTCCCGCCGTCAGCTTGCCGTGAACGACGATTTCCCCCTCCATCGTCTTGTAATCAACGACCTCGAAAGACCACGCTCCGGCGAACGCCTCATTCAGCCGGGTGATGACGGCGTGCGTCTCCAGATAGTCCAGCATCTTGCCGCCGCGTCCCTCGCGCTGGCGGATCTGCTCAGGCGTGAAGGGCCGGGTCAACGCGTCCAGGCATGCCCTGAGCGTAGTCGAAGGGTTGATCGTGTCCATCATCGCGTCTCCTTCTTGCGTCTCGCTTTCTTCTCCGCCCGCCTTGCCTCCCGCATGACCCCTGCAATTGTAATCAGGGCGTCCCGAATCTCCTCAGCGGTCATGATCTTCTTTGTCACGGCTTCAAGCAGGCTCACGGTCAAAGGACATTCCCTTGTGGCCTCCGCCCATGTCCATCGTCTCGCCTTTGGCATTGTCGCTTTCTCCCGAAGTGAAGGGGGGCGCGTCCTGCGTCCCCCCTCGGTGTCCGTTCAGAACGGCGAGGTTGCCGGGTCCACCACCTGCGCCAAGTACGCCTCAAGCTGGCCTTCTTCCTTCAGCCGGGCATACATCCCGACCAGCTCCCCGCAGTTGTCGCAATAGCGGTCCCAATCATCATGGACGGTCCCGCAAGCGTCGCAGTGGGGAGGCTCGTAGCCGTCGGCCTCCCTTCGGCTATGCTCAGGGACCACGTAAGGCTCAGGGTCAGGCCCATACAGGTCAGGCATGGACGGCCTCCCGTCTGCGCTCCCGGCGCTCACCTTTCACGAGGTCGTAGTCTCTGGCATTGCCGCAGTCCGGGCACTCGAACCGCTTGACAATCTGCCCGAAGGCGGTCTTGAACGTACCCAGCGCCATTGTCCCGCCGCAGTCCTCGCACGGCCTCAGTTGAGCAACCCACCATGCATGCTTGCACCTTCCGGCGTGGCTGCCGCCGTCCCGCCTGTGGGCGTCCGGGCAGTCACAGAGGAAATCAACGACGTAGTAGGCCGTCCCGTCCGGCTTGCTCACTTCGGCGCTGCCGTC
>CAYRZX010000582.1:0-2573 GCA_964428665.1 uncultured Gemmatimonas sp.
TTGTAATTGTCGTTCCCCTTGTAGATGGACTGTCCGCGCACGAGATGCACCTTCGGGTTCTCCCCCTCCCACAGCTCGTCCACGCTGTGATAGCCCACCGTCATACTCATCCGGGTCTCGTCCGTGGTGTTCTTCCCCGCCCCGTGAAAGATCATGCTGTCGATCGCCAGCATGCCCCCGGCGAGCATCGGCACGGGCACGACCTGCTCGAAGATGCCCGACTGCTTGAGCCACTCGTCCTTCTCCACGTCGTGCAGCCCCTTGCTCAGGGGGATGAGATGGGTGCCCGGGATGACCTTCGTGCACCCCTTCTCCACCGTAGACTCCTCCAGGTAGAAGATCACCGTCACGATGTCCCGCGTCCACTGCAGCATGTCCCGGTGGAGATAGTCCGCGTTGGCGGACGCCAGGCGGAGCGTGGTGTGGTTGTGCCGGTTCTTGATCATCACGATATTCGGCCCCAGCAGGGACTCCAGCGGGTCCAGGACCAGCGGACTGGTGATGACCTCCCGGAAGATCGGGTCGCGGTCGAGGATGTTCGAGAGCCGCACGATCCTCCCTTCGCGGTCCCGCACGACCGGCTCGACCCCGGCCCGCACATCCTTCCAGATCGTCTCCTTCAGCCTCGCCACGGTCTCCTCGGGCAGCCGGTCCTTCAGCTTGATGAACCCATTGTGCCGGAACAGCCGGACCTCCTCAGGTGTCAGATGCATGAGAAAACTCCTTTGAAGTTTGGACCCCTCCCCCGTCCCGCCACCTCACCTGTCGCTCCCGTGAGGTCGCGACCCCTGCCCTCCCAGGGGGAGAGGGGAGAATTAGCCATCTTTCTCTTGACGATTGTCACTCGCCGGGCTATATTGACGCGGTTTCATCCCGCGACGGTCTTGAAGTACTCCAGAAACCGCCTCGCATACCGGTCCAGATTGGCCTCCGAGCCGCCCCCGTCCAGCATGGAGCACATCTCGTAGGCCACGTAGCCCGTGTAGTCGACCTCCTTCAGCGCCTGGAAGAACGCCCGGTAATCCACCTCCCCCTCGCCCGGCGGCACGGCCTTGACCTGGTCGTGCTGCCGCGCAAAGTTGACCACCTGAGGCTGGTACACGAACCGGGGCCGGCGCACATAGTCCGCCACCGTGGTGTGGACGATGTAGGGGGCCATCTTCTTCACGGCTGCGGCCAGGTCGTCCCCCTGAAGGAACAGCGTCCAGGCGTCGAACATCGCCTTACAGTTCGGGTGGTCGATCTCCCTCAGCAGGGCGTAAAGACTCTCATAGTGGGACGCCAGGTCGTGATGGTTCTGCACCCCCACGGTCACGCCGAAGTCCGAGGCCCGGCGGGCGCACTCCCGGAGGGCCTGGGCGGTGCGGTCCCAGAGCTGATCGTAGCTCAGTTGCGGGCGCTCGAAGGAGGTGAACACCCGGACCAGATTGCCCCCCAGGTCGCGCGCCAGGCCCGCCAGCTCGGTCACGTGCGCGACCTGCATCTCCAGGAGGGGCACGTCGGGCCGGTCCGCCCCTGCCCCGAAGTCGTTGTAGCCCGCGATGCAGGCCAGGCCAAGCCCCCTGTCCTGCAGCAGCCCCCGCAGCCGGGCGCGGGCCTCCTGGTTCATGTCCAGGACCGAGGCGTGGGGGCGTTTGGCCATCAGCATGATCCCGTCGTAGCCGAACTCGGCGGCGCGCGAGACGATCTGTTCGACGGTCAGCCGGTGCTGCCCGATCCAGACCCCGGCGTAGCTGACGGTGTGAAGCGCGGTCTTCATGGGAGATTCTCCTTTAAGGGTTTTGAAAGTGATGTCGGTCGTGTAAGTTATAAGGTGTCTGTCCATATGTCAAGCTTGAAAACGGAGGCGACATGAGCGGAAGACTTCACGGAAAGGTGGCCGTCGTCGTGGGCGCGAGCAGCGGCATGGGGCGGGCCACGGCGCTCTCTTTTGCGCAGGAGGGGGCAAAGGTGGTCCTGGCGGCGCGCACGGCCGCGGCCCTGTCGGAGGCGGCCGGCGCGATCCGGGGACGGGGCGGCGAGGCCCTTGCCCGCCCCACGGACGCGGGAGACCGGGCCTCGTGCGAAGGCCTCCTCCGGGAGACAAAGGACCGGTTCGGGCGGGTGGACATCCTCGTCTACGCCACGGGCACGAACATCCCGCGGCGGAGCCTTCAGGCGCTCACGCCGGAGACGTGGGACATGATGATCGCCACGAACCTCTCCGGGGCCTTCCACTGCACGCGGGCCGCGCTCCCCCTCATGCGGGAGCAGAGGGACGGCCTGATCATTTACCTCTCCACAGGGGCGGTGCAGAAACCCGACGTGTCGGGCGTGGCCTACCAGGCCAGCAAGCACGGCCTGGTGGGCCTGGCCCACGGCGCGATGCAGGAGGAGAAGGGGAACGGCATCCGCACCACCGTCATCTTCCCCGGCCTCTGCGACACGCCCCTCGTCCTGAAGCGCCCGACGCCCACCCCCCCGGAGGTCATGGCAAAGGCCCTCAAGCCGGAGGACATCGCCGAGGCCTGCCTGTTCGTGGCGACGCTGCCCCCCCGCGCCCACGTGCCGGAACTGATCCTGCTGCCGAGCGG
>CAYRZX010000583.1:0-2567 GCA_964428665.1 uncultured Gemmatimonas sp.
AAAACTTGCCCCTTTGGGCCGTGAACAGAAGAGGCATCCGGGCCCTCCGGATGCCTCTCTCGGCTCTTGGAACTTCACGATGAAATCAGGTCAGTACGCCGCCGTCGCCGCCGCCGCCCCCTCTGCCGGCACGTACTCCGGGAAGACCTTCGGGAACCCCCGTTCGGTGGAGACCTGCCGGGTGGCCGCGTCGATGTAGCAGACGCTGAACGCCCGCCTGGGCCGGTTCGTGGAGTTCGTCTCCGAGCGGTGCAGGGTCCAGTTGTGCAGGAGCACGACCTCCCCCTGCTCCATCTCCAGGTAGAGGCGCTTCGAGTCCGGCGCGTGGACAACGATCTCCTCCGGGGAGAGCAGGTCGCCCTTCTGCGGGATGATGCCCTTGTGGGAGCCCGGAATGATCTGCAGACAGCCGTTGGCGATGCGGGTCGGGTCCAGCGCGGTCCAGACCGTGATCCTGGGCGGAATGCTCAGGCCCCACCCGCCCGCGCCGTCCTGGTGCCAGTTGATGATGACCCCCTGCTCCGCCGGCTTGTTGAAGAACATCGCCCGGAACACGGAGACCTCCTCCCCGACGATCTTCCGCGTGAGGTCCCTGAACAGGGGGTGCTGCATGTAGGCCAGGAACAGCGGGTCCTGCTCCAGGTCCTGGATCTTCCGGTACTTCAGCGACGACCCCTTGAACATCTTCGTCTGCTTGGACAGCTCCGGGTCCCCGGCGGAGGGGCACAGCTGCATCAGCATGTTGTCGTAGTGGATGTTCCCCAGCATGATGTCGTCGATGCGCAGGCAGAGCGCCTCGACCTGTTCATCCGGGGCCACCTTGCCCAGGCGCACGTAGCCCTGTTCGTGAAACATCTCCAGCTCTTGATCGCTCAAGGTCGGCGCGTGCAGATCACCCATGATATGAACTCCTTATCCGTGGTCTGTGGTCTGTAGTCTGTGGTCTGTAGTCTGTGGTCAGCCAAACCACAGCGCGTGTTTCAGGGCGCTCGCCCCGCGCCCGATGTACCACCTCCAGGAACTGCCGGGCGTGTGGTGGGCGACCACGGCGCGGGGGGGGAAGAGGGTCCGCAGGAGGAATCGGGCCTTCTCCAGGGCCGTGCGCCGGAGGGCGAGATGGATAAAATAGCTCGTCCCCGGACGCGCCCGCCCCCGCAGCGCCTCCCGCAGAAAGCGCCGTTCCCCGCGCGTCAGACCGTCGGGCCGGAGCGCCGCTAAGACCTCGTCGGGGACCGGGGCGTCCATCTGCTCCCGGACCACCCGGAGGCCGAAGTAGGTCAGTCGGGCCAGCCGGAAGCGCCGTGCCACGTCTATAACCTGCCCCCAGTCCGGCCCTTCGCGCGCGATGACCCAGGCCAGGTCCGTCAGGTGGATCGGTTTGTAGAAGGCGTGCGAGGGCCGGAGGGCGTGTTCGCACAGGTAGACTAAGAGGTGGTGCGGGGCCAGGCGGAGGGCCGTTGCCCCGGCGACGGCGAACGGCACGGCCTCGCCCCACACCTCGTCCATGCGGATGGCATCCCGGTAGACCTCCGTGGGGATGGAGGTGTTGACCAGGTGCCAGTGGAGGTGGACCGGCGGGGCGAGCAGGTCCGGCGCGCGATAGTCCAGGGTCGAGAGGGAGGTGGACAGGGCCGGGTCCACCTCCTCGGCCCGTCCGTCCACGGCGCAGTAGCCGAGGTGGGCCAGGGCCCCGTCCGCAGCCCTCAGGCGATCCGGGGGGACCAGGAGGTCCACGTCGGTCATCGGCCTGGCCGCCGGGCTTGGATAGACCGTCTCCGCCAGGGCGACCCCCTTCAGGACCAGGACCGGGATATCCATCTCACGAAACGCCCTCAGAACCCTCCCCACAGCGTCGGCCAGCACCGCGCAGCGGGCCGCCGAGACGTAGTAGGCCCCCGACAGCGTCCGGGCAGCGGCGGGCGGCATCGGATGGTCTATCCGTTGCAGGACTCCCCGTGTCTGGCAATAGAGCAGCGGGGCGAGGTCGCAGTCCCCGGCCAGGGCAGCCAGGCGCTCCCATCCGGCCTCCGGGTCAGGCAGGTCCCGGTCCGCCTGAGAGGGGGCGCAGAGCCGGAGGAGCCGCCGCAGGTCACAGGCATCCCGGTCCCATCGCTCACAGAGAGGGGCCCCCCATCCGCTGACGATCCGGGCGAGACGCCGTCCGCCCGGCAGTCGCGCAACAGGCCAGCGCATCGCCCCCTGCATCCCCCGGTCCAGCCGGACCCGCCCTCCGCCACGCTCGACGAAGATCACGCGCCCCAGGACTTCCGCCGCCGGAACCTCCTCGACGGGGCAGCCCGGCGCATCCCCCTGAAGCCAGAACGTCGCGCCCGCTCGCCGGGTCAGCCGGTGGACGCGGGGACCCTGCCCAGACCGGTAGAGCGCCACGTCGCCCGGCCGGAGCGCCCGGACATCCACAGGGTCCACGGTCAGGAGGTCCCCGGAGCGGATGGACGGCGCCATGCTCGTCCCGGTCGCCCGGAACCGGAGGGGCTGTCCCTCACGCAACACGGCCTCGGCCAGGTTAAGGAAGTCGTCGGAAGAGAGTGTGAGGAGCATAAAATTTC
>CAYRZX010000584.1:0-2532 GCA_964428665.1 uncultured Gemmatimonas sp.
TCTGTCATCTCCGAATTCCCAAACTTCAAAACCGGAAGGCTGCGTAACTAGTGATGAAATATCCATCTGGGCTTCATCAAGCGTACGAAGCAAAGAGAGGATTTCGTCGGAGAGTGGCATAATTTCAGTTTTCCTCAGAGTCGTCAGGGATATCTGGTTCCGGGTATTCCTTGACAAGAATATCGGCGACCATATGTCTCAGTTCCAGAGTTTCCTGGGTGGCCGCCACCCAGACGATGGGCCACTCCACCGTGAAATAGGCATGAACGGCGATGTTACGAAACCCAACAATATCAGCCCATTCGATTTCAGGATGGCGTTCACGGAACTCCATAGAGAGCCGGGCAGCCGCTTCACCGATGATGGTCAGCTTTTGCAGTACAGCACTGCGCAACAGATCATCCTGTAGAAATCTTTCCCGCTGAACGCCCTCAAGAAATTTCTGGATAGCATCCGCTGCTTCCACGATGTCGGATAAGTATAATTCCTCAAGCCGCATAGAGTACCTTCGCGCTAGAGAGCACGGTTTTACGAATCCTACGCTTCAGACCCCCTTTAGGTACCAGGTCCACCTGTCGATGCAGGATCGCCGACAGTTCCCTTTGCATTCTGGACAGGGTCATGAAACCCACCTGCGCCTCTGGCTCAAACTCTACCAGCAAGTCCACGTCGCTGTCGGGCCTGAAGTCCTCGCGCAGCGCAGAGCCGAACAGGGACAGTTCGCTGATCTTCCAGCGGCGGCAGAAATCGGCGATCTGACCGTCAGGGATGGTGATGGTGGAAAGATTCATACCCTAACCTCGTATCCGCCTGTAGGGGCGAGGCATGCCTCGCCCCTACTTTTGTTTGTCGAGCAGGAATCATTCATCCGTGACACATCCCTCGGAGGCGGACTTGACGTTCTTGATGTACTTGTAGAGCGTCCCGCGCGCGGCCTTGTAGGGGGGCGCGGCCCAGGCGGCCCTGCGCTTGGAGAGTTCGGCCTCGGCCAGATCTACGCTCAGGAGGCGCCTCTCCGCGTCGATGGTGACGGTGTCGCCGGTGCGAAGGAGGCCGATGGGGCCGCCCTCCTGGGCCTCCGGGGTGACGTGCCCCACGACGAAGCCGTGCGTGCCGCCGGAGAACCGCCCGTCCGTGATCAGGGCCACGTCCTTGCCCAGGCCCGCGCCCATGATGGCGGCGGTGACGGTCAGCATCTCCGGCATGCCGGGACCGCCCTTGGGGCCTTCGTAGCGGATGACGATCACGTCCCCCTTCCGGAGTTCCTTCCGCTCCAGGGCGGCGAGGACATCCTCCTCGGAGTCGAAGACGCGGGCCGGGCCGGTGAATTTCAGGCCCTCCTTGCCGGTGATCTTGGCCACGGCCCCCCCCGGCGCGAGGTTGCCCTTGAGAATTTGGATGTGGCCGGTCTTCTTGATCGGGCTGTCGAGGGGGTGGATGACCTCCTGGCCCGGCGAAAGGCCGGGCAGGTCTTTCAGGTTCTCGGCCACGGTCTTTCCGGTGACGGTGATGCAGTCCCCGTTCAGGAGGCCCGCGCTCAGGAGGAGCTTCATCACGGCGGGGGTGCCGCCCACGTTGTGGAGGTCCTCCATCACGTATTTGCCGCTCGGCTTCAGGTCGGCGAGGAAGGGGACGCGGTCGCTGACCCTCTGGAAGTCGTCGATGGTGAGGGGGACGCCCACGGAGCGGGCGATGGCGATCAGGTGGAGGACGGCGTTGGTGGAGCCGCCCAGGGCCATGACGATCACCGTTGCGTTTTCGAGGGCCTCGCGGGTGATGATGTCCATGGGCTTCAGGTCCCTCTCCAGCAGGTTGCGGACGGCGGCGCCGGCCCGGAAGCACTCGTCCAGCTTCCTGGGGTCGGTGGCCGGGGTGGAGGAGCTGTAAGGGAGGGACATCCCCAGCGCCTCGATGGCCGAGGCCATGGTGTTGGCTGTATACATCCCGCCGCAGGCCCCGGCGCCGGGGCAGGCGTGCTGGAGGACGTCCGTCAGGCCCCTCTCGTCCACCTTTCCGGCGATGTACTCGCCGTAGCACTGGAAGGCGGAGACGATGTCGAGCTTCTGCCCGCCGTGGAAGCCGGGCCGGATGGTGCCGCCGTAGATCATCAGGGAGGGGCGGTTCAGCCGGCCCATGGCCAGGATGCTCCCCGGCATGTTCTTGTCGCAGCCGGGGATGGAGATGTTGGCGTCGTACCACTGGGCGCCCATCATGGTCTCGATGGAGTCGGCGATCAGGTCGCGCGACTGGAGGGAATAGCTCATTCCCTCGGTGCCCATGGAGATGCCGTCGCTCACGCCGATGGTGTTGAAGCGCATGCCCACCATCCCGGCGGCGGTCACGCCCTCCTTGACTCTGGCCGCCAGGTCGAGCAGGTGCATGTTGCAGGTGTTGCCGTCATACCACATGCTGGCGATGCCCACCTGGGGTTTATTCATGTCCGCTTCGGTCAGGCCGGTCCCGTAGAGCATCGCCTGGGAGGCGGCCTGGGATTTTCGCTGAGTGATGCGGGCGCTGTAGCGATTGAGCTGC
>CAYRZX010000585.1:0-2530 GCA_964428665.1 uncultured Gemmatimonas sp.
CCGAACGGTCCACCAAATTCGATTGGCAGGCCGCAGCGTGGAGGCTGGAGCGCAGGTTCCCGGAGCGATGGGCGAAGATCGACCGGGACCTTGAGAAACGAATCAAATCCCTCGAAGAACAGTTGAACGTCAAAGGTTGACCACCGCCAGGAGGGAGGATAGCGTCAGGAGGCCGGAAACGGCCCAGGAGCGAGGGCAGGCCGGAAGGCGGGCAAGAAAGAGTGGACCGGAGGGAGAAACGCGGGCAGGCAAAGGCAAGGACGGCCAGCGCAGGCAGGAAAGACGAAGCCCCGGAGGGCAGGACGCCGACCGGGGCAACAGAACCGGCAGGAGGCCGGATCAGGGCCGGGCAGAAGATCTCAAGGCAGCTTTGAAAGGATCGTCATGCACATCCCGACAATGGCCAGGATGCCGGTGATGATCAGGCCGATGGCCCACTTTTGGAGAGATTCGATGCTGGTCATCCGGGAGGACAGGTCCCCTATGCGCTTGTCCATCTGGTCAAAGGCCATCCTGAAGCCAGACAGTATGCCCTTGATCTCAGCCACATCTTCAGTCAGCTTGTCCAACCGGGCCTCTACCCGATCGCCGATGATCATACCCCGTTCTTCAGCCATATCACATCCTCAAGGTTGAAGCGTGGACCGGCCCCCAGAGGATAGGATAGGGAGAGCCGGGGAAGATGTCAAGGGGAAAGCGCCGGGGCTATGCCGTGCGCCGGGCCTTCTTCTTCGCCCTCAGATCACTCAGCGCCTTAAGTGAAAGCCCTGTGGGGCTACGCTTTCCATTTTCCCACCTATTCACAGTTGCAAATGAGACACCCAACTCGTGGGCAAGCTGTTCTTGGGTCAATCCAAGACCTTCTCTTAGTTTCTTAACTTCTTCTGGACTCACCTTTATCACCTCCTTTATCTAATATAACCAATGTTATGTAAATGGTCAATAAGAATCTTTCAAAAGATGCAAAATAATACTTGACATTGGTTATAACATTGGTTATATTTAGAGCGTGAGCGATGAACACCGATCTTTGAAAGGCAGCCAGCGTGAGCAAGGAGGACAGGCCGAAAGGCTCAGCCCCTCACGCGACGAATAGCATGGCAGGGTTGGAGTCGGAACGACGCGACCGGAACGGAACCCCGGCAACCCGGAGGCCAGGCGGACAGGGACGGACAGCAGACAGGCAGGGACGCCTACCAAATAAAATCGGCCCATCGGATACGCCCGCAAAGCAACCCGATAGGCCGAAGAACTTTACCCACCTTGATGGAGGGTATTTCAATGGTAGCACATTCTTCCCCTGAAGTCAAGTCCAAACCTGCCACCTGGACGGTAGGCTGCAAGGACGACCGCCTCTCCATCGCCTACGCCATGGCCGAGTGCTACAAGATCGCCCTGGACGGCGACGGTTGCGCCGAGGTCCTGAAGTCTGACGGGACGGCCTACCACGTGGTCAACTTCGAGTGCGATTGCCCGGACAGGCAGGGACGCGGCGGGTCGTATGCGGGCCACTGCAAGCACGAGGTTTGGGTCTCTCAGCTGAGGCCCTGCGAGCTTTGCGGCGGCATACAGGCGCTGGGCGAGTTCCTGACGGCGTTCAGTAAGACCGTCAGGCGCTTTGAGTGCGAGTCGTGCGGCAACGCTCGTGACTTCGATCTGGTGAAGGGCGAGCGCCGGGTGCACCGCTACGGCAAGCCGAACGAGCAGGAGGCGCACAGGGTTTGCCAGGCGGCGATCTACGAGGCCCATTTCAGGGACGCGGACCATTACGTATGGGACGCCCTGAAGGTCAGGCCGGACATCGCCCCGGCGATGATCGAGCGGCTGTATCAGGCGAAGATGAACCGGCTGGCCGACGAGGTAGCCAGACACTACGGGCTGAAGGCTGAGGCCATAGCCGCAGACTGAGGACGGACACCGAGGGGGGACGCGCACACGCGCCCCCCTTTCTCTTTGACGAGGGGAGATGAACCGATGGAAGGTATCAACCTGGACATCCTGACCCGGCCCTTCGACCCGGCGCAGATCAAACAGCGCGAGGGCAGGGGCGGCAAGATGCTGGACTACCTGGAGACGCACGCCGTCATCACCCGGCTGAATGAGGCGTTCGCCGGGGCGTGGAGCTTCGAGGTCCTGGACTTCAAGACGATGGAGGGGGAGATCGTCGTACACGGCAAGCTGACGGCCGTGGGAATCACCAAGACGCAGTTTGGATCATCCGACGTCCACCGGACCCGGGGCGAGAACGGAGAAAAGGGAGCGCCCCTTTCGATAGGCGACGATCTGAAGGCCGCAGCGTCGGACGCCCTGAAGAAGTGCGCCACCCTGTTCGGCGTCGGACTCCACCTTTACGAGAAGTCCGCGCAGAACGGGCCCCGGGTCGACCGGAGGACGCCCCAGGAGCGCCCGGCGACGGGAGGGCGCCCGACATCCACCAGCCCCGGACCCGCGCGCTCGGGATCCGGACCGGCGCAGCAGGCCGACCGGAGGCCGGGACCGGAGCAGATACGCCACCAGCAGCCCGTCAGCG
>CAYRZX010000586.1:0-2525 GCA_964428665.1 uncultured Gemmatimonas sp.
ATTCGCAGAATTCATCACGTCCTCCCTCCAGCGACCCGCTCAATGCGCCCAAACGGGAACACAAGCCTTCGGGTCGCAAGCCTGGGGGACAGCCAGGCCACGAAGGGACCGGTCGATCTCTCCTGCCGATAGAAGGTCAACGCGTAGCCTGGCTCGGATCGCGGCAGAGCGACACATTCGTCCCAAGATTGCTCATTCGACTGTTTCCTTAATCCTGCGCAACGCCGATTTACAGCCGCATCGAAGTCGCTACTGGAAGACGCCCACGCTCAATGCCGAATTTCAGGAGCGTGCAATCCGCATTCTATGGTGCTATGAGCACGTAGACCAGTTAGCCGAGCGTAACGAAGTCATCGTCGCACTCGATTTTCCATCTCCCGTGTTATCTCTTCCACACGATGAACCGCTTCCTCCCTTCGGCCACATCCCTTCCGTCAGAACCTTAAACTGCGGAAGATCCCCCTCGGCCATCTCGGGCACGGCATCTGCCGCACCTTCCAGCACACCGCATCCTAAGATCGCTTTTGCTCTTTTTGAAAAATGACAGGAATACGAACCGTGAACGTACTCCCCTTTCCCACCTGGCTCTCCGCGCTGATCGTCCCACCGAGCAGTTCTGCAAATCGCTTTGTGATCGATAGCCCCAGCCCCGTTCCCCGCTGCACCGCGCTCTCCGAATGACCCCTCACCTGCCGGTATTCGTCGAAAATCGCCGGCAGGTCCTCAGCCGGTATCCCCCTGCCCGTGTCCGTTACCGCCAGCATGAGTTGCCCGTCCGCCTGCCTCGCACGGACGGTCACACTTCCGGCATCGGTGAACTTGATGGCGTTGCTCAGGAGGTTGATCACCATCTGCCGCAGCCGGACCTGATCCGTGTGCGCCTGACTCGCGTCCGCGGAGATCTCCTGTCTCAGCTCCAGACCGTCTTTCGTCAGGACCAGCGGGCTGACCGTGTCGCAGCACGAGGCCACCAGCGCCTTCACGTCGAACCGCTCCACATTCACGTCCATCTTGCCCGCCTCGATCTTCGACAGGTCCAGCAGGTCGTTGATCATCGCCAGCAGATGGTCGGACGCCTGGCCCACCTTCTCCAGGTTCTGCTTCCCGCGGTCTGTCAGGCTCGGCTCCCGGCGCAACACTAGGCTGGTGAACCCCTTGATCGCGTTCATCGGCGTGCGCAACTCGTGGGACATCGAGGCCAGGAACGCCGACTTGCGCCGGGTGGCCTCCTGCAACTCCTGTGTTCTCTGGGCCACCTCACGCTCCAGGGTGCGGTTGTACTCCGCCGATATCTGCTCTGCCCGCCTACGCCCAGTGATGTCCTGAAAGGCGGCGATGGCGTAGACAACAGTACCATCTTTATCAAAAATGGGCCTCGCCCACACTTCCAGAGGGATAATCCTGTCAGGTGTATGAATCTCCATATCATCGACAGTCGAACTTTCCCTCCTCAAAGCCTGCACGATAGGCATCTGGTCGGTCGGGTATTTCCGATCCGTGCCAGCGAGATACGCCTGATAGACCTCTGCCAATTGATCAGGCGTGGCATCCGGCGCGATGCCTTTTCCAAGTATCTGCTGCGCAGCCTGATTCGCGTAATAGGGTTTTCCGCCAGCATCCATCACGAACACGCCCACCGGGACTGCCTCCAGGAACTGGGTCAGCCTGCGCTCGCTCTCGCGCAGCGCCTCCTCCGCACGCTGGCGCTCGAACAAGGCCCATTTGAAGGCCAGGGCTTCCTGCAGGGTCTTGTGGAGCGTTGCTTCGAGATCGACGAAGTCGATGGGCTTGGTCAGAAAGTCGGAGGCCCCCCGGTTCATGGCTGTTCGAATGTTTTCCATGTCGTCATAGGCGGATACAATCACGGTCTTGAGGGGGACATTCAGACTCCTGATGTGGGCGAGCAGGGTGAGGCCGTCCATCTCAGGCATGTTAATATCGGTCAGCACGAGGTCGATCTCCTCCATCTCCTGTAACTTCTTCAGCGCCTGGATCCCGTTGTGAGCGAACACGAACGAGAGCTCCTGCGCCTGGACCTCCTTACGAAATCGCTGGCGGACCAGAATCTCCATGTCGGGCTCGTCATCGACGACCAGAATCGTGGCCGGCATCCCCTACTCCTTAGGTAAGCGTTCAGTTCCCCGAACGAATGTTGCGTGACTTGGGCAGGCCGATGATGAACTCCGTGTAACTCCCCTCCTCACTCTCCACGCGGATGTCGCCCTGGTGCTGCTTGACGACGATGTCGTAGCTGATGGATAGCCCTAACCCGGTCCCCTCACCCGTAGGCTTCGTCGTGAAAAAGGGATCGAATATCTTATCTCGAATCCCCGCCGGAATCCCCGTTCCGTTATCCCGGATGCGAACCTCAACGCGGTCGTCTAGGTTTGCGGTGCGGACCGTCAGGGTGGACAAAAAGACATCTCCCCGGGCCTTCCTCTTGGCGTGGACCGCATAACAGGCGTTGTTGACGACGTTGAGAAACACCCGGCTGACCTCCTGTGGGATGACCTCTAATTGACCGA
>CAYRZX010000587.1:0-2515 GCA_964428665.1 uncultured Gemmatimonas sp.
GGGCTGGGTGTGGAACTGAACATGGAGGTGGTGGAGGCGCACCGGGTGAAGGTGTGAGGCATGAGGCGGAAGGCAACAGGCAACAGGCCCTCACCCACCCCCACCCCCCTCCCTCTCCCGTACGTACGGGAGAGGGAGGGGGCGCTAAGGGCCTTATCCACAGGTTTGGGGGAGGGTGAGGGCCTGACACCATTTATTTTTCATCAAGGGGGATTGACATGGACATGCTCCTGCGCCACGTGACGATGACCGAGCTGGCCGATCAGTTCGCGCGCCATCAGGACCGCTCCCCGGCCCCGTACCTGACCGATCCGGAGGCCGTGGGCCGGGCCAGGCGGCTGGCGAGGGCCAACGGCGTCTGGGAGGATCTGAGCGAGCATCTGGACCCGGGCCGGGACATCCCGGTGATCAAGCGGTCCGCGTTCCGCAACTACCGGCGCGTCGGGGACCGGACGCTGCCGCAGTCCAAATCGGGGCATCGCCGGCGGGAGTTAGAGCGCGCGGCCACGGCGCTCTATCTGGGGCACCCGAAGGCGGATGTCGATTACTTGCAGGACCTGCTCTGGGCCTACTGCGACGACCATACGTGGGTGATGGCCGCGCACGAGGGGCGGGCCATCGACCTGGGGTCGGCGGCGCTGGGGGCGACGTTCGCGGAGATTTTGCACGTGCTGGGGGGCCGGCTGGAGGAGGAGGTGAAGGCGCGGGTCTCGGCGGAGATCGACCGGCGCATCTTCCAGAATTTCTGGAACTACAGGCACATGGACGAGTGGAAGACGAGGCGCATGAACTGGAACCACGTGTGCAACGGGGAGGTCATCCGGGCTGCGCTCTACCAGATCGAGGACCCGAGGATCCTGGCGCACGTGACGCACGCGGCCATCCAGAACCTGACGTATGCCCTGGACGGGTTCACGGAGGACGGGGGGTGCGAGGAGGGGCCGGGCTACTGGTCCTACGGGTTCGGGCACTACCTCTACGCGGCGCACGCGCTCTCCCTGAAGACGGGGGGTGAGTTGAACATCATGACCGGCGACAAGATCGAGCGGATCTGCCGCTACCCCCTGGCCGCGCAGATCGCCGGGCCGCTGCGGTCCACGTTCGCGGATTCGCACCACGGCTACATCTCCGCCCGCATCGCGATGATCATCAACGCGTTCTACAAGATGCCGGAGCTCTACGAGCTGTGCGAGCCGCGCCCGAACCGGACGCTGAGGCTGTCCGGGATGCACGAGCTGGCGCTCTACCGGGGGCAGAGGGCGAGGGGCGCGCCGGACCACCGGGACTATCTGATGCCGGACCTGGGGCAGGTGAAGCTGCGGGGGAGGCCGGGGAGTCGGCAGATGACGCTGATGGCCTTAGCCGGGCACAACGGGGTGCCGCACAACCACAACGACATCGGGAGCTTTATCGTGCACCGGGGCGACCGGCTCCTGCTGGTGGACCCCGGCGCGCCGCTCTACACGCGGAAGACGTTCTCGCCCCGGCGCTACGAGATCGTGTTCTGCAACTCCCTGGGGCACTCCGTGCCGGTGATCGGCGGCAAGCAGCAGCAGGCCGGGTCCCGGTACTACGGGACGCTGGAGGTGGAGAACCTGAACGGCGAGAGGAGGAAGCGCGCGATGATCGACATGACGCGCGCGTACCCGAGGGGCACGGTGAAGCGGCTGACCCGGACGTTCACGCTGAACGCCCGCGCGAACCGGCTGACGCTGGAGGACGCCTACACGTTCAGCCGCGCGCCCCGGTCTCTGGAGGAGGCGTTCATCACGTTCGAGCAGGTGGAGGTGGCCCCGAACGGGCGGTCCGTGAGGATCGGGCCGAGGGGGAGCCGGGTACGATTGTCGGGCGTGGAGACGCCGGGGCGGTTCCGGTTCAGGCGGCTGGTGGAGGAGTCGAAGGAGGGGAGGGCGGACGAGGTGATCACGAGGATCACCTTTGCGCCCCGGAAGCTGCAAAAGGAGATGCGCCTGCGGTTCGAGATCGCGTGATCTCAATCGCTGCGCGATAAACGGAGCGGCTTCTTCAGAAAGGCCCTTGCAAGGCCCGGCGGGGGCGCGGGGGCTATTCCGCCGGGCCTTTTTTTTCTTGTTGACAAACGCGTCCAATTTTTTTACATTTCAATCACTTGTATAATTATATCATTAAGGTGAGAACGGATTGTAAGATGTTCACGATATTCCTCCTAACCGCCTCTCTCCAAGAGAATTAGGAGGAAATCATATATTCAAGAGGGCCACTGCCAAGATGTGAGTATCATTTACAGCCTGGATAGCCCGGAATCTGCAGGTTATGTAAGGGAAAGCTTCCAGGTGAGGGGGGATGTCTGCCAGATAGCGTTCAATGGATGATCTGTCCACACGAATGTCTGTCTGGCTTTTTTATTTGAGGCGATGCAGGCCGGAAGGGGGTGAAGCGTTCAGGTCTGCCTGCCTCAGAGCGGCGGTTGACAGGTCACGTTCAGTAAGTTCCATTTGGCCGTCTATGGCCCAAAATCTGTCGGTTTGCCCCCTAG
>CAYRZX010000588.1:0-2513 GCA_964428665.1 uncultured Gemmatimonas sp.
AGGTCCAGAGGTCCCAGTCGAAGTGGTTATTGAACTTCGCCTTGTTGCTCAGCGAGATCGCCCCGGACTTGGTGATCTTGTGGACGTCGGCGGCGATGCCCACATCCGCCTTGAGCCCCGCCGCCGTCGTGTAGGACGCGCTGGTGCTGTAGAACAGGTCGATGGTGGGCGTCACCTCCACGGACTTGACCCCCTCCAGACCGTTCTGCTCCCACGAGATGCGCAGGCTCCGCTGCGGCTTGGCCGTCGAGACCGTCGAGCCCGTGTTCACGTTCAGGTTGTTGCCCGACCCCTGGTCGAACGCCTGCGGGTCCACGTTCATTTGCGGCGAGTGCTTCACCGCCAGCGTGAGCGCCGTCTTGGTCAGCGTGGCACTCAGGTCAGACGCCTTCTCGAGCGTCTTGTTCGTCCCGTCGTAGGCCGCGAAGTAGACCGTGTAGCTCCCCGCCGCCACGAAGGTCGTGTCCGTGCCCAAAACGGAGATCCTGTCCTCCGGCTTGAAGTTGTGCCTCCGCGCCCCCAGCGTCAGGGTGTCGCTCTTGGAGACCATGCGCGCCCCGGTCAGGCCCGTGATGCTGGACCCGGAGGTCGTCAACTCATTGGTCGTGAGGCCGGAGTTGGTGGACACGAAGATCGCGATGTCCGCCGTGGGGTTGTCGTAGTCCACCGCCACGAAGGCCAGGTCCACGTTCGTCTTGTAGTCGGCCGCGGCGCCGGAGACGGTGACCTCGTTCGCCGACTGCACGCCGGTCCTGCTGAAGAGCTGCCCGGAGTCGAGGGTGATGTTATACGCGTCGTCCGTGGTCGCCGCGTCCACCGTGTTCTCCACGATGCCGAGTGAGCTGAAGTCCCCGGTCTGGTCCCCGTCCCACGCCGCGGACAGGAAGCCGGGGCTGTGCTTCACCACCAGGTGGCCGCTCCGGCCCAGGAAGTAGTCCGAGGTCTTGTCCGTGGAGACGTAGATGAACCACTTCCCCGCCGCCAGACCCCGCGTGTCCACCAGCCCCTCTAAGTTGGCGTCCGCAAACCGCGACGCGAACAGCTCTGTGACGATGCCCTCGTCCACGGCCACCGGGCTCTGGACCAGGCCAGAGGGCGTCGCCGTGTAGGACCCGCCGTCGCGCGCGGGCGAGAAAGAGGTGTTGGGCACCCGCTTCATCTCCAGGACGTTCAGCCGCGTCGCGCCCGACGTCACCTTGGTCAGCGTGGAGTCCGTCGAGGCCCAGAACCGGTAGATCATGTCATCGGCGTCGTCCGTGCTGTTGAGCGCCGTGCCCAGGTTATTCGAACCGTTGGGGTTGTCGGTGGTCGACTTGGTGTTGTCGTCGTGCACCAGGTCGGGCAGGGCCGCCGGGAAGGTGATCTTGTAGCCCGTCCCCTCCGCCGAGGTCGTGTCGTTGTTCCCCGTCGGCTCGGAGAAGGTGATGAAGGTGAGCTGAGAGTTCTGCTTCTTCGTCACCGCCGCCGTGGTGTTCTCCGCCGTGTCGTTGGGGAAGGTCAGCGTGAACGTCGTTGCCCCCGGCGACGTGAAGTTGGCGGGGGTGATCAGGTCCATCTCAAAGATCAGCTTCTCCCCCGCCGCGCCCCCGTTCGTGATCTCCACATCGAAGGCCGTCGTCGTCACGCTGGTGCCGATGGCGGCGACGACCGTAGCGCCCGAGGACTTTGCGATGAACACGGCCTTGTTGGCCTGCGCGGTCGCGCCTTGCGTATACGAGACCGCCAGGATGCTGGTCTTGAGCGTGACCTCAGAGGGCAGCGTGACAGTCAGGTCCGTGCTCGCCCCGACGGTGATCGCCCCGGTCAGCGTGACCTCCAGCCGGGCGTGAATGACGTTGCCACTGGGCGTGTTGGTGGCCCCGTTCGGAAGCTGGTCGGGCTTTATGACGGCCGAGGCCGCCCACGCCGAACCCGCAAACACGAACGCCAGGCAGAACGCTACCAGGCAGCTAACCAGAAGTCTTGGTTTCATTTTTGAGACTCTCCTTCCTTGGACACACACGCAGGAAAATAACCTCAGAACGGTGATGCCGGGACGCCCAACAAATGACGTCCTTATCATTATTGTTCAGACGTCCCCCTTCGGCGACACAGCGTATCCATCCATCCCATCAGGCGCGGGACGTCAGGCTTATCGTCTCATTTCACCACCTCCATTGGAATTTTTCCTCTCTCCTGTTCTTGGATATCTTCTTTAATATCTATTTTTAGTCTATTTGGCAGCGCCTCCCCAGAATACATGAGGGCGCACTGAAGGGGTTGAGCCTTACTCCTATTATCGGCGCTCATCCTCGAAACTTCAGGACTATTTTGCCCGCGCAACAGACGACCGAGGACCGACGACCGAGGACCGACGACCGAGGACGGTCAACGGTCAGCGGTCAGCGGTCTATCCTCTTTTCCCTTGACATTCGGCCCAAAACCCTATATTTTTACAGAGATATACGTACATACGTCTCCCCTGTGGGCAGACGTCCCTCTGAGCGGAAAAAAGCCCGTCCGCCGGCCTCTTA
>CAYRZX010000589.1:0-2508 GCA_964428665.1 uncultured Gemmatimonas sp.
GAAAAGGTCCGCGCCTGTATCCTGGAACACGGCATGTTCAGGCCGGGGGAGACGGTCCTGGTCGCCGTGTCCGGGGGGCCGGACTCGATCTGCCTGCTCGACCTCCTGTCCCGGCTGCGCGAGGCGCTGGGCATCCGGCTCTGCGTGGCCCACCTCAACCACCGGCTCCGGGGCCGGGCGTCCGACGCGGACGCCCGATTCGTGGAGCGGGCGGCGAAACAGATGCAACTTCCGTGTGAGGCGGGCGTCTGCGACGTGGGGGCGCTGTCAAGGGCGGAGGGGCGCTCCCTGGAGGACGCGGCGCGGGAGGCGCGCCTGCGGTTTTTGGAGGAGGCCCGGCGCAGGGTCGGGGCCTCTCGAATCGCCCTGGGGCACACGCGGAGCGACCAGGCGGAGACGGTGCTGCTCCGCCTGCTCCGGGGGAGCGGACGCGGGGGGCTGGGCGCGATGCGGCCGGTGCGGGACGGCGTCTGGGTGCGCCCCCTGCTCGGCGTGAGCCGGGGGGAGGTGGAGCGCTACCTGACCCTCCGGGGCCTCCCCTTCCGGCGGGACGCCACGAACCGGGACGTGCGCTTCACGCGCAACCGCATCCGGCGCGACCTGCTCCCCCGGCTCCGGCGGGACTACAACCCGGATGTGGAGGGCGTCCTGGCCCGCACGGCCTCCATCCTTTCGGAGGAGGAGGCGTGGCTGGAGGGGGTCGTTCATCGGGCGTTCGTCCGGGCGCAAAGGCCCTCCCCTCCCGGAAAGATAGTCCTTGATGTTCAACGGGTTTTAGGTTATCATTTAGCGTTGCAGCGCCGGGTCATCCGGCGGGCCCTGGCCGGGGCCGGATGCCGGGGCGACGCGCTCTCGTTCGAGGTCGTGGGGCGCGTCCTGAGCGCCCTGCACGGTCCCGCAAGGGCGCTCAGGGTCTCCGCCGGGGTCGGCGTCTGCCGCGCCTCTGACGCCCTGATCTTCGCCAGGCCGACGCCGGCCTTCGAGACGCCGCTCCAGATCCCCGGACGGACGACAATCCCGGCCCTGGGCCTCGTCCTCACGGTCAGCGTTCATTCTGCCTCCGAAGTGGGGGCGTCCATCCGGAGGGCCGGGCCTGACGAGGCGTTCGCGGACCTCCGCGCCTTCGCGCAGGGGGCGACGATCCGGAACGCGCGAAAGGGGGACCGATTTCAGCCCCTGGGCATGGCCGGGACCAAGCGGGTGAGCGACCTGCTGGCCGACGCCAGGGTCCCCCGCCCCCTGCGGGACAGCGTGCCGGTCCTGACGGGCAGTGGGGCCATCGTGTGGGTCGTGGGCCATCGGCTCTCGCACGCCGCGCGGGTGACGGGCCGGACGAAACGGGTGGTTCATATACGCGTTAAAAGAAGTAAGGATATTTCTAAGGACATTTCTAAGGACATTTCTTATGAGTGAGAGAGATCAGGAGAGGCCGGAGGTCGAGGAATCGGAGGAGGGGGGGGAGCGGTCGTCCGGTCCGTCTTCCTCCAGGCCCGGCGCTCCTCTCAGGGACCGGGACAGGGGCGTCTCCGCGGAGGGGCGTCAGCCGGGGCGGGGCAAGCGGAAGGGGGGACCTTCGCGCGGGTTCCAGTGGCGCCGGGCATCCAAGGTCCTGTTCCTCTGGATCTTCTTCTTCCTCGTCGTCATCTTTGCGGCCAAGTTCTTCGGCAGCAACATCCCCTCGGACACGGCGGTGATCAGCTTCAAGACCTATCGAGAGCTGCTCCAGGGCCGCAAGATCAGGAGCGCCGACATCGTGGAGACGAGTTTCCAGGGGCACCTGGCCGAGCCGGAGCCCCTGCAGGACGAGGCGGGGAACACCAAGTCCTATCAGCACTTCGTCGTGAACCTGGGCATCATCGACTCCCAGACCCGGAAGGAGTGGGAGGAGTACGGCGTCGACTTCAAGTTCAAGACCAAGCCCTACAACTGGCTCAATTTCCTGTTCAACATGCTCCCCTGGTTCCTGTTCGCGGGGCTCTGGATCTTCATCCTCCGGCAGATGCAGGGGGGCCCCAAGGGGGCGTTCTCGTTCGGCAAGAGCCGGGCCAAGCTCGTGTCGGAGGACAAGCCCAAGGTCACGTTCAAGGACGTGGCCGGGGCGGAGGAGGCCAAGCAGGAGCTCCAGGAGATCATCGAGATCCTCAAGGACCCCCGCAAGTTTCAGAAGCTGGGCGGGCGCATCCCGAAGGGCGTCCTGCTCGTGGGGCCGCCGGGCACCGGAAAGACCTACATCGCCAAGGCCGTGGCCGGGGAGGCGGGGGTCCCGTTCTTCAGCATGAGCGGGTCCGATTTCGTGGAGATGTTCGTGGGCGTGGGGGCCTCCCGCGTGCGCGACCTGTTCGAGCAGGGGAAGGCGCACGCCCCGTGCATCATCTTCATCGACGAGATCGACGCGGTGGGGCGGCACCGGGGCGCGGGGATCGGGGGCGGGCACGACGAGCGGGAGCAGACCCTCAACCAGCTCCTGGTGGAGATGGACGGGTTCGAGTCCAACGAGGGGGTCATCCT